>CAJFMW010000006.1 GCA_904392525.1 uncultured Eisenbergiella sp.
ACCGTCTCGGCATGCTGCAGGTGAAACGCGTCCTGATTGTATCTGGTCAGAAGCTCCCAGGCTTCTTCCCTGGTCGGTATTTTTCCCATTTTCTTCCTCTTTTCCGCTGCCACAGGCAGCATTTTCTTCCGCTATTTTACCTCTGCCGGCCCACGTCTGCAAGATCAAATTGCCCGGCCTTCAGCGGTTTTATTCCTGCGTAAAAAAACAGATATACCGCCTCATTTTTAAGGCGATATACCTGCTTTCTCATCCGTATTTTATTTCGTCAGCACTTCCATGATCTCATTGGAACGGGTCACGAACCGGGTCATGGCTTCCGCATCCAGAGGGCCGTTCTGCAGTTTGGCAAGATCATAGAGCTGTTCGCAGATCAGCTTCTCATTGGCGTTGTCCGTCTCCTCCTTATGCTCGATCACATATTTTACCAGAGGATGGTTTGCGTTCAGCACCAGAGTTTCTCCTTCTCCGCCGCCGAACATGCCCATATCCATGCCGTTTGCGGCATACATCCGCATCATGTCCTGCATCCTTCTGGTTTCCTCAGAGATGGTGAGGACAGAAGATACCTTATCGTTTTTCAACTTCTCCACCTTCACGGTGAGCTTGTCATTTCCCAGCGCCTCACGTACCAGCTTCTGGATGGCTTCAGACTGGGCGTCAAGCTCCTTCTGATCCTCCTCGGAGGTTTCGGTCTTGAAGGAATCGGTGATGTCCGCGTCGATCCTGCGGAAGCGGATTCCTTCGTTCTTCATCTCCAGCTGATTGATGAAGGGCTGGTCAATCTGATCGGGAAGAACCACCGCGCTCATGCCTTCCTGCCTGAACATGTTCACGTACTGGCTCTGCTGCTTTAAGTCGGTCACATAGTAGATGGTCTTTTCCTTCTTTTCCTCTTCCTTATGATCGGCCTTCGCTTCCTCAGCCTTATCCTCTACGACCTCAGCATCCACCTTTTCGCCGTTTTCATCCACGGCCGCCTCGCTCTTTTCATCCGGGTCGGATTTGCCTACCTCCAGACAATCAGGCAGTGTCTTGTAGTTGCCGTCCAGATCCTTGAAGAGGATGTAATCGGTCATCTTCTGGCAGAACTTGTCATCCTTCAGGCAGCCGTATTTCACGAACGGGCTGATATCGTCCCAGTATTTCTCATACTCCTCGCGGGAGGTCTTGCACAGGCCGGACAGCTTGTCCGCCACCTTCTTGGTGATGTAATCGGAAATCTTCTTCACGAAGCCGTCGTTCTGCAGCGCGCTTCTGGAAACGTTCAGCGGCAGATCCGGGCAGTCGATCACGCCCTTTAAGAGCATCAGGAATTCCGGAATGACCTCTTTGATGTTATCCGCAATGAATACCTGGTTGTTGTACAGCTTGATCACGCCCTCAATGGACTCGTACTCCATATTGATCTTCGGGAAGTACAGGATGCCCTTTAAGTTGAAGGGATAGTCCATGTTCAGATGGATCCAGAACAGAGGCTCCTTATAATCATGGAAAACCTTTCTGTAAAATTCAATATAATCATCCTTCTGGCATTCGCTGGGATTCTTCGTCCACAGCGGATGAATATCGTTCATGAGAACGGGACGCTTTTTAATTTTCAGGCGGACGGGTTCAGGCTTTTCCTCTTCCTTTTCGCCCTCTTCTCCATCCTTATTTTCTTCCTTCTTTTCCTTCTTCTCCGGCTGGATGGTCTCCAGAACCACGTCCGTATCCAGCTTCTCATCCTCGTTGATGGTCTGGGTCTCCGGCGTATTCTCTCTGGACAGCCAGATCTCTACGGGCATGAAGGAGCAGTATTTCTGAATGACCTCTTCCGCCTTGTACTCATTGCAGAACTGGAGACAGTCCTCATTTAAGAACAGGGTGATCTGCGTTCCCACCTGATCCCAGGTGCCGTCCGTCATGGAAAATTCAGTGCCGCCGTCGCACTCCCAGTGAACAGGCGCTGCTCCTTCCTTATAGGAAAGAGTGTCGATATGGACCTCATCCGCAACCATGAATGCGGAATAAAAGCCCAGGCCGAAATGACCGATGATCTGATTGTCGTCGGACTTGTCCTTATATTTCTCAATGAAATCAGCCGCGCCGGAAAAAGCGATCTGGTTGATGTACTCCTCCACCTCGTCCGCCGTCATGCCGAGTCCGTTATCGATAAACTTTAACGTCTTTTCCTCCGGATTGACGATCACCTGGATCTGCGGCTTATAATCCTCCGGAAGATGGCTCTCTCCCATCACGTCCAGCTTCTTTCTCTTGGTGATGGCATCACAGCCGTTGGAGATCAGCTCCCTGTAGAAAATATCGTGGTCCGAATACAGCCACTTCTTAATAATGGGAAAAATATTTTCGCTGTTAATGGACAGGCTTCCATGCCTCTCTGCCATATCAATCACGTTCCTTTCTCTTTTTGTTGGAAATAACCGTTCCCGGAAAACCATCGTTTCCAGGAAACAGTTGTTTCCAGCTCTGATACTTAGTTTACTTCCGGAAATAAGAAATGTCAATAGAAAATTAGCACTCATTTAAAATGAGTGCTAATAACTTCTTCACAATTTCCTTTCATTTTCTTCACCATTTCTCCTCACATTCGAAACCTTTTCATCACAATTTGCCGCTATACTGCAAAGCGAAGAAACAAAGAAGGGCGTCCGGAAGATTCCGGAGCCCCCATAGAAAGCAGATTACCATCAGAGAAAGGAGATCTCAACGATGTCAGAATATTTTAACAGCTTTGATTCCAATATGTATCATGAAAATCAGAACACGGGAATGGGTGATGAAAACAACGGCCTTCATACAGAGGCTCCGAAGCAGACCAGGAAGAAAAAACATACCGGCAGAGCCGGACGCACCGCAAAGAGGATCGGTGCAATCACACTGAGCGCCGTTCTTTTCGGCGGTGTTGCGGCAGGCACCTTCCAGGGCGTTAACTACCTGAGCGGGTATACGGCGGTCCAGACTGAAAGCGCATCAGCAGGAAGCGCTGCAGAAGGCTCCGCGGCAGGAACGACGCAGCCCTCTGATTCCGGAAACGGACAGGTACTTCAGACTGCTTCCTCCGCCTCCTCCGATTCCATGAGCGTGGCGGATGTGGCTGAAGCGGTAATGCCTTCCATCGTTTCCATCACGAACCGTTCCGTGCAGGAGGTACAGAATTATTTCAGCATGTTCGGCTACTACGGCGGACAGCCCCAGATGCAGGAAACGGAGAGTATGGGGTCCGGCATCATCATCGGACAGAATGACACGGAACTTCTGATCGCCACCAACAACCATGTGGTGGAGGGCGCCGATTCCCTGACCGTTTCCTTCATTGACAATCAGGCCTATGAAGCCAATATAAAGGGAACCGATTCCGCCAACGATCTGGCCGTCATAGCGGTACCGCTTTCCAGCATTTCCGCAGATACCATGTCCCAGATCAGGACAGCTGCGCTGGGCGATTCCGACTCGCTCCGGGTCGGGGAGCAGGTGGTTGCCATCGGCAACGCGCTCGGCTATGGCCAGTCCGTTACCACGGGCATCGTGAGCGCCACCAACCGGGTCCTGACCACCGCAGCGGATAACAGCGCTGACAGCACCACCGCATCCTACATCCAGACGGATGCGGCCATCAACCCCGGCAACTCCGGCGGCGCGCTGGTGAATATGCGCGGCGAAGTCATCGGCATTAATTCCGCCAAGCTTGCCAGCACGGAAGTGGAAGGCATGGGATATGCCATCCCGATCACCAGAGCTTCCTCCATCATCAATACGCTGATGAATGAAAGCACGCTGGTCCGGGTGGATGAAGCGAACCGCGGAAGCCTCGGCATCACCGCAACGACGGTTCCCTCCAGCGTAACGGAAGCCTACGGCATTCCCACCGGCGTCTATGTATCCGATGTTACCGCAGGAAGCGCCGCTGAAAGCGCGGGACTTCGCAGGGGGGATGTGATCACCGCTGTTGACGGAAGGAGCGTGACCGATGTGTCCGGTCTGCAGGATCTTCTTCAGTATTACAGTGCGGGCCAGACCGTAACCCTCACCGTACAGAGCATTACGAGCGGAAGCTATGCGGAAAAGACTGTCTCCCTGACGCTGGAAGGCTCTTCCGCTTCCTCCAATACGGGGGTAGCTTAAAAAAAAGAATCCCGCTTGCGGGATTCTCCCGGCAATCGAAGATTGCCTGCGCGGCGGGTCGCGTAAGCGACATCTTCCTTTCCGCCGCAGTGCGATCCACCGGAGGTTTTTATCCTTACTCTCTCTTTTTTGCAGGCTTTGAAAAAGGAAGGGACCGCTGCCATAAATCCGCAGCGGCCCTTTCCTTTTTCCATTTTTATCCCGCGTCAGAAGTCCTCCGTCCGCATCAGATACAGCGCGCCGAAGGCAGGAAGATCGATTGCCAGCGTCCCGTTCTCTGTACGAATGCGCTTTCCCCGTTCTTTTCCAGCCTCCCCCGTTCCTCCGTAAATATCCCAGTTGCTGGAAAGGCAGAGCGTATAACCGCCCTTCTCCCTCTTCGCTCCGTCCTTCTTCTCCTGTCCCTCCGGGTTCAGCAGCAGAGGAAAATCCTTGTGCTCCTTTTCTGAAAAATTGAAAAGAGCCAGCAGCTCCTGCTTTCCATCCGTACGCAGGAAGGCATAGACACATTTCTCCTCCTCATGACAGTCCACCCAACGAAAGCCTTCCCTGTCATAATCCAGCGCCCAGAAGGCCGGCGTTTCCAGATAAATCCGGTTCAGCTCCTTCATGAACGCATGAAAACCGTCATGCAGAGGAAAGGCAAGCAGTCCCCAGTCCAGCTCCCTTTTTTCGTCCCACTCCCGGAAATGGGCCAGCTCATTTCCCATAAAGTTCAGCTTTTTACCGGGATGGGCATACATATACATGTACAGGGCGCGCGCCTGGGGAAATTTCTTTTCATAATCCCCGTTCATCTTCTGGATGATGGTCGCCTTCCCGTGCACCACCTCGTCATGCGAGAAGGGCAGCAGATAGTTTTCTTCATAATAGTACATCATAGAAAAAGTCAGCCTGTGATAATCCCGGACTCTATACTCCGGATCCGTCCGGAAATAATCCAGCGTGTCGTTCATCCAGCCCATGTCCCATTTATAATCGAAGCCAAGGCCTCCCTCTTCCGCCTTCTTCGTCACGCCTGGAAAGCTGGTGGAATCCTCCGCCGCGAGCAGGATGCCGTGATTGCGTTCCTTCAGCCCCGCGTTCATGTACTGCAGAAACGAAACCGCATTTCCATTCACGCCCCGCTCCGGCTGCCCCTGCCAGTAAATCATGTTACTGATCGCATCCATGCGAAGCCCGTCAAAATGATATTCTTTCAGCCAGTAGTCCGCACAGGACTGCAGAAAGCTTCTCACCTCCCCGCGGGAATGCATGAAATTCTTACTCCCCCACTCGCTGTTCCCCACATCCCGGTTTGGATATTCGTACAGTGCGGTGCCGTCATAGTCCGCGAGGGCATAGTCATCCACCGCGAAATGCACCGGGACGAAATCAAGAATCAGTCCAATTCCGTTCTGATGAAACAGATCCACCATTTTTTTCAGCTCATCCGCCGTCCCGTAACGCGAAGTCGGGCTGAAAAATCCGGTCTGCTGATAGCCCCAGGACTCGTCGCAGGGATGCTCTCCCAGAGGCATCAGCTCCACATAATTATATCCGTACTCCTTCAGATAGGGGATGAGAAGCTCTGCCAGCTCATCATAATGATACCACTTCTCCACCGCTTTTTTCTGTGCCTCCGCGCTGTCACACGCTTCGGAAGCGGGCCGCTTCCAGGAGCCCATATGTATCTCATAGATGTTCAGCGGCCCCTTCCTGCAGTCGTTTCTTTTCTTCATCCATCCGGAATCATGAAAGGAATACGCCGTCATGTCCCGGATAAAGCTGGCATTCTGCGGCCTAAGTTCCATGCCGAATCCATAGGGGTCACAGTGATCCCGAAAGCTCCCGTCCTTCCTCCAGATCCGGTATTTATACATGTCCCCCGCCTTCGCCTCCGGGATCAGGCATTCCCAGAAATTTCCGTCATAAACCTTTTCCATCGGCGTCTCCTCCCAGTCGTTGAAGGAGCCGATCACCGAAACCTTCTCCGCCGCCGGTGCAAACGTCCGAAACACCGCGCCCGCCTTCTGCGGCCTGCATCCCAGAAATTCATATGCATCAAAAATTTTCCCGGTATAAAATCCATACATATCCATAACCGCTTCCGCTGCCCTCATCCGCGTCGGATACCCGCCGACAGAGGACAGTCTCCTCCTTTCCTGCCAATAAACGGCCTTTGCTTATTTGACCATAGTCGTTTATTTTGTTAAAATGATTGTAACCAATTCAGCAGCCTGCCGCCACCATCAGTTCTGCGGAAAGGTCGTTTATTCAACTTTTTTTCCAAACTGTCGAAAATCGATATCGAAAGAAAAGAGGGAAAATCATGGATCTTCGCGTACAGAGAACCCGAATGAATATCAGAGATGCCTTTATCGAGCTTCGCTCCCGGAAGCCCATCGAAAAAATTACAGTAAAAGAGCTGGCGGAGGCAGCCTTCATCAACAAGGCAACCTTCTACCAGCACTATGCGGATCTTTATGATCTGTCCGAATCCATGGAAGATGAGCTGATCGACAACATCATCGGCTCCATCCCCCATCCTGACACCCTTCTCGATGATCCGGAGCAGGCGACGCTGGAAATTTTCAGCGCCTTTTCCAGCCAGACCAGACTCCTGGAAATCCTCTTTTCCGGCAGCCGCAGAAGTGTTCTGATCGGAAAGCTGGAAAGCCGCATCCGGGATCTGATTCTGAGAAAATATCCGGATTATGAAGGTTCCCCCGGAGCGGAGGTGCTGATCACCTTCCTCATCCAGGGCTCCTTCCATGCCTACCTGAAGCATGGCGGAGATGACCCGGAGAGCCGCCGGACGACGGTTTCACTCATCGCCGCCCTGGTCAAGCGTCTCCAGCCGTTCCCTGCTCTTCCGGATGAAAATGCTCCTGATAAATCCTGAAAAAGCTGTCCGTATTCACTTCTTCGTCCCGGATCATGGAAACGGACTCCCAGAGGGGCTCATTCAGATTGCGCGGAAGGGAATCCACAAAGGCGTCATATTCCTGACCGAACACCTCATCCCGCCTCTGTTCCGCGATTTTTTCCTTATTGCGGTCCGTTTCCTCCCGGTTAAAGGTGCTGATGCACTTGATGATCTCATATCCTTCTGAGATTTCCACCACGCCGCTGATTTCATCCGTTCCCAGGTTGAAAGCCGCCTCCTCAAAGGCTGCCTCCTGCTCCCCCTTTCCAAAGGAGAGCGTACTTTCCGACGCGTCACTGTACTTCTCGATCAGAGACTCGAACGCTTCTCCGGAAACGGCCTCCTCCCGCACGCGCAGCGCTTCTTCGTAGCAGCGCCCCTTTTCCTCCTCTGAAAAAGGCGTCGTGGTTCCGTCCGCATTGTGTGTTACGGTGCGGATCAGAATATGCTGCACCGTAATGGTGCGCGCCTCATCATCGCTGATCTCCGGATTGATATCCCCGATGATTTCCCGGTACACCTTATCCGCCAGCGCGTAATCCCGGTACATCCCCTCAGCCAGCTCCTGCGTCACTCCCAGCGCTTCCTTTTCCGTATCGCTTAAGGATTCCAGATACGCCGCCGCAGCCTCCTGCACCAGCTTCTCCTCCTGTGCCTGCAGCGTCACGCCGCGCCTGTCCGCCAGCAGGGTCATCGCCTTGACCTGAGACAGCTTCGCCAGCACATTTTCCTTCAGCCGTTCTTCCAGCGCTTCCCCGTCCCCTGCCGCGTTCCAGATGTCACTGCCATATACCGATTCATACAGATTCTGCTCTGTCGTCAGATACACCATGAGCTCCGCCAGGCTGCAGGAACGGTCCGCCAGCCGGAAGACCTCGTTCCGGTGAAAGCCCGTCGTCAGGACAATTTCCATCGTTTCGCCGCCCGCACAGCCCGTCAGGGACAACAGAAGGCCGAACGCCAGAAGAAGGACTCCCGCTCGGGAATGCCTTCTCCCTTTTTCTTTTTTTCTTTTATTCATATCTTCCTCCCGAAGTACCGCATGCCGCCTGTTTGTCCGTGCCGAATCTCTTCAGAATGCTTTCCGCCGCGCTCAGCCCGTTCGCAGAGGCCTGCTGCAGCCCCCTGGTCACACCGGCGCCATCCCCGATGGCCCGGAGCCCCTTGATGCTCGTTTCAAAATCCTGATCCACCACCACCCGGTTGGAATAAAATTTCACCTCCACGCGCACGCCGATATCCACCGTTCCCGGAACCGTCTCAATCCCGATCTCATGGCATTTGTCCTTGAACCAGTCCGCGCCTTCGCGGCCCACCGCGCAGACCACCTCATCCGCGAGGAAGGTTTCTCCCGCATCCGTCACCACGCCCTGAGCGCGTCCCTCTTCCACCAGGATTTCCTTCACCATGGTGTTGAAACGCATGGAAACGCCCTCCTCCATGAGATGCTGCTGGAGACGGGAATAAATCTTATATCCCTCTTCCGTTCCCAGATGCCGGATCGGACATTCCACCAGCTTCAGGTTCGCGTTAATCGCCTTCCGCCGGATCTTCCGGATTTCCTTCTCCTTATCCACACCGTATACCTTCGTGTCCGCGCCGAACTTCAGATAGATGTCGTCGGATTCCCCGATCAGCTCCTTCGTCCGCTCATAGCCGAGGATCTGCGGCAGATTTCCGCCCACGTCCGGAGACAGGGAGAGCTTTCCATCCGAAAAAGCGCCGGCCCCCGCAAATCCCGTTGTGATGGCGCATGGATGACAGCC
Organism: uncultured Eisenbergiella sp.; assembly: GCA_904392525.1. GTDB lineage: Bacteria > Bacillota > Clostridia > Lachnospirales > Lachnospiraceae > Eisenbergiella. The sequence continues at coordinate 8,800 of CAJFMW010000006.1, forward strand.
CGCGCATACGCCCGTTTTTCTTTTGGGGCAGACCCGCTTCTCGATGGGCCTTCCCTTCTCTATCATGAGTACCTTCAGTTCTTTTCTCTTCTCCAGCAGCCTGTAGGCACAGAAAATGCCTCCCGGGCCTGCTCCGATGATGATTACGTCATACTTTTCTGCCATATTAAAATCTTCCTTTTCGCCATTCGCCGGCCCGTCAGAGCCAGCCTGCGCTCATTATATCACACTTCCTTACCGCCTGCCAACGACCGAAAAAAAGGAGGAACAGCCCTTCTCCGGCTCTCCCTCCTGTCTGTGAAAATGCAGATTCTTTTTGACATGGCGCCCGCCGCAGCTTCTGCATGCTGCCCGCAGGCGCCTGTCTCACAGATTCCCTGCGGATCAGAGAATTCTTCTCACCCAGCCTTCCGGTCCCTCGATCCGGCCCATCTGGATTCCGGTCAGGGTGTCGTACAGCTTTTTGACCACCGGCCCCATCTCGTCCATGCCGCTCGGGAAACAGATTTCCTTCCCATGATCCACAATCTTGCCCACAGGGCTGAGCACCGCGGCGGTGCCGCACAGACCGCACTCCGCAAAATTCTTCAGCTCCTCCAGCTTCACAGGACGCTCCTCCACTTCCATGCCGAGGATATCTCTCGCAACCACTACCAGAGAACGTCTGGTGATGGAAGGAAGGATGCTTCCTGATTTGGGAATCACTACTTTTCCCTCCTTATCCACGAACAGGAAGTTGGCTCCTCCCGTCTCCTCCACGTAGGTTCTCGTGGCCGGATCCAGGAACAGATTCTCGTCAAAGCCGTTGGCATGCGCGGTCACGCAGGCATGCAGGCTCATCGCGTAGTTCAGCCCCGCCTTGATATGGCCCGTTCCGTGCGGAGCCGCCCGGTCAAAATCGCTGACGCACAGGGTGATGGGCTTCGCGCCGCCCTTGAAATAAGGTCCTACGGGAGTGACGAACACGCGGAACTGATATTCCTCAGCAGGCTTTACGCCGATAACTGAAGAGCTTGCAAACATATAGGGACGGATATACAGCGTCGCTCCGCTTCCGTAAGGAGGTACCCATGCTGCGTTCGCCGCCACCACCCGGTCGATGGCTTCCAGGAATCTCTCCTTCGGAAAAGGCGGCATTTCCAGCCTCTTCGCGCTGTCAATCATGCGCTCCGCATTCAGATCGGGGCGGAAAGTGACGATGTGGCCATCCTCCGTCGTATACGCCTTCAGGCCTTCGAAGACCTCCTGGCAGTACTGCAGAATTCCCGCGCACTCATTCAACACAACCTGCGCATCATCCGTCAGAGTTCCTTCATCCCAGGCGCCGTTCTTATAGTTGGAGACATAGCGCTTGTCCGTTACCATATAGCCAAAGCCAAGATTGGCCCAGTCGATGTTTTTCTTTTCCACTTTTCTCATTCCTCACTTTCCACACTTCAATCTGATGCATCATTAAACTACTTTATATCGTCTGTTATTATAGCACCATTTCCGTGTGCGTCAAAGTTTTTTTTGCATAAAAATGCACGAACCGCAAAAACCTTACAGCATCTTCCTCTTGCGCAGGATGCGGATGGCAATGATGCAGATGAGGAGGATCACCACACAGATAATGCCGAAACCAAAGGGCGTATTTGAAAGAGGCATCCACTTTTCCTCCACGTTCATTCCGTAGATTCCGGAGATGATGGTGGGAATTGCCATGACGATTGTGATGGATGCCAGATATTTCATGGCGGTGTTCAGACGGTTGTCGCTGACGGAGCTTAACAGCTCCCTGGTTCCCTTGATGATGTCCCGGTAGATCTGTGTCATCTCTATGGCCTGCTGGTTTTCCACCACCACATCCTCTAAAAGCTCCTGATCCTCCGGATACTTTTTGATCCGGTTGTAACGCACCAGACGTTCAAACACCACCTTATTCGCCCGAAGGGAGGTGTCGAAGTACACCAGGTTGGATTCCAGTTCGTGCAGATCGATCAGATCCACGTCCTCCGTATCATTGCCGATGTGTTCTTCAATTTCCTTCCGCCTGCGGTCCACAATTCGCAGGTAAGACTGATACAGCAGGCAGGTGCGCCAGAAAATCTGATAGATAAAGCGGACCTGCTTTTTCGTGCTGAACTCCTTCACCAGATTCTGCGTAAAGGCCTTCAGAACCGGCGTTTCCTCCCCGCAGACCGTAATCAGCGTTTCACCTGTCAGGATCAGCCCCAGCGGGATGGTGGTATAAGCCTCCCGTTTATGTCTGTACTCAATGGTAGGAATGTCGAACAGAATCAGTGAATAATCGTTGCTCACATCCACACGTGAGCTTTCCTCATCATCCAGCGCCGCCCTCACGTCCGCCGGATCGATTTCATAGGTTTCCGCCACAAGACTGCATTCCTCTGCCGTTGGGGCGGTCAGCGCCACCCAGATGCCCGGCTGGAATTCATCCACCTCATGAATGATGTTCCGATCTGTCATATACCTTTTGATCATTGCGTCGCCTGCGCCTTTCTGACATATTTCAGGAAATGATAAGTGGTGTCAAAATAACACATCTCGTCGCTCTCGGCGGTAATTTCCCACGCTTCATCCGCATCCAGATCCGGGAACCAGGCATCCGCCTCATAAGCCCGGTCGATCTTCGTCACATGGGCGGTGTCGCAGTAGGGAAGGAGCTGCCTGTACACGCTCTCTCCGCCGATCACATAGATGTTTTCATCCGCGTACTTTTTCAGCTCTTCCAGAAGCTCTTCCACCGAATGCACCACCACGGCGTCCTTCACCCGGTAATCCGGGTTCGCGCTCAGGACAATGTTTGTCCGGCCCGCAAGCGGCAGCCCGCCGGGAAAGGTATCCATGGTTTTGCGGCCGAGCACAACCACCTTCCCCAGCGTTTCCTGACGGAACATCTTGTGATCCGCAGGGATGCGCACCAGAAGGTTTCCCCGGCAGCCAATCGCCCAGTTTTCATCCACAGCAACTATCAGATTCATCTTTGCAGCCTTCCTTTCCATTCCAGTTTTTCAGTATCCTAAATCGCAATCGGAATATCCCGGATCTGCTCTCCCGTCACATAATCGTCCACCCGCACGTCATTCCTGGTGAACTGATAGAAATCCTTTACCTCCGGATTCAGCCAGAATTTCGGCGCCGGGTAGGGCGTTCTTGCAATCAGCTCCTGAATGATCGGAATATGCCTGTCATAAATATGCGCGTCCGCAATCACATGCACCAGCTCGCCCACGTTCATATCGCATACCTGAGCGATCATGTGCACCAGCACCGCATACTGTACCACGTTCCAGTTGTTCGCCGCAAGCACATCCTGCGAACGCTGGTTCAGAATCGCGTTCAGCGTTAGCCTCCTCTCCCCCTTCTTCTGCGTCACGTTGAAGGTCATGCTGTAAGCGCAGGGATAGAGATTCATCTCATGCAGATCCTGATGCACATAGATATTCGTCAGAATCCGGCGGCTGAAGGGATTGTGCTTCAGATCATAAAGCACCCGGTCCACCTGATCCATCATCCCTTCCCTGTACTGGTGCTTCACGCCCAGCTGATATCCGTAAGCCTTTCCGATGGAGCCGTCCTCGTCCGCCCACTCATCCCAGATATGGCTGTGCAGATCGTGGATGTTGTTGGACTTCTGCTGCCAGATCCAGAGCATTTCATCGGTGGCGCTCTTCAACGCGGTCCGCCGCAGCGTCAGAATCGGAAATTCCTTTGAAAGATCGTACCGGTTCACCACCCCGAATTTTTTAATCGTATAGGCGGGCGTTCCGTCCGGCCACTTCGGCCGGACCTTCTCCCCCTCCGTGCTCGTTCCGTTTTCCAGGATGTCCTTACACATATTGATGAAAGTAATGTCTGCCAGACTCATATTTCCTCCACGCCGCCGCAGGCGGCCCTATCATTCCAGCACGAACAAAAGTTCGCGCCGTCCTCCGGTTTATAATTTCCATTTGTCGCAGAGCGCGTTGATCTGATCCGCAAACCGGGCGAGATCCTTGTTCGCCATCCCCTTCGCGTCCCGGATGACCACAAGCAGGCGTGCTCCGGCCGCCTCCAGCCTCGCGTATACGCTGTTCTTTGCCGCCGGCGCCTTCGCGGTCTTCTCACGCCATACCGGCTCCGCCTCATATTCAAAACTGTTATTAATCAGGTCAAACCGGGTGCCGCTGTAGGGCGCGTATGTGCGATATCCATGCTCACGGCTCAGCTCTTCCGCAAAAGAGGTGCAGACCGCATCCTCTCCATGCACGATGAACACCCGGAGCGGCTTCTCTTCAAAGCCGGACAGCCAGTCGATCAGCCCCTTCTTATCCGCGTGTCCGCTCATCCCCTTAAAGGCCACGATGGAGGCTCTCACGTCCACCGTCTCTCCGAACAGCTTCACTTCCTCCGCGCCTTCCAGAATCTTTCTTCCCAGCGTGCCGACGGACTGATAGCCCACGAAAAGGATCGTGCATTCCGGCCGCCAGAGATTGTGCTTCAGATGATGCCGGATCCGCCCGGCCTCGCACATACCTGACGCGGAAACGATCACCTTCGGCGTCTCGTCAAAATTGATGGCCTTCGACTCGTCGCTGGTGATGGAAAGCTTCAGTCCGGGGAAGGAAAGCGGATTGATCCCCTGATGCACCAGTTCCATCGCCTCATCGTCAAAGCACTCATACTCATTTCGTTCAAAAATTTCCGTGGCCTCCACCGCCAGCGGGCTGTCCACGTAGACAGGGAAATTCCCGTGGCCCGTCACCATGTTTTCTTCCTTGATCTTCCGCAGGATATACAGCACCTCCTGGGTCCTGCCCACCGCAAAGGAAGGAATCACCACGTTTCCGCCCCGGTCGAAGGTCTCCTGAAGAAGCCCCGCCAGATCCTTCACATAATCGGGACGCGCAGTCTCATGCAGCCGGTCCCCGTAGGTGGACTCCATGATCACATAATCCGCCTGCGCCGTTTTCTGGGGATTTCGGATGAGCGGCTGGTTGAGATTTCCCACGTCTCCGGAAAAGCAGAGCTTTCTCTCGATCCCGTTCTCCTTCAGCCACACCTCGATGCTGGACGAACCCAGCAGGTGTCCGATGTCCGTAAAACGAATCCGGACGCCCTCGCAGACCTCGATTTCCTTCTGATAGTCGCAGGGCACCAGCAGGGAAATGGCGCCTTCCGCATCCTCCATCGTGTAAGGCGGCTCATACACCTCCGCACCCGAATGCCGCTTCGCCTTCCTGCTCTTCCATTCCGCCTCCTGCTGCTGGATGTGCGCGCAGTCACGCAGCATGATGTCACAAAGCTGGGCCGTCGCCCGCGTCGCAAAAATCTGTCCCCGAAAGCCTCTCGCATACAGCTGGGGCAGCATGCCCGAATGATCCACATGCGCATGGGTCAGAAATACATAATCGATCTGCGCTTCCGGCACAGGAAGCGGCGCATTCTCGAAAGGATTGATCCCCTGCTCCATCCCCCGATCCACCAGCATGTGTATCCCTGCCGCCTCCAGATAATGACAGCTCCCCGTTACCTCATGATCCGCTCCGACAAAAACAAGCTTCATAGTCCTTCCTCCCATTTCTGGACCGGTGTCGTCCCGGCATCGGTCCACCCTTAGCGCCTTCTATCTTCCCCATAAAAAGTGTGCGCCCTGATGCGGTACGCATCATGCGCACCACTCGCGCCGAGCGTGAGTGCCGTCAGGCAATAGTTTCCCTTCGCGCGAGTGCGCATCCACAGCGGAGCGTCTTTTTTATACGATAGGAAATGAAATTTCCTATCGTATAAAAAATGCCACTGCCCATACCCCAGTATAACATGGTATGACGACAGCGGCAAATTTATTTATTCCGTTTCCACTACGCTTCCCGCTCTCCCGGCTCTACGGGCGAAACGCAGCCTTTTATTCCTCCCCGTATATTTCCTTTCTGATATAGGCTCTGTTCTGATCGAAATCCACCTGCAGCACCGACATTTCCCGGATAGTCGCATTGGAATAGGTGCCGTCCAGCGGAAGGCTGTCCTGCACGATATCATAGGTCAGGAGCTTTCCTGCCATCATCGCAAGCCGCATGCATTCCCCCTGTGTCAGGTTGGTGGTCAGATTCGGGAACAGGCCGTTAATCAGCCCGCCCGGATTGGTTATCAGCGCGCCGGGAAGCTTTTTCATCACAGCGGAAAGCACGTTTCTCTGCCTCTGGGTGCGCGCGAAGTCCGTACCGATATACCGGTTTCTGCAGTAAGCCAGCGCCTGCGCGCCGTTCAGATGAATGTTTCCGGAAAGCGAAGTATCCAGATAATCCGTTTCCATCGGCATGCCTCTCAGCTCATTGTACTCATTCAGATAGGCGTTCACCCACTGTACCTCTTCATTGGTCAGCTCCAGCTCCACGCCTCCAACCGCGTCCACCAGATTCGCAAAGGCTTCAAAGTTCACCACCGCATAGTGGTAAACTCCCGTGCCGAAATTCTGATTAATTGTCTCCATCAGAAGCTCCGGCCCGCCATAGGCATAGGCCGCATTCAGGCGATTCCCATCATGTCCGGGAATCTCCACATACATATCCCGCAGCAGCGAAGTCATGTGCACCGTCTTCGTCCGGTCGCTGATGGTGATCAGGATCATGGCGTCCGACCGGCCTTCCGTTCCCGACGTCCGGGAATCGCTTCCAATCAGCAGCACGCTCGTCACGCCGTTCTCCTTTAACGGGCCGCTCACACTTTCATTCTGTTCGTAATTCATCTGGTCATATACGACTCCGACTGCCAGATACAGCCCGCCGAAAAAAATTGCCAGCAGGATCAATATGAAAATAAGAAACTTTTTCAGGCCGGAATGCTTTTTCTTCTTCCCGGTTCTGCCGCTCTGATTCTCTTCTTTCTGCTCTCTGCGCCTTCCCATGCTCCTGTCCTCTGCCTCCCTGCGGGAAATCCTCTTCTTTTCCACAGGAACTTCCTCTTCGTCCTCCGGGAAAAAATCTTTCTCATCCCGGAAGGAATCCTCATCCGGCAGGAAATCCGCATCCCTTTCCCCGGAGAACTCCTCATCCTCCGGGAAATAATCCGGCTCCTCTTCGCCGTCCTCCGCGTCCGTCTCCCAGAACTCCTCTTCGTCCTCCGGCCGGGAATCCTCCCTGACCCCGTCCACCTCTCGCTCCAGAAACTGTTCCAGCCCCTTCTGGATCTGTTCCATTTCGTTTTCTGTATCTTTTCTCATATATCATGCTCCTTTCCGGGAGCCTCTTCCGGCTGTTTCAGGATGGTACTCAGTATATCACAAAACGTTCAAAAAGGAATGAACTTCAGAAATATTTAAGAATCCGTTTTCCGCATCCTGAAAGCCATCCGTATTCCCGCTGTATTCCCTTTGTAATCAGTCTGTAATCAAAATCTTAAACAAAAAAAGAAGAAGTCTGCAGCATCTACCGGACTTCTTCTTCCTCCACAAGAGCGATAGACGGGGCTCGAACCCGCGGTCTCGACCTTGGCAAGGTCGCGCGTTACCAACTACGCCACTATCGCATTTTCAACCTGCCCGCCGTCTTCCCAACGGGCAAGTATCACTATACATGAACTTTACAAAATTGTCAACAACTTTTTTTCAATTATTATTCCGATTTCCTACCGCCGTTCCTATTCACAGTCAATTCAGAATGGACCACCTGCCGCTTACTGCTGTAATTCTTCCCCGTATTTCACGCGCAAAATCCGCGTCAGGGAATCGTTGATCCGCGCCTCATCAATCGTACCGTTCTGCACGGCAGCGATCACCCCCTCATAGGCCGTGACAAAATCCTCCGGCATCAGGATCATGTCCGCTCCTGCCTTCAGCGCCCTGACCGCAGCCTCATCCGCCGTATAATACTGGGAGATGGCCGACATGTTCATGGCGTCCGTAATGACGATTCCGTTATAGCCAAGCTGTTTTCTCAAAACATCCGTGATGATCTTTTCGTTCATGGATGCCGGAACCTTATCCCCGTCCGTCAGACCTGGCGCGGAGATATGTCCCACCATCACCATGTTCACTCCGGCTTCGATTCCCGCCGTAAAGGGGAGAAATTCCGCCGTCTGCATTTTCTCCAGCGTTCTGTCCGTTTCCACCTGACCGTCGTGGGAGTCTCCCGCCGTATCTCCGTGCCCCGGAAAATGCTTGATACATGCGCTCACGCCGTTTTCCTGAAATCCCTGTACCGCAGCTGCGACCATCTGAGAGACCAGCGCAGGATCGCTTCCAAAGGACCGGTCCCCGATCACCGTATTGTCCGGATTCGTCAGCACATCAGCCACCGGCGCGAAATCCAGGTTAAATCCATACTCCTTCAGATAAGAAGCGATCGTGGCTCCCGCCGCATACGCCGCATTTACGTCTCCCGAAGCGCCGATCTCCGCCATGGGCCCAACGTTTTCAAGGCCCAGCGTCTTCGCCACGCGCGCCACCTGTCCGCCTTCCTCATCCACGCCTAGAAACAACGGATAACGGCTGTAGGAAGCCGTGTTCGCCAGCATTTCCTTTAACTGCTGCTCCGACTGAATATTCTTTACAAAATAGACCAGTCCTCCCACCGGATACTGTTCCAGGGCTTCTCTGGTGCTCTCTCCCGCCTGTACGGCCGTTCCCACGCCGGTCAGCTGTTCCGGCGTAATGATGAACAGGCCGGCCACCTTCTCTTCCAGAGTCATGGCCTCCACGTAACCGCTGATCTGCTCCTCCAGCGTTTCCTCCCCGGCGGCTTCCTGCTGTATGGATCCCTCTTCAGCAGAGTTCTCCTGCTGCGCAGAAATATCCGTTGGCTCCGGAGTTTCTGACTGCCCGGAAGTCTCCGTCTGCTCCAGCAGCCCTGTCTGCTCAGATGCTGTCTCCCCTGTCGGCACCTCTACTCCGGCCGTCCCGCCGTCCTCTTCCTGCACGCCGCCGTTTCCTTCCTGGGCCGCACCGGAAATGCTGCGGACGACAAAAACACACCCAAAAAGAATGGCCGCCAGGACCAGTCCGGCCACAATATAAGCAATGATCTGATTTCTGCGCCTTCTCCGTCTTCTCAGTTCCCTGCGGTTCATCACATTTTCCATACCTTTCCGCATCCGGTGCCCGGATGACTGATCATTTCTACTGTCAGACTACCACAAAGAGAAGCGGGTATCAATCATTTTCATGTCTGATACCCGCTCTCAAACTATGCTATCCAATGGCCTATACCTCCATTTTTTCTCCTCTGCTCTTCTTTCCACTTCTTCTTCCTTTTGTACTCATGTACTGCAACGGTTTTCATTCTTCAATGATCCTTCGTCACTCAGGTAAGTGTACTCGTTTCGCTTCGGTATTAGATTAGCATTGTTCCTTAAAGATTTTATTTTTACGTTTCCGGAAGATTCTTTTCTTCTCTTTTGGATTCCTCTAAACTGACGGCCTGATCTTCTGAAGTCCATCTATCATAAATCTGGGTCTTTTTCCTTAAGGAATTGCTTCCTTAAAAAACTTCTTTCCTTTTGGAATCAATTTTCCTGAAATCCGATCCTGTCTGGATCATCCTTCTTCTAATTTCTTCCGTCTGCCTACCGATTCTGTCTTTTCCTCCTAAGATGTCAACTTCTTTGTTTTCTTCTTCTGATGATAAAGATCATTCTCGTTGCTTTCAGGAAATATCCGTTTTCAAAAGAATCTCAATTTACAGTTCCCGGTTTCTTCAGGTTATCTTCCTTCAATCTAAAGGCCTTCCTTCTGGAGATTCCTTTCCTCTTCCCGATCCGTCTTTAAGGCTTTTCCTATGAAATTGTTTTGTTATCTGTTTCTTAAAAGTGTTATCCTTTTAAGAAATAAGGTTCATGTTTTCGGTGGTCCGTACCTCCTTCTTTTTATTTTTTTGTTTTCTCTTCTTTGTTTGTGACTTCATTATAGCCCCGCCTGTCCTGAATGTCAACAAGTTTTTTGACTTTTTTTCTGTTTTTACATTATTTTCTATTTTTAATATGTAATTTACATTATTTATATGTATTTTGCTTTAAATATATTGAATTGTCTGATAATTTATCCTCTTTTCTTCTGCCTGAATACCTGTGCTTCCGGGGGCAGCATCTAAAAACAGCAGCCGGAATGCGGACAAAATCCGTGTTCCGGCTGCTGCAGTCTGTTTTTTCAATTGTTTTCTGATTCTGATCAGAGCTGAACAAGGACGAAAATGTTGTAAATCGCCCGGATCGCCGCCTCGAAATCTTCGTTACGGACGCCGATGATGATGTTCAGCTCGGAGGAACCCTGGTCAATCATTTTCACGTTAACATTGGCATGGGCGAGGGCGGAGAAAATGCGTCCCGCCGTTCCGCGTGTGGATTTCATGCCGCGTCCCACCACGGCGATCAGCGCTAGGTCGGATTCGATATCAATGGTGTCCGGTCTGGCAAGGCGGTGAATGGCGGAAACCACCTTCTGCTCCTTATCCATGAATTCATCCTGATGGACGAATACGGTCATGGTGTCGATTCCGGAGGGCACATGCTCGAAGGAGATTCCGCTGTCTTCAAATGCCTGAAGAACCTTGCGTCCGAAGCCGATCTCCGCGTTCATCATGTCCTTTTCAATATTGACGGAACAAAATCCCTTCTTTCCGGCAATTCCCGTGATAACGAAACGGGATTTCTGGCAGGTGCTCTCCACAATCCAGGTGCCGTTGTCCTCAGGCGCGTTGGTATTCCGGATGTTGATCGGGATGCCCTCTCTTCTGACCGGGAAGATGGCATCCTCATGCAGAACGCCTGCCCCCATGTAAGAAAGCTCCCGCAGTTCCTTATAGGTAATGGTATCAATGCCGACCGGATTGGGGATGATACGGGGATCGGCAATCAAAAAGCCGGACACGTCTGTCCAGTTCTCATAGACCTCCGCATGCACTGCACGGGAAACGATGGAACCGGTGATATCAGAGCCGCCCCGGGAAAAGGTTTTCACGCTTCCGTCGGGCATGGAGCCGTAGAAGCCGGGGATAACGGCCGCATCCATCTGTTCCAGGCGCTTCGACAGCACCTGATCCGTCTTATAATCATCAAATTTCCCTTGCTCGTCAAAGAAAATCACTTCTGCCGCGTCGATGAAAGGAAATTTCAGATAGGCGGCCATGACGATTCCATTCAGATACTCTCCTCTGGAAGCGGCGTAATCCTTTCCTGCCTTATTTTTGAAATTTTCCTCGATTTTCTGAAACTCCTCTTCCAGAGACAGCTTCAGGGACAGGCCCTTGATGATTTCTTCGTATCTGGCACGGATGGCGGAGAGCTTTTCCGAGAAATCGCTTCCCTCCTCCGCAAGCGCATAGCAGGCGTACAGCATGTCGGTCACCTTTTCATCGTCCCTGCTGCGCTTGCCCGGCGCGGAAGGAACAACAAAGCGTCTCTCCGGATCCGCCTGGATAATGCTTCCCACCTTTCTGAACTGCTCCGCGCTCGCCAGAGAGCTTCCGCCGAATTTCACCACTTTTTTCATAACCGTATCATCCTCCTGCCGCTGCCTGTATGGCCTGTATGCGGCTTTTCTTTTCCGTATTTTTCGCTGTAACCGGATCAGAGCCGGTAGCTGGGCTGCTTCAGGCCGAGGAAATGATCCATCAGCAGGGGACCTTCCGAAAAATAATTCCCGCTCAGGATGGCTTCCGCCTCGTTGTAGCTCCAGTCGTTTTTCTGCACGTTTGTGCTGTCATAGATCAGGTAGGGCACGCTTTCTGCCGTATGGGTACGCAGACGGATCGGCGTGGGATGGTCAGGAAGCACCATCAGCCTGTAGTCCAGCCCGCTGGCGTCAAGCCCGGCCGTAAGCGGCGCTACCACTCTTCTGTCCAGATATTCAATGGCCTGCAGCTTCTTTTCCACGCTGCCCTGGTGTCCCATCTCATCCGGGGCTTCGATGTGGATATAGGCAAAATCATAACCGTCCCGGACCAGCGCGTCAAGTGCCGCCTGCGTTTTTCCTTCATAATTGGTATCAAGGCCGCCGTTCGCGCCCTCCACCCCGGCCACATCCATCCCCGCTCCCACGGCAATCCCTTTCAGGAGATCGACGGCGGAAATCATGATGCCCTTCTTTCCCGTCTTTTCATAAAAGGAAGGAAGGGACGGCCTGGTTCCCGCGCCCCAGAACCAGCAGCAGTTGGCCGGATTCAGGCCCTCCTGTCTGCGTTTCACATTGATGGGATGATTTTTCAGAATTTCATAGCTTCTGACCATCATCTCGTGGAGATTTTTGTCATCGGGAAGATAGGGGCCGATTTCCCGGCCGAGCACATCGTGGGGCGGGGTAAGCTCTTCCACCTCTCCGTTCTCCCAGATCAGGCAGTGCCGGTAGCTGGTTCCCACATAAAAATGATAGGGCGGCCGGTCCAGCTCTTCCATCACGGCGCGGAGAAGAACGGCACAGTCCTCTGTTTCGATCTCTCCGGAGCTGTGGTCCAGGATTCTGCGTTTTGCAAAAGGAATCCCTTCCTCTTCAGAAAGGGTCACGATGTTGCACCGCAAAGCGATATCCGTATCCTTCATGGGGACCCCGATGCTCAGGGCCTCCAGCGGGGAACGGCCGGAATAATATTTTCTCGGGTCATAGCCCATCACGGACAGATTCGCCGTATCAGAGCCGGGCTTCATTCCCTTTGGGATCGTGCTGACCATGCCGATTTCCGATTTTTTGCTCAGCGCATCCAGCGCCGGCGTATTCGCATACGCCAGCGGCGTGCGCCCGTTCAGCCTGGCAATCGGCTCATCCGCCATCCCGTCTCCAAGCACAACCACATATTTCATTTTCAGTCCTCTTCCACGCGGATACGGCTGATGAAGCCGGAAAGCGCCGCGCTTTTTTCTGCAAATTCCTTTTCAGTGATGGAGGGGGTCACAAAACCGAATTCTCCGTCCAGACCGGCATCCACCGTTTCGATCGCGCCAAACAGGCTCTCCGCCTCTTTTTCACAGCCCTTTTTCGCACGGACAAAAAATCTCCGGGAAGCTCCGTCAATGCTGCAGAGGGGAAGCTTCTCCTCATCCCACAGACAGACGATATGGGTCCGTCCGTGCTTGGCGCAGTCGATCACATCGGAGACAACGGCGCTGGCCGTGGGAAGCTTTCCCGCGCCGCGTCCGTAGTACATGGAGTCTCCCAGGGTATTTCCGCGGATGAAAATGGCGTTGAACACGTCGTTCACGCTGTGAAGGGGATTTTTTTCTCCGATCAGGAAGGGAGCCACCATGGCGTAATATTTCCCATCCACCTCTCTGACGCTGGCAAGCAGCTTGATGAACTGGTTCATTTTATGCGCGTAAAGGAAGTCCTCGCGGGTGATCTTCGTGATTCCTTCCGTATATATTTCTTCGTAACGTGCGGTTTTTCCCGTCATGAGAGATGCGAGGATGGCGATTTTGCGGCAGGCGTCATAGCCCTCCACGTCCGCCTCGGGATTGCGCTCCGCATAGCCCTTTTCCTGGGCCTCCTTCAGGCTGGTCTCAAAGTCGCTGCCCTCCTCCGCCATGCGGGTGAGGATGTAGTTGGTGGTTCCATTCAGGATTCCGTTGATCAGCTCAATCCGCTCCGCGGTCAGTGCCGCGTTCAGGGGACGGATGATGGGAATACCGCCTCCCACGCTCGCTTCGAACAGATAATTGCAGGAATTTTCCTTCGCCGTGCGGATCAGCTCGGCTCCGTGGTTCGCCACCAGCTCCTTATTGGAGGTGCAGACGCTCTTTCCGGCTTTCAGGGCCTGCATGGAATAGGTGAAGGCGGGTTCGTTTCCGCCCATGGTTTCGCAGATGATCGAAACCTCCGGATCCTGCAGGATGACGTTCATATCATGCACCACCCTGTCCGCATACGGGTCTCCGGGAAAATCCCTGAGATCCAGAATATATTTCACCCGGATTTCCTCTCCGGCGCGTCTGTCGATCACTTCCTTATTTTTCTCAATCACTTCTACGACGCCGCTGCCCACCGTGCCGTATCCCAAAACCGCTATGCTGATCATGTTTTTCCTCCTCTTTCCGCCTCTGCGGACGGTTTTTTTGTCTGAAGCTATTCTCTGGCGAGGATCTTCACGTTGCGTACGCCCTTTTCCTCTTCCATCGCCTCCAGCATTCTGGATACGTCCGAGGTGGTGCTTAACACCTGAACGCTGATGCTCAGGGACGCCACGCCGTTAATCGGGATACTCTGATGGATCGTCAGAATATTCGCCCCGAAGTCCGCTATGACCTTCAGCAGGTCGGAAAGCAGGCCCGGCTCGTCATCTATGGACAGGGAAAGCGTGATTGTCGTTCCCTGGGTATTGTCATGAAAGGGGAAAATATCATCCTTATATTTGTAAAAGGAGCTCCGGCTGATATCCACCTTTTCCACGGCATCCTGTATGGTCGCCGCCTTTCCCGATTCCAGGAGCTTCTTCGCCTCAACAACCTTTAAAAGAACCTCCGGAACGGCTTTCTGTTTTACCACATAATATTCGCTCTTCTTCTGCATTTCCAATCATCCCGCTTCTGTGTCTTTACTACGCACACATTTGTGTGTCAACGAGAGATATTTTAGCATAGGCCCCATACGAAAGCAACCGCTAATTTTCACACAATTGTTTTTTTATCCGTACAATGCATACAAAAACTGCCTGAAAAGGAAGAGAATCAGCAGATGGACAGGATAGAAAAAGTAGAAAAAGTAACGATGTCCTGTCCGTTTTCTCTCTCCGTTGTAGAACCAGATCAACGCAAAGGAAACAAAGACGGTCAGGTGGGACAGTACCTCCCCCAGACTGGCCAAAAGGCTTCGTCCTCCGATGAAAAGCTGCAGAAATTCGGTAAAAAGAAACGCACAGGGAGCGTCTATGACCAGAAGCAGACGGTCCCGCATCAGAAGTCCGATGACGGCGATCAGAATCACGCCCCTCCAGGAATAGTCCGTTTTCAAAAAAGCCGCCGCACACATGCCCGCCGCGATAACGAGCAGAATCCCCGCCGCCTCTGCCGCGCAGTAAAGCGCCCGGCCCTTTTTGGGTCTGCGCGCTTTGCTGTGTATGCGGGAGTTCTCCCACATGCGCAGAACTCCCCGCACGCCCTCCATGCCCCGGAGCACCAGAAGGCCGATGAGAAGCGTCCAGAACACGTTCTGGCTGTTTCGGTTCAATCCGCCGGAAAAGAGCAGGTCAAAGGGAATTTCCGATAAAAGGGCAAACACAAGAAGCCGGAACGCGTATCCGCGCCGGCTTCTTGTATGGAGAAATCCCTCCGCAAGCAGGAAACAGAAAATCGGGAAGGAAATCCGGCCGATGATGCGCAGAACGGTGTCCAGCTGATAGATTTTCAGATAGAGCGCATAATCCGTCACGTATCCGTCGATCAGAAGCCTTTCCAGTATCCCTGCGCCGATATGGTCGATCAGCATGGTCATGAGCGCCGTCAGCTTCAGCAGATCCGCGGAAACGCCTCCCGTCCGCGCACGCTCCGGCCGGTTGTTTCTCTCCTGTTTATTTTTCACTCTATGCCTCCAGCGGATATTTATCCGTCAGCTCCTTCACGATGGCGCGGGCATCTGCCACCTTTTCCTCACCGCCCTTAATCACCATGGAGATGGCTTCCGCGATCCGGTCCATATCCTGTGTGTTCATTCCCCTGGACGTAACGGCAGGGGTTCCCAGACGGATTCCGCTGGTCACAAACGGGGACTTGGGATCATTGGGAATGGTGTTTTTGTTGCAGGTGATGTTCGCCTCGTCCAGAAGCTTTTCCACCGCTTTTCCGGTCTGGCCGAAATTGGTCAGATCCACCAGCATCAGATGATTGTCCGTTCCGCCGGACACAATGCGGATGCCCCGCTCCATCAGCCCGCTGCAGAGGGCCTGTGCGTTATCCAGTATATGCTGCTGATAAACGCGGAAATCATCGCTTAAGGCCTCCTTGAAGCAGACCGCCTTCGCCGCGATTACATGCATCAGCGGGCCTCCCTGGATGCCGGGGAAAATCGCCTTGTTGAAATTCCATTTTTCAGCGGCCTCTTTGTTGCAGAGGATCATTCCGCCCCTCGGCCCGCGCAGGGTCTTGTGGGTGGTGGTGGTCACCACATCAGCATAAGGAACCGGACTGGGATGCAGTCCGGCAGCCACCAGACCGGCGATATGGGCCATATCCACCATCAGGCAGGCTCCAACCTCATCCGCAATCTCGCGGAACGGCTTGAAATCGATGGTTCTCGCGTAGGCGGAAGCGCCGGCGATGATCATTTTGGGACGGCACTGTCTCGCGATCTCCTTCATTCTGTCATAGTCAAGAAATCCCTCGTCGTTCACGCCGTAGGGAACCACATTGAAATATTTTCCGGACATATTCACCGGGCTTCCATGGGTCAGATGTCCGCCGTGATCCAGGTTCATTCCCATGATAGTATCTCCCGGAGTGAGCACGGCAAACTGCACTGCCATGTTGGCCTGTGCGCCGGAATGGGGCTGTACGTTGACATAGTCGCAACCGAACAGCTTCTTCGCACGCTCAATGGCGAGATTCTCCACCTCATCCACGTAGTCGCAGCCGCCGTAATAGCGCTTGCCCGGATAGCCTTCTGCATATTTGTTGGTGAGCACGCTTCCCATCGCGGCCATGACCGCTTTGCTCACCCAGTTCTCGGAAGCGATCAGCTCGATATGGCTGTTCTGCCGCTCCTGCTCATCCACGATCGCCTGCGCGATTTCCGGGTCCACCTTCCTCACTTCATCCAGAGAATACATCCTTACCTCCTTAATCCGCCGCCTCAGGCGGCATTCGTTCTGATAAAGAATGGCGAAGCCATTCTTTGGCACGAACCGCCGGTTCGTGCCGCCTCCTTAATCCGCCGCCGCAGGCGGCATTTGTTTTTTAACCTTTGTTCGACACGTTACCGTGTGAAACTGCGCAGATTGATTATAGCATAGTTTATCCGGCTTGAAAACAGGAATAAATCCGGAAATGTTTCTTATACTTTTCTTAAACTTGCATTCCCCCTCTTTACCGGGGTTTTCTCTTTTGCTACAATACAGCCTTAAAGGGATAAATAGAAGAAGAATGCGTTCGGATTCACGAATGGCAAAAGAGGGGAGAAAACATGTATCATTTTCTGGTCAATCCTTCCTCCTGCTCCGGACGGAGCGGGAAATACTGGGAGCTTGTGAAAGCCGAGCTGGACAAAAGAGGCGTTGCCTATCAGGTACACTTTTCCGAAAAGCCGGGAGATATGGCGCGTATGGTGTCCGACCTGACGGAAAATGAGGTTCATCTGATCGTTCTGGGAGGAGACGGCACCGTAAACGAAGCGCTGCAGGGCGTCCGGGATTTTAAGAAAACCCGCTTCAGCTACATTCCCACCGGTTCCAGCAACGATCTGGCGCGGGATACGGGAATCAGCCGTGATCCCGCAAAAGCGCTTGTGCAGCTTCTGGAAAACGGGAAGGAAATCCCGATGGATGTGGGCGTCGTGCATTACCACACCGCCTATATACCGCAGGAGCACGGCCTGCAAAAGCGCGGCCTGCCGGGAAACGGCCTGCAGGAGACCAGCCGTCCTGACCGGATGTTCCTGGTCAGCTGCGGAATCGGCTTCGATGCAGGCGTCTGCCAGCAGGCCATGTCCTCCGGATTCAAGGACGTGCTCAACCGGCTCGGTCTTGGCAAGCTGACCTATCTGGGAATCGCGCTGAAAATGATCTTTTCCTCCGGACGGGTCCGGGCAGTCCTGGCAGCAGAGGGACCGGACGGAAAGCGGACAGGCCCTGTTTCCATAAAAAGGCTGATGTTCGCCGCCTGTATGTCGCACCAGTATGAGGGCGGCGGTTTCCGATTCTGTCCTGGCGCAGACGCCTCCGATGGCATTCTGGACGTATGCGCGGTGGGAAACATTCCGAAATGGAAAATTCTGCTGGTCTTTCCTACCGCATTCTGGGGCGGCCATTTGCGCTTCCGTGGAGTGGACCGCTATGAGGGACGCCGGATCCGGATCCGCACCTCGCGTCCCCAGTGGGTACACACGGATGGTGAAGTGAACGCGCTCTCCAGCGATATCACCATCAGCTGCCGGCCCAGGCTGCTGCGCTTTTATGTCTGATCCTGCATTGGCTGCAGGGCATTTATCTGTTTTCGGGAAAGGGGTATCTGCATCATGAAAAAAGGCGTCAGATTCCAGGAACTGCTTCCATTTGTACTGTATTTCATCATATATATTCTGTGGTTTCAGTGGCTTGAGGAAAGACATGTGAGGAGTTATCAGATCATCCATGTTTTTGTGGACGATTACATTCCATTCTGCGAGCTGTTCGTCATCCCCTATTTTCTCTGGTTCCTCTATGTGCCTGCCGCCGTCCTGTATGCGGCGTCCCACAGCAGGGAGGAATATGTCCGGTGCGCCCTGTTTCTCTGTACGGGAATGACGGTATTTCTGCTGATTTCCACCTTCTTCCCGAACATTCAGCATCTGCGGCCTGCGAAAATGCCGCGCGACAACGTATTCGCCCGGCTTGTGCTGCTTCTTCAGAAGGTGGACACGCCCACGAATCTCTGGCCGAGCATTCATGTATACAATTCCATCGGAGCGCATCTCGCCATCAGTCGCTGCCTCTCCGGTCGGAATACAGAGCAGGGGGCTTCCTTTAGGAAATGGCTTCGCGCCGGTTCCTTCCTTCTGTGTATATCCATCATACTGGCGACCATGTTCTTAAAGCAGCATTCCGTGTTTGATGTGATCACCGCTTTCATTCTGGCAGGCGCCATGTACAGCGTTCTTTACCGCAATGACCGGATTACCCTGCAGCGTCAGCGCCGGTCCTCCCGCCGCAGAGTGCGCGCATGATGGCGGTTTCATACGACATGAAAAAGGCGGGTACCCCCGCCTTTTTCTGATACAGATTTCAGTTGAATTTGAAGAATCTCTGGCAGAGCTTATAGCCCTCCACCGTCATCTTTCTTCCGCCCTTTCCGGGCAGATTGGTACAGCTTCCCAGAAGGCCGTAGCGCAGCTTGTAAAAAAGCATCACGTCCTTCTGTTTTATGTATTTCCACAGCTCGTTTTTCTTCTCCAGGTTTTCCTCTGTGTCGGAACAGATCAGCATAATGGAGGAAACCGTGGTGATGATGTCCAGATAATTGATCATGTAGCTGCGCAGCTTCTTGTGCGAGGAAAGGAACTGCTTCTTTGATACCAGGTAGTCTATCATGATGCGGTTCACCTTCAGCTGCTGGTCAATCCGGCCGATCATCACCTTTTCATTTACGGACTGATCCGCTCTTCCGATATAATATCTGTAAAAGTTCACATCCAGATAGTACATATTCTTCACATAGGGAAGGGGTTCGTATACGAACAGGTTATCCACATAGAAGGTGTGCTCCGGCAGCTTCAGTCCACAATCACGCAGGAGCTTTGTACGGAATATCACGGAATGCATGAGGATATACTGCCCCTTATGGAACCTGTGCACATCCTTCCAGGTGAACACCTCATTTTCCGGCAGCACATATTTATAGCGGATCACCTTCTTGCGCTTCTCGCCTTCCTTTTCATAGACATAGTTGGCGATCAGCATATCCAGGACCTCATCTCCACCCGCAAACATACGAAGGGTATCCAGGACCGTCTGATACGCCGTATCCAGCACCCAGTCGTCGCTGTCAACCACCTTGAAAAACAGGCCGCTGGCCTTTTCAATTCCCGTATTCACGCCGGAGCCGTGGCCGCCGTTTTCCTTATGGATGGCTTTTACGATGGTGGGATACTTTTCAGCGTACTCGTCCGCAATTTCTGCCGTTTTGTCGGTGGAGCCGTCATCCACGATGAGAATCTCCACATCCTCCCCGCCGGGAAGCAGGGAATCGATGCATTTGCGCATATACTTTTCAGAATTGTAGCAGGGTACCGTAATTGTCAAAAGTTTCATTTGTACCAAATCTCCTGTTGCATGGTTTACATGTTGCTTTTCACATAATCCAGATAGGCTGCAAAGGCGGAGGGAACGGGAATTTCATCCAGGTCCCTGCGGTCTGCAAAAATCAGGCCTTCCCAGCCCCCTTCGTAGGGTTCCAGCTCGTCCACCCATACGGCGTAGCCCGTCATGTGCCATTCCTTATGGGTGAAAATGTGCTTTGCTGCGGGCAGCTTTCTGATGCGGATCGGGTTCAGTCCCTTTTCCTTCATCAGACCGAGCACCTCTGCCTGTTTTTTCTTCCCTTCCAGTGCCGGAAGCTCATACATACCCGCCAGAAGTCCGGTATCCGGCCGCTTACGGAAGGCGGCCTTTCTTTCATCCAGAATGACGAGCACGGTCTTCTCTTCCACAGTCCGCTGCTTTTTGGGCGCCTTTTTCGGATAGTCCAGCTCTCTTCCTTCTTCATGGGCCATACACACTTCAGCCAGCGGACATTCCCCGCAATGGGGCGCGCCGTTCGGCAGGCAGACCATGGCGCCGATCTCCATCATGGCCTGGTTGAAATCTCCGGGACGGTCCGCAGGGATGGCGGCAGAAAGATCCTCTTCCACGCTCTTTCTCACCTTCTGGTTCGCCATATCCCGTCCGTCCATCCGAAACCGCGCCATGACGCGCAGCACATTTCCATCCACCGCAGGCGCAGGACGACCATAGGCGATGGAGGAAATGGCCCCGGCTGTATAGGGGCCGATTCCCGGAAGGGTGAGAAGATCCTGCACGCTGGCGGGCATCACACCGGAAAAACGCTCCATGATCTCGCAGGCCGCCTTCTTTAAGTTGCGCGCCCGGCTGTAATAGCCAAGTCCTTCCCAGAGCTTCAGAAGGCGTTCCTGAGACACCTCCGCCAGGGAAGGGATGTCCGGCAGTTCTTCCATAAAACGCTCAAAATAGGGCTTCACCGCTTCCACCCTGGTCTGCTGCAGCATGATTTCCGAGATCCAGACCCGGTAAGGCGTGGGCTGTGCGCGCCAGGGCAGCTGCCGTTTGTGCTCATCATACCACGGCAGCAGACGGGGCGCAATAGCGAACGCACTGCCTTTTTCTGCCGTTTTTGGCTCCTGCGGAAGGACCACCGGTATCTCGTAGGAAATGCGCATGCCGTCCTCCTTCACCTCGCAGCCCACAGCCATAATACACACTCCCGCCTTACGGGCGCGAAGCAGCGCCCCGGCAAATTCCGGCTGGGTCCGGACGTTGGGCATGAAACGGGTAATTCCTTCCATCTGTACCACAAAAAGAAGGACGGCGCCGTATCCCTCCTTCTTCGCTTCCATCAGTTCTTCCACATGCTTCACCGCCCGCTCGGACGGCGCGTCGGGAAACAGGGCCACATTTTCCTCTTCCAGGTTGACGCCCTTCACCTCAATCCAGATTTCTTCCTCAGGCATATCTGCTGGCACGTCTGCTGGCAAGTCTGCCTGCGCATCCGCTCCTGCGCGCACGCGCACCCGGAAATCAAACCGGGACTTTCCGAAGGTACATTCCGGGCGCACCTCTGTCACATCCGGATACAGGCCGCCCGCTCTCAGCCATTCCTCTGCGGCTTTGTTCGGCGCCGTGCTGTCCATGTTGACGAGCCTGTCGCCCTTTCGCACCGTCACCAGATCATAGGCAGTGCTGCGGGAGGGATTGGCGCTTTTCTCCAGCCAGACCTGTGCACCTTCCTGCAGAAGCTCCCTGCATCTTCCCGTATTTTTCACATGAACCTTTTCCCGTCTTCCATCCATCTGAACCCAGGCGATAAAACGGTTCGGCCGCTCCAGAAAGATTCCTTCATGAATGTCGCTGTACTTCATGTTCCTGTCCTTCCTGAATCATCTCAGACGGTTGCATTCGTATTTTTCCCGCATGATGATACAGTTTTTCAGTTCTTCGTAACGGTCCATCAGCTCTCCCTCTTTCAGATCAATATCCATGGAAACCGCCATGGTGGTGAGCATATCGTCCGTTACCCTGCCTCTCATGTCCGTGAATATGGCAAGCTTTTCCTCATAGGTATCCGCATCCAGAAAGGCGAGAAGCATGGGGTCCAGGGCAGGTTCTTCCTGTTCATCCTGCGGCTGTATATCCGCGCTCTTCGTCGGCGCTGTCCGTTCCTGCACCAGGGTCCTGTCCGGCTCCGTCTGTCTGCGGTTCTCCGATTCCGGGTTTCCTGCCCCGGAGCTTTGTGGCTGCGCGGTATCCGGTTCCTGCCGCATTTCCGGCCGGTCCGCTTCTGAAGCCTGTCCCACGATCTGCGGAAGGAGAGTGAAGCGGTATTCAGCGGCCGCATCCGGATATTTTGCCCGGTCCACCTTTCCGGTGAAGTCCGCAAGGGGTCTTGCAAAAACCTCAAAGCTTCCGTACAGAGCCTGGTAGATTACCAGCATCTGTCCGGTATCCGCATGCTTCGCCAGCGTAACCACCCGGTACAGATTTCCTTTAAAATGCTGATAAATTTCATTCGGTCTTGGTGTTCTTTCCATAGCTTCCTCTGTTATTTCAGCAGCTCGCCCACAAGGCGGTTCACCAGAGCGCCGTCCGCGCGGCCCTTCACCCTGGGCATCAGCTCCTTCATGATCTTTCCCTTATCCTTTCCCGTGGGCTCCGTGATTCCAAGATTCTTCAGAACCTCGTTGATCTCGGCGCGAATCTGCTCCTCACTCATCTCCTCAGGAGCGAATTCCTTCAGCACGGCAAGGCGCTTTGCACATTCTTCCTTAATATCTTCTCTGTCCGCGGGAGCCAGATCCATGGTTTCCTGGGTCTGCTTGATTTCCTTCTTGATCACTTCGTTTTCTTCCGCTTCGGTCAGATCCGCGCGCTTGTCAATGGCCTTGTTTTTCAGCGCTGCAAGCAGCATGGAAAGCGTTTCCTTGCGCTCCTTGTCCTTATTTTTCATCGCGGCGACCATCTGCGCCCTTACTTCTTCGATTTTGCTCATGGCTGTTCCTTTCCTTTCTTTTCAAATCTTTATCCAAACGCGGATGGCGCGCATCAGCTGCGGCATCCGTCCCCGCCCCTGCTTATCCTCTGCCGGAAATGCCGCTGTAGCGGACGATGAGCATTTCCACGCCGAGCCGGTCGTTCATCCGGCCGTTCTTCACCGCCTCATCGGTTTTCACGCAGTCCGCGAGCGCTTCCTTCAGCACATCCATCTCAAACCGGGAGGACTGGTTCACATATTTCCCGGCGATGAAGCCGTGCAGTCCTGTTTTCTCCCCGATCCTCCGGTTGTCATATCCCTTTGCGCGAAGCTCCTTCACCTGAACCAGAAGGCTGAACTGTCTGCCGATCAAAAAAAGAATCCGCATGGGCGGCTCCTTCAGGGCCAGCAGATCGTAATAGAGCTGCAGCGCCTCCTTCTGTCTTCCGGCCGCGACGGCCTCGATCATGTCGAAGATCTTCCCGGTCATCTGCTGGATGCAGACCGCATCGATATCCGCCTCGGTGATCGCGTCCTTTTTCAGGGTGTAACAGAACAGCTTTTCCAGCTCCCTGTCTATATTTTCCATGTCCGAACCTGTTTTCTGTAAAAAGAAATCCAGGCCGGAATGGGATATCGCCTTATTTTCTTTTTTTATTCTGCCCAGGATCCAGCGTTTCAATGTAGTTTCATCCTGGGTGGAAAACTCCACCGCGCAGCCCGCTTCCTTCACCGCTTTGAAAAGGCGGTTTCTCTTGTCCGCTTCTGCCTCCGCAAAAATGAAAAAGGTGGTTGGCGAAGGGGTTTTCAGATAATCCGCCAGGGCTTCTCCGCCCTTTTTAAACCAGCCGCTGTCCTGAATGAGAATCACCCGGCGATCCGCGAAAAAGGGCATCGTCTCCGCCAGATCAATGATCTGCGCCGGATTGATGTCTTTTCCCTGAAAGGAGGAAAAATTCATGGTATCCCCTTCCTGCACCATGGCCGCCTTCAGCCTGTCGCGGTACTGGTTTCTCAGGTAGGCCTCCTGCCCGTAAAGCAGATAGGCCTGACGGAACTGTCCTGTCTTGATGTCTTCCAAAAGCTGCTTCATGAACCCTCTCCTTTCAGAACAGACAGCCTGCGCAGATTCAGGACGGTGGCGTAATGGGGGATCACGAACGGCTCAGGCACTCCTGCCAGAAAGGCCAGATGCTCCTCTTCAAACCGGGCGATCTCCTCTTCGGGAAGGGAGGAGGCGCCGATTCCCCGGCAGGCCCGGATCCGGCCGTTCCAGCTGTCCCTGGTGAATGTGAGATCCAGATCAAAGCCTCCCGCCTGTTCCACCGCAAACAGCCCTTCGGCTTCCTCCGGCATCTGCGGCATGACTCTTTTCATATGGGCACCCGTCCACTGGGGATTGTATTTCAATACCAGCTCCTCGCTCCTGCGCGCGATTTCGCTCTCTCCCGGCAGCCAGGCCATGAACAGGATACAGAAGTGTCCGTTGTCCTTCAGCAGCCGGTGTACCTTTTTGAAAATCTTCGTTTTATCAAAGTACATGAAGCACTGGCAGGCCAGAACCTCATCAAAGGTATGATCCGGGAAATCCACGCACTCCGCCTGACTGACCACATAGTCGATGTCCAGTCCCGCTTCCTTCGTCAGTCTGCGCGCCTGTTCGATCTGGTTTTCGGAAATATCCACCCCCGTAAAATGCGCGCCATAGCGGCTTAAGTGCCTTGGCAGCACACCCGTTCCGGTTCCCAGGTCCAGCACGTTCCGGCCCCTTTCACACAGGCCCAGCCCTCGGATTTCCTGAAAAAAGCGTTCCGGATAGATATCCCTGTATTTTGCATAGTCCTCTGATGCACGGCCCCAGTCGAATTCCCGGCCATGGTCGATCTGTCTGTTTCTCATTTTTCCTCCATGCCGAAGCGGTATGCTGAGGCCGCGAGGAGAAATCACGCAGGTGATTTCTCCTCTGCGATCTTTCCATCTCTTTCGCGGCCCGGACGGGCCGCTTGAAAACCACAAAAAGAATTGCGCGGGCAATTCTTCCAGGGAAGCATACTGGTATCGTAGTTTTTACAACTATTGTATTATACCGCGTGCTTAGAGGAGAAAGCGACGCCGCAGTCGGCATTTTCTCCTCTAGCCGTGGCTTGGGGTATAATCCCCGCGGAGCGGGGCGGCACGACTACGTCGAGCCGGATTGCGCTTTGCGCAATCATTATACCACGTGCGCAGAGGGGAAAGCGACGCCGCAGGCGGCATTTTCCCCGCAAGCCGTGGGTTGCCGGTATAATCCCTGCGAAGCAGGGAGGCCCGATACAATCGGGCCGGATTGCGCTTTGCGCAATCATTATACCATCAATTTAAAAAAATGGCGAGATGCATTTGCCGAAACGGAAATACGGTTCGATGAGTAGAAGTCGTCTTTTTACCCGTACAAATATAAGCCGGACTACGGTTCAGCCAGCCAAAATCTCAATTTTATCCGCATAAAGACGCCGTTTTCTACGGATAAAATCACAGAAAACTCATTTTCAGCGGTACAACTTGCTGATTTTGTACCGCTGAAATCACCGGAATATCTTTATCAACCGTACCGCAGAATCCGAAACTGTGTTTGAACCATATTGTCAGGCTTTTCCCCGCTGGGTATGTCGTGCAGGGGGATAAGAAAAGGCAGACCGCCGCCATTTATGGAGCGCCTGATTTATTGCATGAAAGGAAAAACCGCCGCAGAACGGGCATCCTTCCCGTTCTGCGGCGGCTGTGAATGATATTTCTTCCGGCTATCCGATGGTAACAATAATCATTCTGTCCGCGAGAAACTCTCCATTTTCCGTCCAGTTCCCATATGCATAGACCTGATCTCCCGGCTCGATATCAGAAACGGATATCTGCTTCCGCTCCAGCAGGGTTCCGTCCGTCTGAAGGCTGATGCGTTCAATCTCCATGCCGTCCTGATACCGGACCGCTGCCGCTTCCGTTTCGTATCCGAGGGCCGGCGCGACGGCTACGTCTCCCTCAATCTGTGTTTCCACAACATGAGCCCCTTCTTCTGTGCAGTCCGCAATGCTGCCTGTCAGACCGGCATTTTCAAGAAGCGCTTCCGTATCCTCCAACGTTTCCTCTTCAGCCGTCTGCTGCGTTTCCACAGGCGTTTCGCTTTCCCCTCCTGTCATGCCGCATCCAGCCAGGAACACGGCCGCCGTAAGAATTGCCGTCCATACGGCGGCCATTGCTTTTCCGTTTTTTCCCATGATATCCGCTTATTCTCCCATCGTCGCCAGTTCTGCCGCCATCTCCGCCAGCTGTTCCGGCTCCATGGTCAGGTCAAAGCCCAGAAGCTCGTAGCTCAGTCCGTCCTTTTCAAATCTGCAGTTATAGCTGACCGTTTCCTCCACTTCATTGCTTCCGTAAGCAAATACCAGTCTGCCCTCCTGCTCTGCCTGAATGTCTTCTTCCGTCTTCTCATAATCGGCAGGAACGAACTTGTGTACCGTTCTGGTGACAGTCAGGCTGATACCGCCTTTCTCGCCTTCCCATACGGGCGTAACGCCGGGCGCTCCCGTTGTTTCTCCCTCATAGGAGCGGCTTGGATAAATATAAGCCGAAACATCCTGGGTGCCGTCCGTATAAGTAAGATCGACGCCCTTATAGCTGGAAAGCACGTTTCCATCCTCATCGTAATCACTGCTGTCCACCGGAAGGGCGGAAGCAAACCGGAAGCCGTTGGAGAATTCTTCCACGGAAGGGAAAGCAAAACCAACCTCCTCTTCTACTCCTGCAAGGGCGGAATAATCTTTTACCTGGTTGTTCAGATAAGACTGACTGGATGAGGAGGCAAGCCGTCCTGCCGCCGCCACCGTCACGGAACCAATCAATGCCACTGCCGCTACTGCAAGAATCACCTTTTTTGTGCTGAATTTTTTCATATGTCTGCTCCTTTCCATATCGTCGATGCGCAAGTCGATCTGACTGTCAATTTTCTTTTTCAGGTCTGTGGGAACGGAGATCTGATCCGCTTCCCCGCCAAACCACCGTGCTATTCTTTCATCCGTTCTGTCTTTTCTCATGGCTACCTCCACTTTTACCGCCGGGATTTTCCAGTTTCTTCTATTCCGCGTGTGATACCGCTCTGAGAAGTTTTCCGCCGGCTTCGTTGTCAGAAAGGCTTTTCCCCAGCTTTTTTCTTGCCGCATGCAGCCTCGATTTGACAGTTCCTTCAAAGCATCCTGTGATTCTGGCGATCTCCGCGGTGGTAAAGTCGTTGAAATAGTACAGGACCACGATGCTTCTGTGTTTTTCATCCAGGCTCTCCACTGCTTTACGGATTCTTTCCCGTTCCTCTTTCCCAATCAGCCGCGACAGGCAGTCGCCCCCGTCCGCCCGGTCTGCGCACACCGCGATGTCCTCATCCGGAATCTCGCGCTTTCCATTCCGTCCGCATTTCCATGCGAGGCGGGTCAGAATCCGGTAAAACCAGCTTTTAAAGCCCGCCGGTTCCTTTAATTCCTTCGCATGCAGATATACCTGTACAAAGGTCTCCTGCACCACATCCTCCGCGTCCGCCCGGTTTCCCGTGAGCAGAACGGCCGTGCGATAGGCCTGTACATGATACCGCTCATAAATCTGATCAAAAGCCGTGCGGCTTCCTGTCTGCAGTTGTCTTACCAGTTCCATTTCGTTCAAGGGTTTCTCCTTTTGCCGCACTTGCGGCGCCGCATCCGCGGCATATCATTTTCAGCTTTTTTGCTGCCTTTTTCGGTGCACCTGCTAATAAGAGATTGAAGGGGTGGAAACGGTTCACTTTTTCTCAAAAAAAATTCAGGACACTTTTTCTTAATCCCAATTATTGCAGGAAGAAAAATCTTGTCAAACCCCTTTTTTTCTATTACAATGGAAATGCAGCAGCATACGGGGGCCTTTCCGCGCAGGATGCGGAAAGGAGTAAAAAATGTCATATTGTTGCAGAAGAATTCCGGTACCGGTCATGGTACTGGCATTTCTTTTATTATTAAGCGGCTGCGGCAGTTTAAGCCGCGGGAAAACAGTGGAGCTTGAACCGGTAACGGCGGCTGTGGAAGCACAGGCCGAAGGGGAGACTTCTTCAGGCGGTCAGATTCCGGCGCCTGAGGCGGAGCCAGAGACGGAAACGCCTTCCGTCTGGGTGGTGCATATCTGCGGAGCCGTCAACCGTCCCGGCGTTTATACGTTCCCGGAAGGGAGCCGGGTATGCGATGCGGTGGAAGCGGCGGGCGGATTGAGCGAAGAGGCTGCTGCAAGCAGCTTAAACCAGGCGGCACTGCTTTCGGACGGGCTGCAGATTGTGGTTCCGACCGAAGAGGAAATCGAAGGGCTTTCGTCCCAGGCGGCTTCCTCAGGCGTTTTTTCATCGGGAATTTTTTCCGCGGACGGCTCACAGAATGCGGCCGGATCCGGAAACGGACTTGTGAACATCAATACGGCTTCCCTGGAGGAGCTGATGACTCTGCCCGGAATCGGACAGACCAGAGCTGAGGCCATTGTTGCCTACCGCCAGGAACGGGGAAGCTTTCAGACGATTGAAGACATTATGAAGGTGGACGGGATCAAGGAAGGAAGCTTTGAAAAGCTGAAGGAAAAGATCACCGTCTGACCTGGAAGTCGAGGTATAATATGGCTAAGAAGGTCCTGGTTGTGGACGACGAAAAACTGATCGTAAAGGGCATCCGTTTCAGTCTGGAGCAGGAGGGCATGGAGGTC
The DNA here is from genome assembly GCA_904392525.1 of uncultured Eisenbergiella sp. Taxonomy (GTDB): domain Bacteria; phylum Bacillota; class Clostridia; order Lachnospirales; family Lachnospiraceae; genus Eisenbergiella. Next base: position 37,381 of record CAJFMW010000006.1, read on the forward strand.
ACCTGCGCCTACGATGGAGAGGAGGCTCTGGAAGCGGCTAAAAATACGGAATTTGACATCATCCTTCTGGATATCATGCTCCCGAAGCTGACCGGACTGGAGGTCTGCCAGCAGATCCGGGAATTTTCCAATGTGCCGATCATCATGCTGACGGCGAAGGATAACGATATGGATAAGATCATGGGGCTGGAATACGGCGCCGATGATTATATTACAAAGCCCTTCAATATTCTGGAGGTTAAGGCCAGAATCAAAGCGATCATGCGCAGAACATCCAGCCGGGACAGGGAAGCTTCCGGTCCAAAGACCGTAGTGAACGGAGACCTGAAGCTGGACTGCGACAGCAGGCGCGTTTACATCGCGGGCAGAGAGGTGAACCTGACGGCCAGGGAATTCGATCTGCTTGAGCTTCTCGCCCTGAACCCCAACAAGGTCTACAGCCGGGAAAACCTGCTGAAGCTGGTATGGGGCAACGATTATCCGGGCGACGTACGCACCGTTGACGTGCATATCCGGAGGCTCCGTGAGAAAATCGAAAGCAATCCGAGCGAGCCGAAATATGTGCATACCAAATGGGGCGTCGGCTATTTTTTCAGAAACTGATATAAAACTACCCGGCAGCGGCTGTTTGCTGCGGCAAATGGCTGCTGCAGGCTTCAGCCGGCCGTGAAGACGGAAGCGCGAAAACGCTTCGGAATGGAAGGAAACATGCATGACAGGCTGAAGGGGCTGCTTACAAAAATACCCGCTCTCAGGAGCGTAAAGGTCTATATCTTTCTGCTGCTGCTCGCGATGGGAATCATTCCCAGCTTCGTGATGCGCATCGGCATTCTTCAAAGCTATGAAAACCGTGCGGTATCCCTGCGCATTTCCGATACGCAGGCGCAGTTCACAATCATAGCGAACCATCTTCTGACAAACAACTATCTGCAGGATACCTCCAACGCGGCGATCAACGCGGAGCTGGAGCAGATATCCACTCTTTATGACGGACGCGTGCTCATCATCAACAACAGCTTTCACGTGGTAAAGGATACCTATGGAATCAGCGAAGGAAAAACCATCATTTCGGAGGAAGTGATCCGCTGCTTCAAGGGAGAAAATACGACCAACTATGAGCGCAGGGGCGGATACATTGAAATGACGATCCCGATCATGGATTCGGTGTCAAGCGCCTCCTCTTCCACGGATACGGCCCAGGCATCCACCGCCAGCGTTCAGGGCGTGCTGCTCGCCAGCGTTTCCACAGAAAGCATCCGGACGACGATGGAAATCATGAACCGCAATGCCCTGATCATTGAAATCGTGATGATCATTTTCATTTTCGGCATTTCGGTGGGCATTTCCTATATTCTGATTCGTCCCTTCAACCGGGTGACGCAGGCCATCAACGAAGTGAAGAACAGCTTCACGGACGAGCAGATCAGCGTGAAGGATTACCGGGAAACCGAGCAGATCGTGGACGCGTTCAATCAGCTGCTGAACCAGATGAAGGTGGTTGACGATTCCAGGCAGGAATTTGTCGCAAACGTATCCCACGAGCTGAAAACACCGCTCACCTCCATGAAGGTTCTTGCCGATTCCCTGATGCAGATGGAGGATGCTCCCATTGAGCTGTATCAGGAATTCATGCAGGATATTGCGGCGGAAATCGATCGGGAAAACAAGATCATCAACGATCTATTATCTCTTGTAAAAATGGATAAGACCGCGGCGCAGCTTACCATCGAGACGGTGGACATCAACGAGCTGATTGAGCTGGTGCTCAAGCGCCTGCGCCCCATCGCAAGAACCAGAGATGTGGAAGTGGTATTTGAGAGCATCCGGCCTGTGAGCGCAGAGGTGGATGAGGTCAAAATCACGCAGGTCTTCACCAATCTGGTGGAGAACGCCATCAAATATAATAAGGAACACGGCTGGGTGAAGGTGCTTCTGGACGCGGACCACCAGTTTTTCACGGTGGAAATCTCCGATTCCGGCATTGGTATCCCCGAGGCGGACTATGACCATATTTTTGAGCGCTTTTATCGTGTGGACAAATCCCACTCCAGAGAAATCGGCGGAACAGGACTGGGCCTTGCGATCACAAGAAACGCCGTTCTTCTGCACCGCGGCTCCATCAGAGTCAGCAGCGTGGAGGGAGAAGGTACCTGCTTCACGGTAAAAATACCGCTCACCTACGTGAAACAGTAAAACAGGAGAAGTTATGTCTAAATTATGGAAAAAGGCCGTTTTCTGTCTTCTTCCCGTACTGCTTTTTCTTTTCAGCGGCTGCGGGACACAGGAAGAAGAGGAAAGCGGACAGGCATTTGAGGTTTATTATCTGAACCGGGAGGAAACGGCGATTTCCTCCGAAACCGTTTATCTGGACGAAAGTCTGACGCAGGACGAACAGATCAGTGCCCTTCTGACCGCTCTGCAGACGGCGCCTGAGGATGTTTCCCTGAAGGCGTCTGCCGGAACCTCTTTTCAGATCAATAACTATCTGGTGGATGAGGGGCAACTGAATATCGACGTGGATGAATCATATCGGAAGCTGCCTGCCACAACCGAAGTTCTGGTCAGGGCTTCCCTTGTCAGGACCCTTGTGCAGGTGGATGAAATCAACCATGTACTGATGACGGTTGCAGGCCAGAGCCTGATGGACAGCTCCGGTACAGCGGTGGGACCGATGACCGCCGACACCTTCATCGACAACGCGGGGGACGCCATCAATCCCTATGAAATGGTGACGCTCACGCTCTATTTCGCCAATGAAACCGGAGACAGGCTTGTGGAAACCACTCGGACGCTGGAATACAACAGCAACATTTCGGTGGAGCGGCTGGTTGTGGACTGTCTGGTGAAAGGGCCTGATACGGATCAGGCGTTTCCGACCATCAATCCCGACACCAAGGTACTCGGCGTAACCGTTCGTGACGGAATCTGCTATGTGAATTTTGACAAAACCTTCCTGACGCAGGTTTATACAGTAACTCCCGAGGTTGTGATCTATTCCATTACCAATTCCCTTGTGGAGCTTACCAGCGTGAACAAGGTTCAGATTTCCATCGACGGTCAGACAGATGTGGTTTTCCGGGAAACCTTCAACCTGACGAATCTTTATGAAAGAAACCTGGATCTCATAGGAGATTCCGTTGAAACGCAAACTTCGACAGAAACACAGACGGAAGGGGGACAGTAATGAGAAGACCGCTCGCCGCGGCATCTCTCCTCTTTGTAGCAGCGGTCCGGCTGATCACGCTCCTGTGGCCGCTGCCCGTCCCCGAGCCGGACCGGGAGGACGGCCAATGGGCCGAATATACGGGTACGGTATCCGATATCGTCAGTTATACGGATACCCGGACCGGAAATCCCGTCAGGCTCGTCTATCTTGAGGACACCGCATCTGAAACCGGTTCTGCTTCGCAGAACACAAATTCCAGTTCTACATTTCAAATCATCTGCCGTCTCACCGAAAGCTCTTATCTTCCCAGAATCGGAAGCCGAATCCGCTGTGAAGGGGAAGTCAGTCATTTTCGTGAAGCCACAAATCCGGGCGAATTCAACGCCAAAGAATACTATAACAGACAGGGGATTGCCTTTGAACTGCGGGAGGCTGCCGTTACCGGCTCTAGCCGGAATTATTCCCTTTACCGGCAGACGCTCTGGCGGCTGAAAACTCATATGGGAAAGGCTCTGGAAGCCCTTCTTTCTCCAGAGGATGCCTCCGTGATGAAGGCTATGCTCCTGGGAGACAAAAAGGGAATGGACCGGGAAATCAAATCCCTGTATCAGGCCGCCGGTATTTCCCATGTGGTGGCAATCAGCGGCCTGCACATCTCCATTCTCGGCACCGGCGTATACAATCTTCTCTCCGCCCTCTTCGGCAGGCTTCAGGCCGCCAGGAGAAAACCCTTCCCCCGGAAACACGGCAGGCCGTCTTCCAGAAAAGTCTCTTCCGGGAATGTCTCTTCCGGAAAAATCCCCGCCTGTGCCGTTTCGGCTCTCTTTCTGCTTTCCTTTCTCTTCATGACCGGCTTTTCCGCCTCTTCCATGCGGGCCGGAATCATGTTCGCTCTTTCCCTGACCGCCCGCCTGCTGGGGCGTACCTATGATACCGCGACGGCGCTGGCAACAGCCGCCGCTCTCCTGCTGGTGGAAAATCCGGCATGGATCGATGATGCAGGCTTTCAGCTTTCCTTTACGGCGGCTCTCGCCGCTTCCGCTGCCGTTCCCGCCTTTTCCGATATGGCCAATCTGAAGGACTGGCTTTTGAAGCAAAAGAACGGCGGAAGCATCAAACGCTTCCGGGAACGTGACTCCCACAGCCTGAAGCACCGCCTTCAGAACGGCATATGCTCCGGGTTTCGTTCCAGCTTCTGCGTGAGCATGGTCACCCTTCCGCTTGTGCTTTCCTCCTTCTATGAATGGAATGTGCTCTCTCTCGCCGTCAATCTGGCGGTCATCCCTCTCATGGGTGTGCTTCTGGGCGGCTGTATTCTGCTGGCCGCATCCGGCAGCCTGCTCCTTCTGTTCGGAGAGGAATGGCTTTTCCTGCTCACCCTGGCCGCTCTCCCCGTTAAGGGCATTCTTTTTCTCTACGAAACCCTGTGCAGAATCGGTTCGGCAGGAGGCTTCGGACTGTTCCGCCCCGGCGCGCCGCAGCTTTGGCAGATCCTTCTTTTCTATGCCGGACTGCTCCTTGTGTTTCTTGGGGCAAAGCGTCTCCCCAGAATCGGCGGATATGCTGCCTGCGCGCTTCTGTGCCTCATTTTTGTCATGGGAAAGCCATCCGGGACACAAGTCACCATGCTGGACATCGGACAGGGCGACTGCATCCATATCCGTTCGCAGGACGGCAGGCATTATCTCTGTGACGGCGGAAGCACCTCAAAGCTGCAGGCCGGAACCTGGCAGGTCATTCCCTTTCTGAAGCATCAGGGCGTGAACCGTCTGGAGTTTATTTTCATAAGTCACTGTGATTCTGACCACATCAGCGCCATTCAGGAGATTCTGGAATGGGCCGGGGAAGGAAACCTGCGGATCGGAGGACTGGTTCTATCCGCCTCGGGCCCGGAGGACGAAATGCACGCCTCTCTCATCGCTGCCGCAAAGAAAAACGGCGTTCCCGTCTACCGGATGGGAGCCGGTGACGAGATCCGCCGTGGAAATACCATTTTTCAGGCAGTCTATCCTTTTTCTTCTGAAAATACTTCTTCCCTTTCCGGGGACAACCATTTCTCCGCCGTTTCCGACAGGAACGCTTCCTCGCTGGTTCTCCGTTTTTCGGAAATCCGCAGCGAAAATCCTGAGGCTTTCGCAGGAAATACTTCCGCCCCATCACTTCCCGGGGAAGTCTTTTCCCTCCTTCTCACCGGAGATGTGGAAGCTTCCGGCGAAGCGGAAATCCTGTCCTCCTGTCCGGAGCTCATATCCAGCTGCACCATACTTAAGACCGCGCATCACGGCTCAGACACCTCCACCACACAGGAATTTCTGAATGCCGCATCCCCGCAGGCCGCTTTGATCTCCTGCGGGAAAGACAATTCCTACGGCCATCCCCACGAAGAGGTGCTCTCCCGCTTCCGCAGTGCGCACATTCCCGTCTTTATAACGGCAGAATGCGGCGCGATTACCGTCCGGGAAAAGGGCGGAAAGGTAACGGTAGAAACCTTTCTCTGAGCAGCTGGCGGAAGCATGAAGGGAATCACCCCGCTATGATGATGCCTCCGTCGTTTGCGTACATGCTGCTGATGCCTGCCGTATTCAGGATATATGAACCGGCAAAGGACACTTTTTCCATAATCATGTCCCTGACCCATTCCGCCTTTTCCGGATTGTTGCAGTGGGAAATTATCAGGTATTTCTCCTGGGGATTTTTGATCTCATCCGCCACAAGCCCCGCCATCCGGATAAGGGCTTTCTTCAGCCCTACGGCCTGTCCGCGCTGAATGATGGTTCCTTCCGGCGTGGCTCCCATGACCGGCTTGATGTTCAGCGTGGAGGCGACCAGGGCCTTCACTCCGGTAAGCCTTCCGTTCTTTCTCAGCGTTTCCAGATTGTTCAGGACGAACCAGGTGTTCATTTCATCCCGGAAAGCCTCCAGCTTTTCCACGATTTCTTCAAAGGGAAGCCCCTGATCCTCCAGCTGCATGGCCTTCAGCGCAATCTGCGTCTCTCCGCAGGAGGCGGATTTGGAATCAATCACATGAATTTTCTTCGCGTCCCTGCCGTATTTTTCCTCAAAAAGATTCTTTCCGAGCAGCGCGCTGTTATGGCTGCCGCTTAAGTTTGCGGAAAGGGTGACCACATAAACATGCTCCGCATCCCCTTCATAGCTCGTCCGGTATCTCTCCGGGGAGGGGCAGGAAGATCTGGGACAGATCGGGCATTCCGCCACCTTTCTTAAGAATTCCTTCTGATCAAAATTCTCATCATCCAGAATCCGCCAGTCTCCCACCTCAAGGCCAAGGGGCACTCTTTCAAAACGGCTGTCGCCCTCCAGTTCCTTCGGCAGTTCGCAGCAGCTGTCCACAACGATCTTATAGCTCATATTATGATATCCTCCGATTTTCGTCACTTGAATATGTGGTTTTCATTACCACATATAATAACACCGGTATTTACATCTTGTAAAGATCATTTCCAAAAGAAATCACAAAGCTGCTGATTATTTTTTCTATAGCCATCCCCACATGAATCGTGTAGAATAAAAAGTGTGCGCCACTCGCGCCGAGCGCGGTTGCCGTCAGGCAATAATTTCCCTTCGCGCATAAAGAAAAGGAGATCGCCATGATCGCACTTCAGATTAAGGATGTCAAACATTTTATGGGCCGGCTTCTCGGCACGGATTTACTGGATTCCTTCCTGCTGGAGGAAGCCGTCGTTTCCACCTACAATACGTTTACCATAGACGGCCGGATGAACCGGGCCTTTTTTTCCAAAGAAGAATGGGAAGAGCCCTCCATCCGCCCTTATGATTTCTCCCCCTGGAAATCCATGCGCCCCATTCTGTTCGAGCTGATCCGGGGCAGAAAAACGCCCGTCAGCTTCCGTTTCATCCTGCATCTCATGCCCCAGTATGTTCCCGGCATTCTGAAGCCTTCCGAAACCACCGTCACGGCGGATCAGGTGAAGGCTCTCGTTCTCACCTGCAGATATGAAAACGGCACGCTGACTCTTCTGACCGGGACATCTCTGCATACCTTTCTTCCTGACAAAAGCGCGGATGTGCTCTGGGACCGGACGGTTAAGGCTTTTCTGAACAAAAGGGAAGTCGGATATGACGAGCTGTAGAGGCAATATTTTCCAAGACCGTTCTGTATAATTTTTTCCTGACAAGGCATACTGTTCCCATACAAATATGCTGCTGTACTGCTGGCCAAGCGATACGAAAACATCCCCGACGGCACCGGCAGCGGAAATGGAGTCAGGTATGGATTATCTGAATGCGTTCTGGATCGGCGGGCTGATCTGTGCCCTGGTTCAGATTCTGATGGAAAAGACAAAGCTGATGCCCGGCCGGATCATGGTACTTCTGGTCTGCACCGGAGCCATTCTGGGCGCTCTGGGAATCTATGAGCCCTTTCTGGAATTTGCGGGGGCAGGCGCCAGCGTGCCGCTTCTGGGCTTCGGCAACACCCTGTTTCAGGGCGTGAAAAAAGCGGTGGATGAAATGGGCTTTCTCGGCCTGTTTGCGGGAGGTTTTAAGGCAGGCGCCGTGGGCTGCGCCGCAGCCCTCATTTTCGGCTACCTCGCCTCTCTGATTTTCAATCCGAAGATGAAAAAATAGCGGATTTCTCCCGGTGCGGGCGCTACTCTGTCACCGCCTCCACAAGCACAGCCCCGCCGTCATACTCATAATCGTATAAAATCCCGTCGTAATATTCCAGAAGGAGCTGTACCACGCGGCTGTAGCTTTTCATGCCGTCGGAAACACCGTTGATGACCAGGGTAGTTTCCGTGAACTGGTTGGAAGCTGCCTTCACCACCGCAGTCTCCACCACCGCGTTTTCTTCCACCCTTTCCCAGGCTTCAGAAGTAAGGAAAATATCGTCCGCGCAGACGCTTTTTGCGAGCGAAACGGAACCGAATTCCTGCTTTCCGGAGGCCTTCTTATATTCCTTTTCCACATAATTCAGCACGCTCAGGTATCCGCTGTAGCGGTAAAACGGATAATCCGAATTGATACAGGCGAGAAAACCGATGAAATTCGCGTCGTCCTCATAGATGAAGCCCTTCAGGTGCGCCAGCTCATGGCAGAGTGTGGCAGGCACATTTACAATATACATGCTGGTATTGTAATTCGCTTCCATGGAGAACGGGAAGTAATATCCCATCATATACTGCTGGCTCAGGAAGTCGGAAGCGGTGATCCCCTTTGCCTGCGGGTAATAGCCGGAAAGCAGCTCATATTCTTCCCCAAGCTTCTGCATCGCCCGGATGGCCTCCTGCTCCATATCTCCCTGATAGACCAGAAAGCCGTCCTCATCCCGCTCCATCTGTTCTGTCAGTGCATTCAGCTCCTCCACAATGTGATTTCTTACCTGGATCAGCTCCCGGTCCGTATAGGTTCGCTGCGCCTTCTGCACCATGTATGTCTCATCAAATTCAGAAGCGTGGTACAGGATGAAGCAGTTCCATGTCATAATCATGAAAACAGCCAGGAAACCCCAGGCATACACCCGGGTAAAAACAGAAATGAGCCGCTTTACTCTCCCCTTTCTCACGAAAATGCGCATAAAGCCCATCACAATGGCCGCGGCCGTAAAAAGAACGGCCAGAACGATCATCCCCTCTCCCACGGAAAAGGGAAAGACCGACATCAGCCTTCCGTAAAGGTTGACAGAGAGCGGAAACAGATGCTTCACATGCCAGTCACAGAACGCCTGGCTGTTCCACGCGATCACATTCACCGCCGCCGTCAGAAGAAGTAAAGCTGCCCATATTTTTTTTCTCATGCAATCCCCCGATTTCTTATACCCGACAAAACCCTCCTGTTTCTTTCTACTTATAACTATACCCCTCGGGGGAGGAGAAAACAACCGAATCACA
>CAJFMW010000007.1 GCA_904392525.1 uncultured Eisenbergiella sp.
AACGGTTTCGGGTACATATGCTCATAAAGATGCTTCGCCGTAAGAAAATCCATCCTGGCAAACTCCATCCACTCTTTCAAAATTTTATCATTTTTCATATAACAGCACGCCCTCCTGCTTTACAACCTTTTCAAGGGTATTTTCCTTCGCCCTTTCATCAAAAGACGATTCATAGCCCACAACAATATCCACCGGACGTTTCCGCACTCCTCGGAGGGATTTATATGCTTTCTGGGACAGTTCAATTTTGTTCCCTGCATCATCAGGAACAACAACATAAAAGTCATAATCACTGTCTTCATTATAGGTATCTTTTGCAAAGGAACCGAACAGATAGATCCGTTTCGGCATGATAGTCATACAAATCCTGTCTTTAATCGCATTGATCTCATTGTTGATCATCCTGTTCACATCCTTTCATACAAGCTCGCCTGAGATTCTGCTTTCTGTTCACCCATAGTATACCACAGAACGGTCTGCTTATCTATCTGAAAGGATATTCAGATAAAGTATCACTTCCCCTAAATCTATCTTTGTATATTTAAAGAAGTGTGCGCCTTGGCGCACACTCGCGCCGAGCGCGATTGCCGTCAGGCAATAATTTCCTTTTCGCGCGAGTGCGCATCCACAGCGGAGCGTCATTTTTTACTATTCTGTTCTCAATATTTACAGCCCCAGTCCATTCACCCATTCCTGAACATCTGCTTCATCAACACCAGACCGGAATCTCACGCCTTCCTGCCAGTCTCCGGTTCCCGCCATCTCCGCCAGAAGCTGTCCGCTCTCGCCCAGATCTGAGGAAGAGGAAGTGCAGAACGGAATCACCGTCTTTCCGGTAAAATCGTTGGCTTCCACAAAGGTGTCAACCGGCCATGCGGCAATGCCCCACCAGATGGGATATCCGATGAACACCGTATCGTATTCATCCCAGTTATCCACGGTATCCGCCACCAGCTCCACGTCCCGTGCGTCCTCATTGTCATGCTCATAAACCACCCGGCTGTTCTCATCCGTCCAGTTCAGATCCTCGTCCGTATAGGGGTCGACCGGCTCCAGCTCGAACAGGTCGCCGCCCGTGGCCTGAGCGATGTAGTTTGCAACCGCTTCCGTATTTCCGGTTGCGGAGTAATAGACAACCAGCGTTCTTCCTTCAGCGGACGCGGAATCCGTGCCGCTCTCTGTTCCGGTTTCGGACGCTCCGGTAGTCTCCTCCGCCGCAGTTGCTTCTGCAGTTTCGGAAGCGCCCTCGGAAGAAGCCTCTTCGGAAGCAGTCTCCGTCGTCTCCCGCGCGGCATCGGTTTCCTGCACGCTCTCCGCTTCGCTGGTCCCGCCTGCTGCCGCAGAGCTTTCCTCCGGTGCTTCCTGTGTGCTCTCCGCCTGTACGGAGGACTCCTGTGTGGATGCCGTCGAACCCGTACTGCCGCATCCGGCAAGGCTTACCGTCATTACAACTCCCAATAACAGTGCAATCCATTTTTTCATAATTATAAGCTCCTTTCTTAGATATCTGCTTTTGCTACATCTGTGCTTCCCAGAAATCCACAGCCTCATCCAGCCATCCTTCTGCTGCGGTGCCTGTTCCCAGGCCGAAGCCGTGTGAAAGTCCCGGATAATGATGAAATTCCGTCGAAATTCCCAGCGCGTTCAGCATATCAAGTCTGCGCTGCATGGTGCGCCAGTTCGCGATCCCGTCGTTGTCTCCCACACAGGCGAAGGTAGGCGGATCATTTTCCGTATCATCCGAATGTCCGGTGTACTGCATGATGACCGCGCCGGGCTGGGGCAGGTCGTCTCCTCCAAATGCCGCCGGTCCATAGGAACCGAGCCAGGCCGCCATCCTTCCTCCTGCGGAGCCTCCCCACAGGGAATAGCAGCTGGTATCCACCTGCAGTTCCTGCGCGTGCTCAAAAATAAAGCTGATGGCCCGTGCCAGATCCTCACAGGCGGTGTCGGCGCCGGGACGGTAGATCAGCGCGAATGCGTTATAGCCTTTCTTCGACAATTCCAGGGCATGGGGGAAGCTGTCCTGCATGGCTCCCACATAGGCGAATCCGCCTCCCGCATTGCATATGGCAAAACGCTCACCGGGATTTCCCTGGAAAAAGAAGAGGCCGGTATCTTCCTTTGCCGGGTCCTGCGCCTTTTCTTCCTCCGTATATATGTCATAAAAAATGGTGTCTCCCGCTTCCGCATGGTCTCTCATGTAGTTGACGATCTCCACCGTTTTATCCGGATCAATGTTGTTGTACCAGGTAAGGCGCAGTTCTCCCAGCGTGTCGCCGCTGTAGTACCAGTCCTCCACCGGAAAAATCAGCCTGCCGTAAGCTCCGAAAACCGGATCATTGATCACCTCTGAAATTTCCGTGTCCACCGTGTAGGCCTCTTCAGAAATATCCGTTTCTTCCGTACCCGGCTCTGCTTTCCGCATGGCATCCGCTCCTTCCGTCTCCTGCGCGGCATCTGTCCCGCTTCCTGCTTCTTCTGCTGCGCCGCATCCCGCCGCGATCATCGCCAGACAGAGGAATAGAACGGCTATGGCCGCTTTTCTCATATTTACCTCCGTTCCGAAGCGCTGCGCTGAGGCCGCGAGGAGAAATCACGCAGGTGATTTCTCCTCTGCGATCACCGCAGTTTTGCGGCGCTTCGACGCAAAACTGCCGATTGGAAAATGCGCTATCAGGCGCATTTTCCAATCTCCTCACCTGCTTTCCTTCGTGATACCCGTATTATAAAAAAATCGAGACCTCCGCAGAAGTCTCGATTGGTTACACACTTTTTACCGAAAGGTTTAAACTATTTTTTATCCTGTTCCTGCACGGCCCTCTGAACCGCCTTCAGGAACTGCTTCACCACCGCGGATGGCTTCGGGGCATGCAGCAAGCCGAAGGGGATGGTATAATCCCAGTCCACGCGCAGAATTTTCAGCAGGGGATGCACATACCTCCAGTTTTCCACCGCCATCAGCACACAGTTGTTGTTTTCACACTGGTTAAACGCCGCCACATCATAAAAATCAAAGTCCACGATATGAATCTGAGGATGGTTTTTCCAGATGTCGTCGCGGAGAAGGTCCACATGATGGCTCCAGTTCCTGCGCATGAGCATCAGATTTTCCCCATACAGATCCGAAATCGTCAGGCTTTCCTTCTGCGCCAGTCTGTGATGGACGGAAACCGCGCAGCAGATCGGCTCTTTGGAGAGCTCCAGTCCAGCGCACTGGCGGAGCTCCAGCATGGTTTCATCAAAAATCCCGGCCACCACATCAATGTTCTGGCCCAGATTGGCCAGAATCTCCCTCGCGTTTTCGGGCGTATTGTCAAAAGGAACGAGGCGGAACTTCGTGTCCGGACAGTAATCCTGCAGTTTCGGCCACAGATCCACCAGCACCTGAGCGGGCGTCATGGGAGAGGTGCCGATGCGGATCACATTTTCACTTTTCTGCATGGCATTTTTTGCTCTCGTTACGGAATCCTTACAATACTGGATGATATATTTCGTATCCTGATACAGGGATTTCCCGGCCTCGGTCAGAATCAGTCCCCGGTGCGTCCGGACGAACAGCTGCAGATCCAGGCTTTCCTCCAGCAGATTGATCTGTTTGATCACCGCCGGCGGGGAAATGTACAGCCTTTCGGCAGCCTTGTTGAAGCTCCCGGCCTCCGCCACGCAAAGGAAGGTTTCCAGCTGCGGGTTATACATGAGGATCACCATCCTTCCTATTACTATGTAAGTCCTTCCGAAAAATATTTTATGAGGCTTTCCGTGCCCGTGTCAAGGGAAAACCTCGCATTTCAGGGCAATTTTGTGTAAACCTTTCAGTTTCAACACCATAACGAATGGAAACTTCCGAAAAAAGCCGCATCCGGGTACAATACAGGCAAAGTTACGGGAAAACCGGCTCAGTTTCCGATTATCGTTTTCACAGGAAGGAGTTGTAAGACCATGATTCATTTCAGAAGGAAAAAGGGAACATCGCTTCCCATTGCGGCTCTGGCGGCAGCCCTGACCGTTTCTCTCAGCGCCTGCGGAAGCGCTGGAGGCAACACATCCTCTCAGAGTTCCTCCGCACCGGAGGTATCCTCCGCTCAGACACAGGACGCGGAAACATCCGAAGCGCAGGCATCTGACGGGACCGCTGCGGGCACCGCGGCTCAGGAAAGCGCGACTGGGGCCGCTTCCTCTTCGGAAAGCACGGCACAGGAGAGCGGCAGCAACATTCTGATCGCCTATTTCACCGCTGCGGAAAACAGCGGCGTGGACGCGGTGGCCTCCGCAAGCTATACGGAGATCGACGGCGAAGCCCTCGGACGGCTCCGTGTGATCGCGGACATGATTCAGGAAAATGTGGGAGGCGATCTGTTTTCCATCCATACCTCGGTGGTATACCCGGCCGACGGCGGAGAGCTGATCGATTACGCCGCCCAGGAGCAGAGTGAAAACGCCCGTCCGGAGCTCACCACACACATCGAAAACCTGGATCAGTACGATACCATTTTCATCGGCTATCCCAACTGGTGGGCGGATCTCCCGATGGCGGTGTACAGCTTCTTTGATGAGTATGATTTTTCCGGGAAAACCATCATCCCCTTCAATGTCCACAACGGCAGCCGCTTTTCCCGCACCATCCAGACCATTGAGGAGCTGGAACCGGATGCGACGGTGATTGAAAACGGCTTTACCGTCAACGAGCGGGATGTGGCTGACGCGGCCGGAGACGTGGCTTCCTGGCTTCAGGAGCTGGGATACTGATTTTGCAGAAAGGTTAAAGGTATTTTTATGAAAGTTTTACTGGTAAACGGCAGCCCTCACAGGGAGGGCTGCACCCATACGGCGCTCTGCGAGGTTTCGGGAGCGCTCAATCAGAACGGAATCAGCACCGATATCTTCTGGATTGGAAACAGGCCGATCTCCGGCTGTATCGCCTGTCACAGATGCACACAGCTGAATCACTGCGCGCTTTCAGATACGGTCAATGAATTTCTGGAAATCGCCGGGGATTATGACGGCTTTGTGTTCGGCTCCCCGGTTCACTGGGGCGGCGCTTCAGGGGCCATCACTTCCTTTCTGGACAGGGCCTTCTACGCCGATCTGAACGGCGGCGGACAGCGCTTTTATCTGAAACCCGCATCCGCCGTGCTTTCCGCAAGACGCGCGGGAACGACAGCCGCCTGGGATCAGCTGAACAAATACTTCGGTCTGATGCAGATGCCGATCATCACCTCCCGCTACTGGAACATGGTTCACGGAACCACGCCGGACGAGGTGCGCCAGGACCTGGAAGGCATGCAGACCATGCGGATTCTGGGCCACAACATGGCCTATTTCCTGAAGTGCAGGGAAATGGGCGATAAAATCGGCGTCCCCGCGCCGCCTCAGGAACCCTTTGTTTTCACCAATTTTATTCTTTAGTCTGGAAAGGAAGCCCCCATGAAACCGACAGCCATCCTGAAAATCATCGTTGATATTGCCATGACCATCCTTCTGATGCTGCTCATGGCCTTTGAACTGGTCGGAAGAAGCGCCCATGAATGGATTGGCCTAGGCATGTTTCTGCTGTTCATCCTGCATCATGTCCTGAACCGGAGATGGAGCCGGAATCTGTTTCTCGGCAGGTATACGCCTGCGCGCATCCTTCAGACGGCCTGCGCCGCCCTGGTGCTCCTTTCCATGCTCGGCTCCCTGATCAGCGCGGTGCCCATTTCGCGGGTGGTATTCTCCTTCCTTCCGATAAGCGGCGGCCTGAGCTTCGGCCGGACCCTGCATATGCTTTCCGCCTATTGGGGCTTCATTCTGCTGTCCTTCCATCTCGGCCTGCACTGGAACATGCTTCTGGCCATGATCAAAAAAGCATGCCCGTCACTGACAACGGCCGGACCCTTTTCGGCGGGCATGCGCAGGCTTCTTCTGCGTGCCGTCGGAATTGTCATTGCCCTTTACGGCGTCTTCGCCTTCTTCAGACGGACGATTCCCGACTACCTGTTCCTTCGGAGCCACTTCGTTTTCTTTGATTTTGAGGAGCCCCGGATCTTTTTCTTCCTCGACTATCTCGCCATCATGGGACTTTTCATTTTTATCGGCCATTACCTGATGAAAGCGGCGTTATGGCAGAAAAAAGGCTAAATTCGGTCTTCCCTTGCTTCCAATTGTGAAATCCGATAAGATAGAAAGCAGCAAAGATGTTTCACGCGCAAGGGAGGACGCCCTATGATAGATATTCATTTATTCGAACAGCTCGTTGCCTTCGCATCCCGCGGCACTCTGTCCGCCGCGGCCGAACAGCTTCACATTTCCCAGCCCGCGCTGAGCCGGGCCATGCAGCGTCTGGAGGACGAACTGGGGGTTCGTCTCTTTGACCGGCAGAAGAGCCGGCTTTCCCTGAACGAAAATGGCGAGCTGGCGGTGACCTATGCCAGAAACCTCCTGCTTCAGGAAAGTGCCATGATCGAACAGATCCGTGAATTCGACCGAAAAAAACGCACGATCTTTGTGGGCTCCTGCACGCCGATCCTGCTTCCCGATTTCGTTTCCCTTCTCTCACGTATCTATGAGGGAATGACCATTTCCACCGAGGTGAACGGAGATCTGGAACGCCTGAAGGACGGCCTGCGTGAAAACGTCTATCAGCTCGCCTTTCAGCAGAAAAAGCCGGACGAGGCGGAATTTTATTCCTTCCCTGTGGAAACGGAACGGCTCTATGTCTATCTTCCGCCCGCCCATCCGCTGGCGGATTCCCCCGGCCTGTATCTGAAGGAGCTGGACGGCCAGCCCTTCCTGCTCTATTCCCAGATCGGCTTCTGGGATGCGCTCTGCAGGCGGGAAATGCCATCCTCGCGGTTTCTCATGCAGCAGGAAATGGATGTGCTCGGAGAGCTGGTGGAAAATTCCGCCCTTCCCGCATTCACCACGGACTATATCCTGAAGCGGGAGGGAAATCGCACCGGCCGCATCGCCGTTCCCATTCTGGATGAAGACGCCAACGTCACCTATTACTGCACCTGTCTGCGTTCTTCCCAGGCAAGATTCCGGGCCGTTTTTCAACATTTTCAGTCCCAAGCATCCGCAGCCGGAAAGTCAACAGGAATCGGAAAGGGTCCGGTATGAAGCCGGACCGCAGGAAGGAAGCGGGACAGAGAAAAGCACTTTTTCCCGCCGATTTTATACCAGCAGATTCACCACCATTCCCGTCAGGAAGGAAAATCCCATCACAAACCCGAGATACAGCAGGAAATGCTTCATGCCGAGCACGATTTTCAGCGCGCCCAGGTTTGTGATCTTGGTGGACGGCCCGGTGATCATGAAGGCCGCGGCGCTTCCCATGCTCATGCCGTCCATGAGCCAGGCCTGAAGTAGCGGAATGGTCCCGCCGCCGCAGGCGTAGAGAGGCACGCCGATGGTGGCCGCCATGAGGACGCCGAAGGCCTCGTTTCCGCCAAAGAAGGCGGTCATCAGATCCTGAGGCACATAACGCTGGAACAGCGCCGAGAGAAAAACGCCCAGCAGAAAGTAGGGCCCGGTCGCCCGGATGTTTCGTCCGATATTCTTTACCAGGCGCAGAAGCAGGTTCGGATCCGTATCCCGGCTTTTCGACTCCTCAAATCCGGAGAAGTTGAAAAACGGTTTTCCCTTCCCCGCCAGCCGGATCAGAAGCCCCGCCGCGATTCCGCAGAAAAAGCAGGAAACGATCCGCACCGCCAGCGCCGTCGTCCCCAGCGCCGTACTGTACAGAATCAGCTGAGGGTTGAGCAGGATGGAACACATCATGAACGACGCCAGCCATTCGTCCCGTATCCCGCTTCTTGAAAAGGAGGCTGCCAGCGGGATCGTGCCGTACATGCACAGGGGAGAGGCGATGCCGAGCAGGCTTGCCGGAACGATCCCGAACAGCCCCAGGCGGCTCTCGCTCATCCTGCGCATCAGGCCGTGAATCCTGTCCTTTAGAAAAACCGAGATGCAGGAGCCGAGCAGGATGCCCAGAACCCAGTAACCGAAAATCTGCCGCAGCTGGACGTCAAAATAGTACCAGATATAAACGAATTCCCGATGTAAGATGTCAGCCATCGATGCTCACCATCCGGTAGGTTCTGCTTCCCAGCCCGATCTCCTCCCCATGCTCCAGCACATGGACCGCATTGCGGGACTCCATCCGCTGTATCAGGGACGCCGTATCATCCTGAGAGGCATATACCATGTCCACACATGCCTGGTCCAGGGCCACCGGATCCGTGGAAGCCAGAATGCCCATATCGTGCATGTCGGGCTCCGCAGGATTTCCATCGCAGTCACAGTCGATGGACAGATGGTTCATCACACTGACGAACAGAATGTTTCCGTCCAGCGCGTCCACCACGGATTTTCCCGCCTCCGCCATGCTCTCTGTAAAGGGATCCTGCTCTCCTCCCCACGGGCTGGTATGGCTCTCGCCCGCCGTATGAATCAGACATTTCCCTTCCTGTGAGGCCATTCCGATAGAGATATTCTTGATCGCGCCGCCGAAGCCCGCCATAGCGTGCCCCTTGAAATGGGACAGCACCAGATAGCCGTCGTATTCCGGGAAGTGCGCGCCCACCAGATTTTCCGTAAGCTGTGTTCCGCCTTCCACGGGAATGCTGACGGAGCCGTTCTCATCCAGCACCACAAAATCCGCAATATCCGTGAACCCATGATCCTCCGCCACCTGATAGTGCATGGCCGTGCTGGCCCTCTGTCCGCCGTAGGCCGTATTGTTTTCCACAATGGTGCCGTCCACCTGATGCACCAGGTCGGCGATCAGCTCCGGGTCCAGATAGTTGCTGGCCGGCGGCTCTCCCGTGGACAGCTTCACCGCGATGTTTTCTCCGGAAAGCTCCACACCCAGCGCTTCATATGCGGCTATCATGGCCTCCGGCGTGATTTCCGAAGTGAAATAGACGGTGGACGCCGCATCCTCCGCCTGATGCTCCAGTGCGGAAAGGGCGATCACCTCTCCGCCGTTGGTGGTGATGCTCTCTCCGTCCCCGGCCTGCGGTGATGCGGTCTGTTCTGCCCCGGTTTGGTCCGTTTCCTCCGGGGCGGTCGAAGCCGGGCCTGTCTCTGTCTGCGTTTCCGCAGCGGCCTGTTCTGCCGCGCCGCTCTGCGTCTCTGACTCTCCGCTCCTGCTGCTGTCTTCCGCCTCCACTGCCGTATCCGGCACGACATTCTGTCCCGAAGCCGCCCGGCTTCCGCATCCGGCAAGCAGCGCTGCCGCAGCAACAACAGCCGTTATGACCGAAATCAGTTTTCGTCTCCTCATCCCTTCAGCCTCCTTCTTTTTAAAACCTGTAACAGTCCAGGCAAGCCGGACCTTGCTCCGAACCGTTCCGGCCCTGACAATCATATTCCGATTTCATTGTAAAAGAGGCAATTTTAATTGTACAATATAAAAAATGCATGGAGGTATAATCAGGACGCATGGCGGCAGCGGACGGCCACCCGGCAAATAAAACATTTTCCGAAATCTCTATCCCGGGAAATTTTCTTCCAGGAACTCCGCGATACCGTCCTCTTCATTATCTCCAATCACCCGGTCCGCCGCTTCCTTTACCTCATCTATGGCATTTCCCATCGCTATCCCCAGCCCGCACAGCTTCAGCATCCCGATATCCACATAATCGTCGCCAAAGGCTGTGATTTCCTCTGCGGATATTCCTGACACCGCGCAGAAGGTCAGAATTGCCCGTTCCTTCGTGGCTGTTTTCTTCGTAAATTTATACCACTCCCCGTCTGAAAAACGGGCGCAGTCGCAGTCAGGCAGCAGATTTTTCAGCCGCTCCACCTGCTCCGGGCAAAAAATTTCCACACACATCTTGAGCGAGCGATGCGAAAAATCCCGAAAATCGGTATAGATGCTGCCGCCCCAGCTGGGATCTGTCTTCAGCGGGTCCTGTTTATAATTCCAGAAATGCCCTTCTGGGGTATCCACCGTGATTTCACATTCCTCACCGCACACGCTCCGGGCCGCTGAGATCATCCGGGCCGTCTCCTCTTCCGAAAAATCTTCCCGGCAGATATACGTTTCCTTATATCTTGCCAGTGCGCCGCCGCTGGAAATAAGAAGATCCGGCTGCAGTTTCTGCAGAAACGTCATACAGTTCGCCTCGCTGCGTGAGGTAGATACGCCGATCAGGAGCCCTCTTTTCCTGCATTCCGCCAAAGCGCTCATCGTACGGGCGGAAATGGTCTTGTCGTTTCTGAGCAGTGTTCCGTCCAGGTCAAACAAAAGCATTTTACAGTTCATTCTTTCCTCCGGTCCACGTGACTTGATCTTTTGCACTTCAGTCTATCACGGTTTTCCCGGAACATCAATCCATCCTGCCGGTCCGCTTCTTTTCTGCGTTTGCCAGTCTTTCCTTCGTCTCCTCAACCGTTTCCCCTTCTCTGGAGAACATCTTCTCCACGCACTTGTCGGAAATCCGGTTGAAGCCGGATACAATGCTTTCTTCCATTTTCAGGAATCCGTCCACAACGGTCTTTTCCATTTTCTTATAGCTTCCTGTCACCGCGTCCTCAATCTTCTGATAGCCGCCCGTCACCGTATCTTCGATTTTCTGAAAACCGTCCACGATCTTCTCCTCCTTTTCCGGCTCCTGCGCCGTTTCTTTTTCTGTGCTTTCGTACTCCTGCATTTTGAATCTCCTCTTTGAAAGCTCTTACCTTTATGTTCTGTTTTCTTTTGACGATGTCAGGATAGCCCTCCATTTTTGAAGTTCCGTTTTGTTTCAGAATTCTTAATTCGTATGCGCCGTCCTGAACAGCGTGTATATTTTCTATATATCTATAGTAAATTCTTTTCTCAGATCGATCTGCTCCGTGTCGAATCTCACGCAGGAAAAACCTTCCGCTCCGTCCAGCTCAACCCCTGAGATGTTTTTATCGCTTTCCAGCCTCAGGCAGACGCCCGTTTCCTGATCAACGGAATAGCGGAAGGTCTGCTCGAAGTTCGCAAATTGAACGGTGACGGAATAAACGTCGCATGTCTGGCCCGCAATTTCCTCCTCACCCGCCAGGGTGGATACGCCGCCTGACTGCGGCGTACATTATGCACGGAATATATCTTCGGACTGTTAATCTGCCGTTTAGGGAATGTTGCTGTTTTATGAATTCTGAACCGCTGCTTTCACCGGCGTGACCAGCTCTGCTGTAAGGCGGCAGACCTGCGGATCTTCCCTGATCGCTATGGCCGGATATATTTCTGTTTCAGCGATTTCATTATCCGTATGCAGATGATTTTTTACCTTTTCACGGATTGAAAAAACACCGACGAAAAAAGTATCGTGAAAGATAAGGAAATGGTATTGAAACCTGAGAACCGGAATGATAAAATGCAGCTAAGCATAAAAATTCTGTAAGCCGTTCGGCTGCCGGCGGATTCTCCGCCGTCTGTCAAATCTGACATTCCATTCAGAAGCTCTATGCTTGATTCCAAAACAAATGTAACTAAAAGAACAGGCGGGAGCGGACGAAGGGAATGACCGTACCCGCCGCACAGGCGAAGGTTCTGCCTTTGTAGAAAAGATCAGGAAAGGAAGCCTTCGCGGAAACGGAGGTACAATGAACGAAGAACTGCATGCCAACAGGAAGCATAAGGACACGGTATTCCGGATGCTCTACAGCGACAAAAGGGCTATTCTGGAGCTGTACAACGCCCTGAACGGGACGGACTATCAGAACCCGGATGACCTGACGATTACCACGCTGGAAAACGCGGTCTATATGGCCATGAAGAACGATGTATCTTTTCTTCTGGACGCAAGGATGACCCTGTACGAGCACCAGTCCACATGGAATCCGAACATGCCCCTGCGCGATCTGCTTTATATTGCGCGGCTTATGGAAAAGAGTGTGAACAAAAAATCGCTGTATCAGTCCGAAATGATAAAGATCCCAGTGCCCCATTTTGTAGTGTTCTACAACGGGAAAGAGAAGAAACCGGAGGACACCACCATAAAGCTGTCGGATGCCTTTTGGCAGAAGGAAGAGGAACCGGAGCTGGAGCTGAAGGTGCGATATCTGAACATCAATCAGGGATGCAATCCGGAACTGATGGAAAGATGCAGAACCCTGAGGGAATACAGTGAATTCGTGGCCCGGATCAGGAAATATATGGTTGGGGAAACAGCGATTGAGGAAGCGGTAGACAAGGCTGTAACAGAGTGTATAGAAGAAGGGATTCTTGCGGACTTTCTGCGCAGCCAGAGAGCGGAGGTAGTGAGAACAATAAGCTCGATAGCTTATTGTTCTCACCTCAATTTGTGACAAATGTCACAAATTGTATATCGCAGAGCCGAATTTGAGATTCGGCTCGCGTTCCTCAACGTAAACGTTTCGGAAAAGAGGTGATCGCCATGTCGATTTTTGAGTATAACGAAGAAGAGGAAATGAGGAAGCTCAGGGAAGCAGAACGGGAGATCTGGCAAAGAAGAGGACGAATGGAAGGGCAGGCGAAGGGAATAGCAGAAGGAAGAGTAGAAGGAAGAGTGGAAGGAAGAGTGGAAGGAAGAGTGGAAGGAAAAGCGGAATCCGTACTGGAAGTTCTTGAATTATATGAGCAGGTGCCGGAATACGTGAAAAAGCGCATATCAGAGGAGAAAGATATCGAGATCCTCTCTGCCTGGCTGAAGGAGGCAGCGAGAGCGGGATCACTGGAGAAGTTTATGGAAAAAACAGGCCTG
Organism: uncultured Eisenbergiella sp.; assembly: GCA_904392525.1. Taxonomy (GTDB): domain Bacteria; phylum Bacillota; class Clostridia; order Lachnospirales; family Lachnospiraceae; genus Eisenbergiella. The sequence continues at coordinate 12,687 of CAJFMW010000007.1, forward strand.
AAAGTCCCTGAAAATCAATAGCCTCTTCCTAAAAAAGAATACCGGTAAATCAAAAGTTATATACCAAAAACAGTTGACATCTCATTTTACATGTGCTACGATAACGCCAATTTAAAGGCAATGAAGGAAAAAGTAGCCTGCTACGGGCATTGACCAGAGAGAGGGACGAAGTGGTGGAAGCCCCTTTATGCCGGGCATCGTGAAAACCATTCCGGAGCCGCTGTGAGACGGGCAGACCTGTTGTATGGGCAGGCTCGGAATTGCAGACGTATATCCGCGTTAAGGAGAAGGATTTGTAAGAATCTGAAGCGAAAAGTTAAGGTGGAACCGTGCTGATACAGCACCCTTATACGATTGTATAAGGGTGCTTTTTGTTTTTATCCGGAACAGCCGGTTATCACAGTAATCTAATTGCCGCATACGGCAGGAAAAGGAGGATTGGTATCTGTATGAAAGTAATCTGTAACGACGGAACCGTAAGAGAATGTGCTCCGGGCGAAGAACTGCATGTTCTGCGCCACAGCGCCGCACACATCATGGCTCAGGCAGTGAGCCGCCTGTATCCAGGCACCCATTTTGCGTATGGTCCGGCCACCGAGACCGGATTCTATTACGATATCGATCCGGGTGACCACAGGATTGGAGAGGCCGACCTTCCTGCCATTGAAAAAGAGATGCGCCGGATCTGCAAAGAAAATCTGCCCTTCCGCACGTTTTCTCTATCCAGAGAAGAGGCGAAAAAACTGCTGGCGGAGCGCGGCGAAATCTATAAGCTGGAGCATGTGGACGACCTGCCGAAAGATGCCGAACTCCACTTTTATCAGCAGGGCGATTATATCGATATGTGCTCCGGTCCGCATATTACCAGCACTGCAGCTCTGAAAGCCTTTCAGCTCACCGGCCTTTCCGGCGCCTACTGGAAAGCGGATAAAAGCAGGCAGATGCTGACCCGAATCAGCGGGATCGCCTTTGGCACAAACGAGGAGCTGAAAGCCCATCTGACCATGCTGGAAGAGGCGGTCAGACGGGATCATCGAAAAATCGGCAGGGAAATGGAACTGTTCCTGACCAGCGACGCCGGTCCGGGCTTCCCTTTCTTTCTGGACAAGGGCCTGATCCTGAAAAATCTTCTGATCGATTACTGGCGCGAGCTTCACAGGAAAAACGGTTATATCGAGATCTCAACCCCGCAGATTCTGAACCGCTCCCTCTGGGAAACCTCCGGCCACTGGACCCATTATCGTGACAGAATGTACACGACACGGATCGACGACGAGGATTATGCCATCAAGCCCATGAACTGCCCCGGCGGCCTGCTGGTTTATAAAAGCCGTCCCCATTCCTACCGGGAGCTGCCGATCCGCTGCGGCGAACTCGGCCTCGTGCACCGAAACGAACTGAAGGGTACGCTCCATGGCCTGTTCCGGGTACGCTGCCTGACCCAGGATGACGCGCATATCTTCATGACCAGAGAACAGATTCCGGCGGAAATCAAAGGCGTCATCCGTCTGATCGATGAGGTCTATGGCAAATTCGGATTTTCTTACCATGTGGAGCTATCCACCAGACCGGAGGACAGCATGGGCAGCGATGAGGACTGGGAGGCCGCAACCGAGGGTCTGCGTCAGGCGCTGAACGATTCCGGCCTGGACTATCGTATCAATGAAGGCGACGGCGCATTTTACGGACCGAAGATCGATTTTCATCTGAAGGATTCCATCGGAAGAACCTGGCAGTGCGGCACCATTCAGCTGGACTTCCAGCTTCCTCAGAATTTTGAGATCGGATATATCGATGAAAACAGCGTCCCCAGGCGGCCGATCATGATCCACCGGACCATATTCGGCTCTCTGGAACGGTTCATCGGCATCCTGATCGAACACTATGCCGGGAAATTCCCCCTCTGGCTGGCTCCCGTTCAGGTCAGGGTCCTTCCGGTTTCCGAAAAGGCGCTGGACTATGCGAAATCCGTCTATGAACGGCTCGAAGATGCCAAAATCCGCTGTGAACTGGATGCCCGTGACGAAAAAATCGGCTATAAAATCCGGGAAGCTCAGCAGGTGGGCCGGGTTCCCTACATGCTGATCATCGGCGCAAAGGAGGAGGAATCCGGTACGATCACAGTCCGTGACAGAGATACCGCCGAGTCGGTTTCCATGACGATGGAGGAATTTCTTGCTGAAGTGAAGGAACGGAATGAGAAACGGATTTCTTAATGAAAAAAGACCGCATGGCGGCAGAAAAGGAGATAAAAATGAATCTGATTAAAACACCGGTAAAGGGTATGCCCGAATACGGCCCGCTGGAAGCGCAGATCAGAGAAAATGCGCTGAACAAAATCAAAAATACCTATGGGAAGTACGGCTTCCTGTTGATCGAAACGCCCGCGCTGGAGCACATTGAAAATCTGACCAGCAGGCAGGGCGGAGATAATGAAAAACTGACTTTTAAAGTGATGAAAAGAGGCGCAAAGCTGGAACAGGAAACAGATGTCAGCAGGATGTGTGACTGCGGATTAAGATATGATCTGACCGTACCACTCGCCAGATTTTACGCCAACAACAGAAACAATCTGCCCGTTCCCTTTAAATCCCTTCAGGTCGGCCATGCATGGCGGGCCGAAAGGCCGCAGAAAGGGAGATTCCGCCAGTTCATGCAGTGTGATATCGATGTGATAGGCGACAGCAGCAATCTGGCAGAAATCGAATTGATCGGCGCAACCATGGGCATGCTTCACGAGCTTGGGCTCGGAAACAGCACGGTCAGAATCAACGACCGGAGAATTCTGAAAGCGATGGCCGCCTCCTGCTCTTTTCCTGATGATGAAATGGATGCTATTTTCATCATTCTTGATAAGCTGGATAAAATTGGAATGGAAGGCGTAAAAACAGAACTGCTCGCCATGGGGCTTCCGGCAGAAAATGTGGACCGTTACTGCTGCTTTTTTACTGACAGGCTCTGTGATTCCTGCGGAACATTTTTTGAGAAAAACGGATCGGCCGCTGTAGACAGGGAACTCATTCAGAATCTTGACAGCATCATCCGGTGCGTACGTCCCATCCTTCCTGAAGGCGGTAAAATCGTATTCGATCCCACGCTGGTACGCGGGATGTCATATTACACCGGCCCCATTTTTGAAGTGGGTCTGGATTCCTCCGGTCTGTCCATTGCCGGAGGCGGACGTTATAACAAAATGATCGGAAAATTCTGCGGAGAAGACGTGCCCGCCTGTGGCTTTTCCATCGGCTTTGAACGGATCATCTCCCTCATGCGCGACCAGATGGCAACGGACATGGACGAAAGCAACAGGCTTGCCTTCCTGATCGACAGGGATGTCGATGAAAACAAAATCGGACTGGTATTGAAAAAGGCCGCCGCGCTGCGTGCAGAAGGGATGTCCGTTCTGGTGTCACCCAGACGAAAAAATGCGGGAAAACAGAAAAGTTCTTTGGAACAGCTGGGGTACAGAAAAATCATAGACATTTATAAAGAAACGGAAATCTGAGTTCCTTCCCGCTCAACGCAACAGGGGGCTGGAGGTTAAAAATCGAAATTAACCTCCAGCCCCGTAATTTACCATAATTCAAATTCTGACATACCCTATAGCCGGCCCCGAGCCAACTTTTGCGATATATCCACTCTTAACCAGATCAGTCAAAGTACGCTCAATGGTTGTTTTGCTTATATCAGGACAGGTCTCCATAATTTCCTTCTTCGTAATTTTTCCAACCTTTTGGTCAATCATGGCTTTTATCCGTTCCGGTTTGGAAAGAGAGCGGTTCTTCAGATGTTCCACACGGCTTTCAAATTCATTATATGCTTTCTGTATAATTCCAAGATAATATTTTACAAAAGGCTCGTAACTGTTCTCATTTTCGTGCCAGCCGATGGAGCTTGCCTGCAGCGCTTCGTAATAGGTTTCTTTGGTCCGTTCAATCAGCATTTCCATACTGATGTATTTCCCGACAAGATATCCTGCTTTATAGTACAACAGAAGGGTCAGCAAACGACTCATGCGTCCATTTCCATCATTGAATGGGTGAATGCAGAGAAAATCCAGAATAAACATTGGGATCAGAAGCAGTTTATCCATATGATCCGCTTCCCATGCTTCCAAAAATGCTCTGCACATTTCCTCCATTGCTTCTGCGGTTTGAAATGCCGGGACCGGAATGAATCTTGTTTTTTGGCGGCCTTCTTCATCTGTTTCGGCGATTACATTGTCCGCGTTTTTATAACTTCCGCCAACAGCGCTTTGAGAGTAGGAATACAAGTCCCGATGCAGCTGCAAAATCAAATTAGGTCTGGGAACAATATATTCATAGCTTTCGTGGATTGTGGCAAGCACTTCCCGATAACCTGCGATTTCCTGTTCAGAACGGTTGCGGGGTTCTGCTTTCTGTTCCACCAGTTCCTTCAATCGCTTATCAGTTGTATAGATCCCTTCAATACGGTTGGATGCACCTGTACTTTGAATCAATGCAACTTCCAGCAATGTTTTGAGTTCATCGATATCAGCTTCCAGAAACAATTCCTGTCTGCCCTTATGCTCATGAATACCCGCAATCATCTGCACAATCTCAGGCGTCAAAAGCTTTTCCGGTTCTTTTCTATAGTCAAATAATCTCATGGCATTCTCCGTTCCGAAGTATCACAAATAGAGCTTATCTACCTCATTTTAAAATTATATGCATCATTTTACTTCGAAATGACGGAGATTTCAACAAAATGATGGAGAAAAAATTCACAGAAAACCTTTTTTCTGCCAGAAAAGGGCTTTTTATTTTATCCCCTTCACCATAGGAATCAAGCAAAGAAGCAGGACGATTCCAACGATGCCGACCAGGGTTCCCACAATCATCCGGCCCCACACCATGGTCAGGCACATTCCTACTCCCAGAACCAGGGCTTCCAGAATGCCGAGCAGCACGGTTCCGATGGTTTTTCCAGACAAATGGATGGGCTCCTTATTCTCCATCTTCCTCCATACCAGAAGCATGATCAGGAGCACCGCCACCCCCAGCCCCCCCAGTACGATACCCGGCTGGCGCGCGTTCCACTCCGCGATCAGGGCCATACACATGCCCAGCGCAAACAGAATTCCTCCGATGGTTCCCAGAATCATTGCCACAAAACTGCTTTTTTTCATGATATTTTTCTTCCTTTCTTCTTTTCATGCGGGGTTTCCGCTTTTGATGGAATAAGGATACAGCTGCTTTATTGGCGGAATATTTCCGTTTTGTTTCCGAAATATTAATCCGCTTTCTTCTCTCCAAAGGGAAGAAACGCCCCGTTTTTTATCATCCTGATAAGAACGACTACGGCGATGGGGAACAAGCAGAGACCGAGAAAGCAGGATTCCTCCCGTTCCAAGCGCCGGAACAATATCAAGACTGCCAAAACGGGAAGCGTTCAGACGCCAAAAGAGGACCGGAAACTCTTCCTACGTTTCCCGATCCTCTGTAAAGATCCCTTTTATTTATTTCTCATTTGAACCGCTGTTCTTACTCATGCAGCTTCCTGCTGTGCAGCATTTTAACAAAGGCAGGATCATCGTGGTTGACGATCTCGCTATGGCCCAGATCCAGCTTTGCGATCTCTATCATATCCTCGTCGCTCAGGGTGAAATTCCAGATGTCCAGATTCTGCTCCATCCGCTCCTTATGCACCGACTTTGGAATTACGGTCACGCCTCTCTGTACGTTCCACCGAAGGGCCACCTGGGCCGCGCTCTTTCCATACTTCTCACCGATCTTCGTCAGCACCGGATGGGTGAAAATTTCATGCTTTCCTTCCGCGAAGGGGCCCCAGGCTTCCGGATGCACGCCGTATTCCTTCATCAAAGCCAGCGCGTTCTCCTGCTGGAAGAAGGGATGCAGCTCCACCTGGTTGACCGCGGGCATCACCGTAACCGTCTCGCACAGATCCGCCAGGCGGGCCGGATAGAAGTTGCACACGCCGATGGCGCGCAGCTTTCCTTCCCGATATGCCTCTTCCATGGCACGGTAGGCTCCGATGTAATCGCCCATGGGCTGATGGATCAGATACAGATCCAGGTAGTCCACTCCCAGCTTGTCCATGGATGTCTGAATGGCCTGCTTTGCGCCTTCATAGCTGGCATCCTGTACCCAGAGCTTGGTGGTGATGAAAAGCTCTTCCCGGGGCACGCCGCATTTTCTGATGGCTTCGCCAACCGCAGCCTCGTTTCCGTAGGAAGCCGCGGTATCAATCAGACGGTATCCGCTGGCAACAGCATCTATCACCGCCTGTTCGCACTGCGCCGGATCCGGCACCTGAAATACACCGAAGCCTTCCAGGGGCATTTTCACACCGGTATTCAACGTTACATATTCCATCGTCTGTTTCCTCCGTTCTCTGCTTCAAAAGCGGCCCGCCGCCAAATCTCACCGGAACCTGACCGGCCACAGGCAGCATCTTTTCAGTCGTTATAAATAACCGGCTTGATGAGCGTCCGGTCATGGTTCAAAAACAGCCCCATGGCCTCCGGAATCTGCTCCATTCCATGATAGCGGTGAGTGATGAGCTTCTCCGGATGAACGCGTCCGCAGGCGATCAGGTTTGCCATGCGGGACATCAGGAGCCGGCCTCCGCCGCAGCCCACGCCCTTGATGGTCTTGTCTCCATAGCCGAAGCCCCAGACCGCAGGCTGAATGGGAATGGATGCATTTCCGAAATAGGCGCTCAGGTTCACCAGCGTTCCGCCGTTTTTCAGCATCTGCAGGCCCCTGCTCAGTTCCTGCTCGCTGCCGCCGCAGAGAATCACGCCGTCCACCGGGCCACCGTTGTCCTGAACGATCTGCTCAATGTAGTTCTCATGATGATAATTCACCAGATGGGTCGCTCCATATTCCTTTGCCACATCGAAGCATACCTGTCTGGAACCGATGGCGAAAATGTTTCCGGCGCCCTGAAGAACCGCCGCCCGAACCGCCATCAGCCCGACCGGGCCTATGCCAAGGACGGCCACGGACTGGCCGAATTTCAGGTTCAGCGCCTGGACTCCCTCAAATGCGGTACACATCATATCAGGCACCATCACCGCCTGCTCCAGCGTCACGCCCTCTGGGATCTTCGTCAGATTCATATCCGCATCCCGGATGTAATACTGCTCCACAAAGGAACCGCCCCGGTCCGGATAATCGATTCCCGCGTACATATTGTCCTGCCTGTTCTTCGCATGTCCGTCCTGCGCTTCCAGACTGCGCCATACCGGCATTACCGAACAGACGATAACCCGGTCGCCTGGCTTAAAATCATGGACCTCCGGTCCCACCTCTATCATCTCGCCGCACATCTCATGCCCCACCGCCTTGCCCAGCAGGTAAGGCAGAGACGCACAGCCGGTAGCGCACAGATGAGCGTCGCTGGTGCAGGGCGACCAGATCAGCGGACGGATCAGCGCGCCCGTGGGACAGATCTTTTCCGGCAGAGGACAGTCTTCGCTGACAGCCAGCGTGTTCGTCCCTGTGATGACAACTCCTTTCATTCGTTTCATGCTCAACCACTCCTTCCTTATGTTTTATCATAAGTCCGGTACGGTCAAAACAGAAGTTTCCTTTGGTTGCCCAGTGCAAACCTCCGGGTTATATCCTCTTTCCCGCTTTCTGCTTATTCGTTTACTGCCCTGGCGCAGCGGCCGCAGGATGCGCAGCCGCCGTGGGATTCGGCCCAGAGGCGGTCTGCCACTGGCGCCCATTTCTCCGCAGTCTCCACACATTTATCTGAAAATTCCTTCGCACTCTCCAGGTTCTGGTAGTCCGTGCTCTTCGCGCGGCTCTTCTCCACGATCTCCGTCAGCCTGCCGGGATTGTCCAGAACAGGGCAGGGACGAAGCATGTTCTCATTCCACGGCTGGCTGTCATGGTAGCCCATGAACAGGGGAGAACGGTACGCTTCCAGAAGCGTCTTTTTCCGGATTTTGTGATACATTATCTCTCTCTGCTCCGCCGTTGCCATCAGCTCTGTCACGGCTCCCTTTCCCACCGGCATGTAGGTGAAAAACCAGGCGAATTTCGCCCCCATTTCGATCATCTGATCAAAATAGGCCTCGCTTCCGATCACCTCCGCGTTCGCCGACGTGTAGCAGCAGGAGATTCCAAAGGGAAGCTTCTTTTCCTTCAGGATGTTCATGGCGCGGATGATCTTCTGATAGGTTCCGTTACCTCTACGGGAATCGGTGGCCTCTTCAAAGCCCTCGATGCTGATGGCCGGAACGAAATTCTTCACCCGCAGCATTTCATCGGCAAATGCCTCGTCGATCAACGTTCCGTTGGTGAAGGTGGAGAACACACAGTCCGGATGATCCTCGCACAGCCGGATGATGTCCCGCTGAACCTTCAGCGTATCCTTCCTGTCGAACCGGTCAAACCAGTCCAGAAGCTTCGGAAGATTTTTCTCCGGGTCCCTGTCCAGCCAGGAAAGCGCCTGTCTCACTGCGAAAGCTTCTACATTTTCTACGATTGCCATAATTCTTTCTCCTTTGTGATTTGTCTGGGGTTTCACTTTCGTTTGATTATGGCGCTACTTTACCAGTGGATTTTTGGGCTTTTGTTATTGAACTGTTTCCGTTTTATTAAATTAGAAAAAATTTTTCGCATCTCTCTCCTGCATCGGTATGCCCTGTGATAAAATAGCAGTATCATCAGGAACAGGGAGAACCAGACATGAAAATCATCCGCGGCATGGAACTTCATAACGAAAGCAGGGAGGAAAAGCTGCCGGATTTCGCTCCGGATTTTCCCTATATCGCTTCCCGGGTAGAACTGGATTATTTCAGAGAATCCTCTGCCCCCTGGCACTGGCACAGGGCGGTGGAGTTGTTTTATATCGAAAGCGGCGAACTGAAATACCGCACGCCGAATGCCGTCGAAGTTTTCCAGGCGGGTTCCGGCGGTCTGATTAACTCCAATGTACTTCACATGACAGAGTTTCAAAGATACGGGGGAAGAAATATACAGCTCATCCATCTTTTCGAGCCCTCCCTGATCGCGGGGCCGCACGATGGGCTGATCGATCGGAAATATGTCGTCCCCCTGCTTACTTCCCGCCTTGAAATGATCGTCCTGCATCCGGAGGAGCCGGAGCAGGCGGATATTCTCCGCCTCATCCGGCAGGCTTTTGAACTGACGGAAGAGGATTTCGGTTATGAGCTGCTGCTCAGGGAGGCTCTGGCACGGATCTGGCTTAAGCTGCTTCACCTTTCCCCCTCCGCGCTTCAGAAACAGCCGCGCTCTTCCGACAGATCAACGGAACAGATCAAGCGGATGCTGACCTATATTCATGAACACTTTTCGGAAAAAATCTCCGTCATAGATCTGGCCGCCTCCGCTTTTCTGAGCGAGAGAGAGTGCTACCGGGTCTTTCAGACCTGCCTGCACATGACCCCTGTCGAATATCTGCGCAGCTTCCGCCTGCAGCAGGCGTGCCGGATGCTGGCGGAAGGGAAGGAGCCGGTAACCGCCGTCGGCTATGCCTGCGGACTTGGAAGTCCCAGCTATTTCGGAAAATGCTTTCGTACCCACACCGGCTGCACGCCGCTGGAATACCGCAGGAAATGGCAGGATCCTGATAAAATGTGACAGAGGAATGATATTTTATTTTCATATAAGGCGGTATAATGCCAACTGTAAGCAGAGCTTCTGCAAATACTTACATCAAAGGCCCTGACTGCCTGCTGTCGGGGCCTTCCCCTTCTAATAGGAAAGGAATACACACATGAAGCACGATATCAAACTGGTGGCCGTGGATATCGACGGCACCTTCGTCCATTCCGACTACAGCTATGATTATCCCCGCTTCCGGCGCATCCTGGCGCGCATGCAGGAGGCCGGGTGCCGTTTCGTCGTAGCCAGCGGAAATCAATATTATCAGCTGCGGGATCTTTTTCCCGGCTGTCAGGATGCGCTCTCCTATGTGGCGGAAAACGGGGCCTATGTGAAGGACAGGACAGAACTGGTTTTTGCCGCCGACATGCCGGAGGAAACCGTCCATTTCATTCTGGATTTCTGCCGAAAATATCCGGATATTTCCGTCGTCCTGTGCGGAGCGGACAGCGCCTATTGCGAACGGGGCGCGGTGAGCCCGGACTTTTATGCGCTCACCGGTATCTACTGCCACCGGCTGAAATGGGCGGACGATCTGAAACAAGTGAAAGACCGGATTCTGAAATTTGCCCTGACGGTTCCGGACGAAAAAACCGTCTTCTATCACGATCTGCTTCAGGAAAAGCTGTGCGGACGGGCTGAACCCACCTCAAGCGGCCACGGCTCCATTGACCTGATTCTGCCGGGCTGCCATAAAGCTTCCGGCCTGAAAAGGCTCATCCGCCGCTGGAATCTCTCTCCCCGGCAGTGCGCCGCCTTTGGCGATGGAGGAAACGACGTGGAAATGCTGCGCTACTGCGGCTTCAGCTTTGCCATGGCAAACGCGCCCCAGGAGGTGAAGGCGGCAGCGAAAGATACCTGTCCCTCCAATGAGGAGGACGGCGTGCTTGTCACGCTGGAGAAGCTTTTTCCGTGACGCCTTTTTAAAGCAGCGCCATCGCCACCGTTCCCGCCGTCAGAAGGGCAAGCCCGGCAGCGGCCTTCCTGCTCAGTTTTTCTCCGAATACGAAGTAGGAAAAGGCTACCGTGACCAGAACGCTCAGCTTATCCACAGGCGCCACGATGCTGGCGGGACCATCCTGCAGCGCGCGGTAATAGCACAGCCAGGAGGCTCCGGTGGCCACACCGGAAAGGCAGATGAATGCCAGCTCTCTTCGGGGAATGGCGCGTACCTCCTTCTGCTTTCCCTGCACAAAGACCATCAGCCAGGCCATGACCAGCACCACGCAGGTGCGGATCGCCGTTCCCAGATTGGATTCCACGCCGGAGATTCCGATTTTTCCCAGGATGGAGGTCAGGCTGGCGAAAAAGGCGGAGCCCACCGCAAAGAGAAGCCAGCTTCCCCTTCCTCCCTCTTTTCGCTCCGACACATCCTTTTTCTCAATCATCAGGAAAATTCCCGCAGCGATCACCACCACTGCAGCCGCCTTGGGCAGGGAAATTCCCTCTCCCAAAAAAATCAGCGCCAGCAGGATCGTCAGAACCGTGCTGGATTTATCGATGGGAACCACCTTGTTGATATCCCCGATCTGCAGCGCCCGAAAGTAGCACAGCCAGGAGGCTCCGGTGGCCGCCCCGGAAAGAATCAGAAACAGCAGGGTCGTCCCGCTGATGGAGCTGGTCTGGTCAAAGGATCCAGCTGCAAATACCATGATCCAGGAAAAAATCAGAACCACCACGGTACGCACCGCGGTCGCCACCGTGGAATCCGTTTTCCGGATCCCGCACTTGGCAAGGATTGAAGTTACACCCGCAAAGAACGCGGAACCAATTGCGAATAAAAGCCACATTTTTACCTCCATTTCGGAGCGTCTGTCGCTCCGATCGTTTCTCTGAGCCGAAAAACGCAGTTTTATGCTTTTTCCGCCTTCAGGCATTCAGCCGGTATCCCGCTCCCCAGACCGTTTCGATGATTTTGGGATTGCGCGCGTCGTCCTCGATTTTTTCCCGAAGCCTGCTGATATGCACGGATACGGTGGCGGCGTCGGAAATTTATTCACAGCCCCAGATTTTCTCAAAGAGGGCTTCCCGGGAAAAGACCAGATTGGGGGTTTCCGCCAGAAAACGCAGCAGCTCAAACTCCCGGTTGGGAAGTTTTACCTCCGCGCCCTTTTTCCACACCCGCCAGGTCTTCGGTTCAATGGTCACATCCCCGATCACAATCCGGTCCGTCCCGTCCGCCTGTCCCCGGCCCCGGTCCGCAGTCAGGCGGGCATAACGCTTCAGATGGGAACGCACCCTGGCCACAAGCTGGGAAGGATCGAAGGGCTTCGTGATGTAATCGTCCGCGCCAAGGCCCAGGCCGCGGATCATGCCCGGAAAGGCCTACACCGCGGCGCATACCTGATAAAAACTGAAACAGGCGGCCAGCCGGCCGCCTGTCATTCTTCTTCCGTCTCCCCGTTCATCTGCGCGATGTATTCCTTTCCAAAGGTCTGGATGCTTTCCAGAACGGGCTGAAATTTTTTTCCGATTTCCGTAAGGGAATATTCCACCTTCGGAGGAATGTCTCCGTAAACCGTTCTTTTTACCAGCCCCTCCGCCTCCAGCTGTTTGAGCTGGTTCGAAAGGGTCGCATGGGTCATCTTCGGCATTTTCCGCTGCAGCTCATTAAACCGGACAGGCCCGCCACTCAGATAATGCAGAATCAGAATTGCCCATTTCCCCTGTATCAACCGCTGCGTGGTATAAAACGGGCAGCGCCCAAACCGTTCCTCCATCCGTATTTTCCCTCCTTCTTTTCGGAAGGCTTACACCTCAAAAGCCTCCTTCTGTCCCATGGCCGTACAGATCTCCGCCTTTCCTCCTTCCAGATGGAAGATTCCCAGACGGAAGCCTGTCTCTTCATTGTAAAGCTTCTGCATGGCCGGTGCCTTCGCCAGAACAGCCTTTGCAATGTCGTCGTTTTTTTCCATCACCACTTTCCCGTCGTAGCGGAGAAATTCCTCTCCATCCACGGCAAGAATTTCCACATGGGGATTTTCCTGCAGTTGACGGTAAACCTTTTTTAAGGTTCCCGTTCCAAAATAAATTTTGTCCTCCTTCAGAAGATGGAAGCGGAACGGCCGTCCTTTCGGCTGATCCCCGTCTGTAGTCAGGAAAAACCATACTCCGGCCCGGTCAAGAAATGCGTTGATCTTTTCTGCGTTTGTCATCCTTATCTGCTCCTTTACCATAACATATTTTCAGTTCAATTAAAAGAACCGGTTTTAAAAAATATCGCGGTTCACTTTTTTGAACTTATTTATATTATAGTGCCGCAGAACGCAGAAACAAGTACGATTCTGAAAGGTACCAGGTATTGGGAAGGATACCTTTTTCGGCATTTTGGCAATTATTTTTTCGGCACTTTGGCAGTCTTTTTTTCGGCATTTTGGCAACACTGTGTTCCGGTGGAACACATTCAGCCCCAAGCGGAGCGGAACCAGGACCTCCTGCGTGGGGCTGCTCAGATATCTGCACTGCGGGCACAATGCCTATGTTGCATCTGTTGTTTTTTACTTCAGTTTTTCTAATATTTCCCCTATATCCCCGTCAATGCACAACGACCGTTCCGCAATCTCTCCCGGTGCGGCCGCATCCCCAAGGTTCAGACAGGTATACGACGCCTCCGGATTCCGGTATACCGCCTGCCAGAAGGGATACTTGATGATGCCCGGGGTGTTATAGCCCACGCCCAGCTCCAGATAGAGAACCCTTCCATGCGCATGCCGCCGCAGAAAAGCCTGATACCGTTCTGCAGCCCTGTACCAGCCCTCATCCTGCACAAAGCTGTCGTCCGACCGCAGGTTCATGGTCATCGGCCTTCCGCAGTGCGGACAGTGAGGCACCAGTTCGGCGGGCACCCGCATGTCGGACTGCTCCCGGATCATGCGGCCAATAATCTCCTCATTCTCCCAGGTTTCCTGACGGCAGGGTTCAGAGCACTGGAACAGACCGTAGTCCCCCTGGGTATAGAACAGCCTCTTTTTCTCAAAGCCCGCCTTCTGAAAGCAGTGATCCACGTTGGTGGTCAGGACAAAATAATCCTTTTCCTGAAGCAGCTCAAGCAGCGTCTCATACACGGGTTTCGGCGCGTCCATATAGCGGTTGACATAGATATAACGGCTCCAGTACGCCCAGTATTCCTCCAGCGAATCATAGGGATAAAAGCCGCCGGAATACATATCATGGAAGCTGTATTTTTTCTCAAAATCCGAAAAATACATCCGGAAGCGTTCCCCGCTGTAGGTGAAGCCCGCGGAAGTGGACAGTCCCGCTCCCGCGCCCACCAGCACAGCGTCGGCCTGCCAAAGCAGCTCCTTCAGACGTTCTGTCTTTTCCTGTATGGGTTGTGCGGGTTCCGCCTTCCCGCATTTACGCACTCCTGAAAACATGAGAATCTCCCTTCCTAACGGCGCTCACCGGACATTTTTCATAGCAGTTTCCACAGTGCAGACAGTGCTCCTGCTGAATCTGAAACGGCTGTCCCGGCACGATGCAGCCCTGCGGGCAGTTCCGTTCACAGGTTCTGCAGCCGATGCAGGAATCGCTGATCACATATCCTTTGGGCGAAACCGTTCCCTGTCCGATGGTATAGCTTTCCCGGAAGATCGGCCGGACGCCAAGGTTAAAATATTCGATCTGCGCATCCCGGATCACAAACACGATGCCGATTTCCCGCGTGTTCCCCGGATACACGTTGGAAAGATAGGGCTGCTCGTCAAAAATCACATCCATCCAGCGCTTCTGCTCCTCCTGTGGAACGGGAACCGCCCTTGCCGACAGGCGGATCATCTCCTTATACTGCGTATATCCCAGAACCTGCACCCGGCCGTCCGCCAGAAGCTCCCTGCAGAAGTCCTTGCCCCTTGCCGTGAAAAAATAAACGGCGTCCGGTTCATAATGAATGGCACTGATGTTCCGCACCTGCGGGCCGCCCTGCTCATCCGTTGTCGCAAATTCCAGAACGCCTACATACTGTAATTTCTGTAAACAGATTTTTGCATCCATCCTGTTATTCCTCCAAACTGTCTGCTGTAATATCCGCTGTCCCACGAGAATCACCCGTGATCCGATATGCGCGATATGTGTACCACGATTTTCCCGTTCACCGCTCCTGTATCCTGCGCCTCGCATGCCTCCCTGATTTCCGAAAAATCAAAGCATTTTCCCACGCAGGGCTGCAGGCGGTGCGCCGTCAGAAAGCTGAAAATTTCGTCCATGATCTCCTGCGTCGGCCCGTTACTGTAAAATCCGGTCAGATACACGCCGTTCGGGATGTCCTTGATGGGATCAAAGCCGCTTAGGGCATACACCCCTCCCAGAATACCCGTGTTGCAGACGATTCCTCCCTTTTCCACACAGCGCAGGGTGTCAGGAAGGGTTTTCGGCCCCACCAGTTCCAGCGCCTTTGTGATCCTGGAACGGGTGACGCCGGGGCTCGTTGCACGGGGGCGGACTGTGCCGGGAAATGCCGCACCGGGCAGGGTTTCCGCCAGCCTTCCCGTATCCAGTACCGCCTCGTCCGCTTCCGCAAGGAGGGGAAGCCTGCTCTCCTTATGAGCGGTCGCAATCACCCTGCAGCCCAGCGCCTTTGCCAGCTGGATCGCCGCATAGCCCAGAGCGCAGGTAGCGCCCCGCACCAGCAGGGTGTCCTCCGGCCGCACCTGCGGTACCGGACAGTCCGTCAGCCTCACCTCTTCCGCCTTCGTCGGCTCTGTCAGAACCACCGCTTTCATTTTTTCCGGCAACATAACTGACATAACGCGCCTCGCTTTCAGCCGCCTCTGGCGGCATAAATTCAGAAAAGAACGATTTCAGCCGCTCTCTGGCGCGAACCCTGTTCGCGCCGGCCTCCTCATACCTCTTTCCAGCACTGTGGATCTGCGGCATAGAAATTCCCGTCCCTGCCGCTCGCAACCGCCGGGCAGCCCCGGCACCAGGCCAGAAGCTCGCATTTTGAACATTTTTCAAATTTCTGATAATCCCGGTACTGCTCCATCTGGCAGACCCAGATATCCGCAAGACGGTCTGTAAACACGTTTCCCACCCTGCTGTTCTGCACCCGCCTGCAGGCGAACACGTCTCCGGTGGGAATGATGGTGAGATGGCAGTTGCCGCAGTTGCAGCCGCCGTAGATCATACCTTTCTCCGCGGTTTCCGGGATTTTGAAGGCTCCGGTTTCATATTCATACAGCGTCCAGAGATGATCCTTTTTGTTAAAATAGGTCTCACACCCTGCCGCCTCGTATTCCTTAAATTTTCTGTCGCAGTCCTCCAGCAGCTTCCGGTAGCGCATCGGCTCGATGCCCACATCCTTTTCTTCGCTGGTGGGACAGTATCTGGCAAAAGCGAACACATTCGCCCCGGCCTTCACCACCGTATCGATGATCTCCGGTATCTGATCGATGTTCGTTCCGGAAACGGTGGTCATGATTACGCTGCGGATTCCCGCGCGGTTGATGCACCCGATTTTTTCCAGCGTAATATCAAAGGAACCGGGCTTGCGGAACCAGTCGTGGGTTTCCCGCATGCCGTCCAGCGACAGCTGGTACTTCTGACAGCCGTATTCCTTCAGCCTCCGGCAGACCTCGTCATTGAGATGGAAGGGATTTCCCAGGATGGTGAAGGGAATGTCGTGCTCCTTCAAAAGCCTCAGAAGCTTCCAGAAATCCGGATGCAGGATCGGGTCTCCCCCGGTGATGTAGAAATAGGGCAGACGGTCATATACCCTGCAGAAGTCCAGACAGTTATAAAAGGTATCCTGCATCTGTTCCCAGTTCATGGAATCCAGCTTTTTGCAGTTATTTTCCGAAAAAATATAACAGTGCTTGCAGCGCTGGTCGCATTCGTCCGTAATATGCCATTGAAAGGAAAAATACTGTTTCATCATCCCTGATCTCCCTGTGCAGCCGACGGGCATCCCCTGCCGGTTCTTTTTTCTGCGGTCTGCGCAGCTTCTGCGCAGACCTGTTTTCATGATTTTTGTGGAAGCTTATTTGTTACATGTCACATCCCGGCTGCGCACTCGCTGCGCGGCCGGGAGCCGGCAGGAATCAACGCTTATTTATCCCCGGCTCCACATGCCGTTCCGCACGCAGCGGGCGTTTCAGTGGGCTTATCTCCCGCTCCGCAGGCCGTTCCGCACGCGGCAGGCTTCTCGGCGGGCTTATCTCCCGCTCCGCAGGCCGTTCCACACGCGGCAGGCTTCTCGGCGGGCTTGTCTCCCGCTCCGCAGGCTGTTCCGCACGCAGCCGCCGGAGATGCTTCCATTTTTCTGTTCCATCCTAAAAAATTTGAGAGTGCCATAGTGATTTCCTCCTTTCAGCGTGAGCCCGGAGCTTCGTGCCGGACTCCCTTTTCTGATCCAAATGGCTTTTTCCGTTTGCAGCTTCATTGTAGGGCAGAAAAAGGGAGAAAAAAAGTACGCACTTTATTGTGCCGTAGTTACCATAAGGATACCATGCGTCTTACGTCATCTTTCATCTTGTTTCCCGTAATTCGTGTATAAACCGTCAGAAAATAAATAAAATATTTTTCCTTGGACAGCTCCGGACCTATTGAATCGATTTAGAGGATATGGTATATTGATTGCAGGAAAAGGGAAAACCTAAAGATTACGGCCACCCTTAGTTATCGCTTATTTTAAGCCGTCACTATGAAGTAGTGGCGGCTGTTTCTATCATATAATCGTCATAATATGATTGACATTCAGAGAAAGGAGGAACTGACATGGCAGGAACAACTGTGTCTATTGCACCGGAAATTCTCAACTGGGTCTTGGAAAAAGTACAACTCGGCAACGTCAATCACTCTGTCTTGGATTTACTGAATAAATGGAAAACCGGCGAAAAAGTTCCGACTTTTAATCAGATAGAGGAAGTCAGCAAGAAAACAAATATTCCGTTTGGCTATTTCTTTTTGGAAAAACCACCTGTTGAAAATTGCAGGATTGTGGAATACCGAACAGTTGACAGCCTTACCGTTCAGGAACCCAGCCGCAATCTGATTGATATTGTGGATATGATGACTGACGCTCAGGAATGGATGATCGAATACGTGCAGGATAACGGACAGGAGCCGCTCTCTTTTGTTGCATGCGATAAAAATGAAAAAGCCGCCAGTGTTATTGCTGAACACATCCGTAATACATTGAAGTTGGATACTGTTTGGTACAAAAGCAGCAAAAACGCTGCGGAATCTTTTAGAATTATCCGCCATCGACTGGAAAATGCAGGAATTATGGTTATGATGAGCGGAACAGTTGGAAGCAATACACACAGGAAATTATCTGTAGATGAATTTCGTGCTTTTACCCTGGTAGATCCATATGTACCACTGATTTTTATCAATGTATGTGATTCTGATAACGGAAAACTATTTTCTCTCTTACATGAAACTGCACATATCTGGCTTGGAACAGACAGCTTTTATAATGAGCCATATGGCAGCGATCATAAAGTAAGCACTGTGGAAGTTCTCTGCAATGCTGTTGCCGCAGAACTGCTTGTTCCAGAATCTGTTTTTATGGATCAGTGGAATCAGACAGGCGGAACCACTTTGACCCGTACAGAAGAATTAGCAAAATATTTTAAGTGCAGCAAATATGTCATAATACGGCGGGCCCTTGACTATCAGAAGGTCACTTCTGAACAATATAATGAAATCATTCACATTTTGCAGAAACAATATAATAACTGGAAAGTCAATCAGCTTCAGGAGAAGGAATCTGGCGGAAATTACTATCGTACATTAGGAAGCAAACTTGATCATAGGTTTGTAAATGCATTAGCACAAAGTGCAAGAGAAGGAAGAACACAATATACCGAAGTCTATCATTTAACAAGCACAAACCGTAAAACTTTTTCAAGGCTTGTGGATGAGATCGGCGGTGCAAAATGGTAACAGAAAAATTTTTAATTGATTCAAATATATTTATAACGCCTTACCAGAATTATTATCCGTTTGACCTTGCTCCCGGATTTTGGAAACAGCTGGCTGATAAGCTGCGGATCCCTGGCTGATTGCTGCTGCTAAAGCTTATGACTATACAATCATTACTTTGGAAGCAACAGCCGGTCCCATTACAACGCCAAGCAGTAAGCCTAAAATTCCTAATATATGTTTAGAATTGGGTGTGGCCTGCAAAGATTTATTCTATTTTATGAGGCAGACCGGATTTAAATTATAAAAAAACGATAAATCACGTTACAACCACCGTCAGCATGACCAGATCCTCTGTACCGGTGTTGGCAATGCTGTGCTCGGAGCCCTTCAGGCAGATATAGCAGACGCCCGCCTCCAGCCTTGATTGATTCCCTTATTTTACCGCGGAACAATAAGGCTGGCAAGAAAAGGTCTTATGTTATAAATATATTTTGGGAAAATCTCCTTGCTTCCAATCGCATGCTGCACTATAATCAGAGTGTAACATGCGATTTTAAACTGTTAAATTCCGGTCATTGAAACAGTCCTGTCAGGCAAACCGGCATCCGCCGCCCTGGCAGCATAACGAAAAGGAGGTTCTCCATGCTGACCAAAGAAGAAATGCCCGCCTGCTCGGTGGCGACCACCGTCCAGCTCATCGGCAGCAAATGGAAGCTTTTGATTCTGAGGAACCTGCTCATGCGCCCCTGGCGCTTCAACGAGCTGCGCAGGGACCTGGAAGGCGTCAGCCAGAAGGTGCTGACCGACAGCCTGCGCGCCATGGAAGGGGACGGGATCATTACCAGAACGGTTTATCCCGAGGTTCCGCCCCGAGTGGAATATGCGCTTTCTCCGCTGGGAGAGTCCATGCGTCCCATTCTGGACGCCATGGAAGAATGGGGAAAGGAATACAAAAGGCGGATGGAGTGATTTTCTCCATCCGCCTTTTGTAAATCTACACGGCCTTCTCTTTCATTCAGTACAGCAGCTTATTCCCCTTCTCGCAGATAGCGTCGATCTCATCATATTTTTCTTCAATCAGAGGGGTTATTTTCTCTGTCTGCCTGGCAAGGAGCTTTTTATAAACAAACCAGGGCAGGATCCAGCCGAGAAAGCCGGGGATAGCAAGCACAATACAAAGCAGGATCATCGGCGGCTGCGCCGTCACCGCAAAGGTGGATCCGGCCATGAACGCCGTCCCAAGGATGCCGATAACCAGAGCCCATTCCGTCGGCACAGAGGTCTTTGTCCTCTCCAGAGTGTCGATCTCTCTCACGCAGGCTTCAAAATTCCGCTGCAGGCGGGTGAGCTCCATTTTATTTATGATCTTCCGGTTCCGCTTCAGACGGAGCGTTACCTTTTTCTGCTTTCCCGCCCTTGCTGCCTCTCCGGCATTCTGATATATGTTATCATCCGGCTCCCAGCCGAAATTCTCGTATCCGTCCAGCAGAAAAGACGCCCTGTCCACATCCGCCGTGACCGTTTTATATTCATAACTCATAAATTCTTTTCTTCCGGTTTCCATTTCCTTCATGATCCTTTCCTGGCCTGCTCATCCAAATTGATCCGCATTCCGGAGCATAACCGCGGCAGAGTTTCACATCAGTCTTTCTCCTGCTTTACGGCTGCGGCAGCTGGCAGCGTTACGGAAAATGTGCTTCCCTTACCCGGTTCGCTTTCCACCCGGATGCCGCCGTCCAGAAGCTCCAGCACCCTTTTGACCAGCGCAAGGCCGAGGCCGTTTCCTTCCCGGGAATGGGAAGTGTCCGCCTGGTAAAATTTATCGAAAATATACTTCATGCTCTCCGCACCCATGCCGCAGCCCGTATCAGAGACGGACACGGTCACGGTGTCCTGCCGTGAGAACTGCTTCACCGTAATCGTCCCGCCCGGAGGCGTAAACTTGACCGCGTTGGAAATCAGATTGTTCCACACCAGCTCCAGAAGGCTCTCGTCCGCCTCCACAAACGCGCTGTCCTCCATATCCGTTTCCAGCTCGATCTCCTTTTCCTCCCAGGCGTTCTCAAACTGAAGGATACAGTCGCAGACCTGCCTGCACACATCGTAGGCCTCCACCTCCGGGGTGATTCTCTGGTTTTCCAGCTTGTTCAGCTTCAGGATGTTGCTGATCAGGGCGGACAGCCTGACCGCCGCGTCCTCGATGTTCCGGGCGTATTCCTCTTTCTGCTCCTCCGTCAGGCTCTCCAGGCGCAGAAGCTCCGCATAGTTTTTGATGATTGCGATGGGCGTCTTCATTTCATGGGAAACGTTGGAAACAAAATCGGTTTTCAGCGTCTCGATGCTCCCAAGCTCCTCCACCATTTTGTTAAAATCCACGATCATCACGTCCAGATAGTCCCATCTGTCCTGAGTGTGGACGGTGGGCACATAGACGGAAAAATCTCCGCCCGCCACCCGGCTGGTGGCTTCCGCCATTTTATGCAGAGGCTCCTCATAGGTGCTTCTTATTTTGCTTCTGGTAAACAGGGTGAGCCCCACTGCAACCATTCCCCAGTAAACCATGGGAATGAGAACCTGAACCAGATCCGGCAGCTCACTTCTGTTTATGAATACGATCAGTCCGGTGTGGATTCCGGACATCAGAAACAGCACGCCCAGATAGATTGCAAAAAGGGAGGCCGGGAAAAGGCTTTCCCGGATTCCGCGGGGATTTCTTTCTTTTTTCATCGCGTTCTTCCTTTTCTCAGACCAGCACCGCTTTGTATCCCAGGCCTCTCACCGTCACGATCTTAAAGCCGTCGCAGGCCGACAGCTTATCCCGCAGTTTGGTCACGTACACATCCACCGCCCGCAGGCTTGTTTCACTGTCCACGCCCCAGAACTCATCCATGAGCTGCGCCCTGGAAAAGGTTTTTTTCGGATAGGAAAGCAGCTTATAAATGATGTTGAATTCTCTGGTGGTGAGGCTTATCTCCTCTCCGTCGATCTCCGCGCTCATCGCATCCGCATCCAGCACCAGATTCCCTACTGTGATTTTCCGCTCCATTTCAATGTTCGCCCTGCGCAGCAGCGCCCGGACGCGAAGCAGCAGCTCTCCCAGTTCTATGGGCTTTACCATATAATCGTCGATTCCCAGCTGAAAGCCCTTCTGCTTGGAGGGCAGATCGTCCTTCGCGGACATGAACAGAATCGGAATGGTCTTATTCACCTGCCTGACGGAGCGCGCGAACTCAAACCCGTCGATTCCAGGCATCATGATATCCGAAATGATCAGGTCATACAGATTGTTGTACATTTCATCGTATGCCTCGTTTGCCGACAGGCAGCCTTTCGCCTGAAAGCCGCTGTCATTCAGATAGGTACACACGATCTGATTCAGCTTCACATCATCTTCAACTACAAGGATATGAACCATTTTTTACCTCCATACCGAAGCGTTTTACGCTTTTCCTCCCGTCTGTTTTCTGTAATAACAGAGTCCCTGGATGCCCAGCCCCAGAACCATCATGCAGACCACGGCTCCCGTGGCCGCGTTCATCAGCAGCATAAAGTCCTCCTGCCCGCTGGCAAAGGACGCGAACATGGCCGTCTGCAGCGTCAGGATGGAAACACAGGCGTCAATATAGCCGATTCTTCTGGTTATGGTGAGAAGAGGCGACTTCCTTTTTCCCACCTTCAGGACCTGAATGGTGGACATGATGATCTTGTAAAAAGTATAGGCGGCCACCGCATAGATGGCATAGCCCGGGTAGCTTTTTCCTCCCTCGGAATTCACCAGCAAAACAGCCGCTCCCGCCAGCACCACCGCCAGGAAAAGAAACATCACGCTGTTCCTCCGGTAGACCCGAAGCTCCTTCCTCATGCGCTCCTTCTCATCCCGGATCCGGGAAAGCCGTTTCTCCTGCGTGACCACGCCGGAGCGCATCAGGCTGAGCAGAATATAGTAGGCGGCCAAGGTTCCGAGCCAGGCGGAGCGGCTGGTCACCCCCACCACGCCATTGAAAACCGCGAAAATGATATTGCTCATCATTCCGGGTACCGCGAACAGGATGGTTCTCAGTCTGTAGTCCTCCGCCACCATATTCGTGTACCGGTTTGCCGCGATCGCCGGCTTTATGATCTCCCGGATATCCCGTCTGATATTGATGATGAAATAATAACAGCTTACCGTAAGCATAACCGCTGCGAGCACATAAAACAACATGCCCGCCGCATACGGAAAGCACTGGAATGTCACCTCTATCAGCGACAGCGCCACACAGACTGCCGTCAGCAGATACAGAACGATCCGGTGCCACAGCCGCATGGGCGGGATGGCCGGGATGGAAAATTTTCTGCTTTTTCCGGATTTTTTTTCGGGCTTCATGACTGGCCGTTCCTTTTCCTGACTGCTTTTTTGTGGGAGCTTCTCATTTCGGCCTTTATTGTAGAACAGATATATTTGCGTTTTGTTTGTAAATTATGTCCTATTCGTGTATAAATTATGAACAAAAAATAAACAACTTGTTCCTTCTCTCTCACCGCCGTTCGATTGCCCCTGCCGGACAGATTTCAAAACAGTTTCCACAGTGCAGGCAGTTCTCCTGCCGGATCACAACCGGCTTCTGCGTGATATCAATGCACTTCTGCGGGCATTTGGAATAGCACAGCTTGCAGCCGATGCACTTATCCGTCACAAAATAACCGGTTTCCTTTTCCTGGGCGCCGCCAAAGGAAAATCCGGCCCGTTCTATCGGCAGTTTGGACAGATCAAACCATTCTCCGGTTCCCTCGTAGATTTTGAATACGGTAAGGGCGCTGCGGGAACGTTCGTCAGGATAAATCTTTGCCATGTACAGGTTTTTGCGGAACAGATCAGGCAGCCTGTCCGGGCCGATTTCTTTAGCTCTGCCCTGCACCGATACGGCCACACAGGAAAGCGTATCTTCTCCCTTCATGGCGGTAAACGCAATGTTTTCGTTGGATTTCAGGCGGTCATAAAAATTCTTGCCCTTTGCAGTCAGAAAATAAAGGCCGCTTTCATCATAGTCCATGATGTCAATGGCACAGGTAACGGGACGCCCTTCGCTGTCCACAGTGGCAAATACGGTAGAATGAATTTTTTCCACGATATATTTCAGATAATCTCTTGTCTGCATGATGAACCTCCTACATCTGTCTGCCCTTTAAGATTGGGGTAAGCCCCGAAGATATTTGAAAAATTAGACTTACAGGTCATACTCCCTGGGCGGGTTGCCGGAAAAGTCGGCAATCACCGCATGGGCATTCTTCAGATAGAACACTTCAAAGATCGAGTTAGATGCCTCTCCATACTGTCCCTTGACAATGGGATTCTGAATGCACATTTCTTTGGCGGCCATGTTGTCCTCAAAAACAGCTTCACCGTTCAGACGAATCCACTCATAGGACGGGCTGGAAACGGAAACCTCAATGTTGGGATTCTGCTGCATATCCTTGTAGACGTCCTTGGTGTTGTTGGTGCAAAACCACAGCTTATCATCCAGTTCACCCGCAAACATGAATGGACGGCATTTGGCCTTTCCATCACGGCCTACGGTTGCCAGATACTGTACGGGATTCTCCTGTAAAAATTTTACGACTTCGTTCATGACAAATACCTCCTGCTTTTGAATATTCGGATGCAGGCCAATCGCGGCATCCGCACCGTTTATCCCGAAGTGCCGCCCCGCGTGGAATATTCCCTGACCGAGCTTGGCTACAGCCTGAAGCCCGTTCTGGACGCCATGTGGGACTGGGGAGAAAATTATAAGGTCAAAAACGGATATCCTCCGGCCACGTCAAAATAAGCGGCTGCCCAGGCAGCCGCTTCTGCATTGCGGTCGGCCTTCCCTTGTGGGAAGGTATTTGAATATTCAGAGATCAGCGGCAGATACTTTTTTGGATAAACATCCGGGCGATATTGGGATTCCGATAGTCCAGAATCTCGCTGTATCCGATGTCCATCTCATCAATCGCCTTTTGGTCCGCTTCCGACAGATGAAAATCCCAGATGTCAAAATCTTCTCTGATATGTTCCGGATTCCGGCTTCTCGTCACCACGCCAACCTGCCTGTCCACGTTCCACCGAAGCGCCGTCTGAGCCGCGCTCTTTCCGTATTTTTTCCCGATTTTTTCCAGCGTTTTATTGGAAAAAATATTCCGCATGCCTTCACACAGAGGCGCCCACGCCTGCGGGCACACCTCAAGCCCGCACATGGTCCGGATGGCCGCGTCCTGATGGTAGAAGGGATGCAGCTCAATCTGATTGACCATCGGGCCAATCTCACTGTTCAGGCACAGATCCATCAGGCGTTCCGGGCTGAAATTGCTGACTCCGATTGCCCGGACTCTTCCTTCCCTGTAAAGGCACTCCATGATCCGCCATGCGCCGTAATAATCGCCGTAGGGCTGATGGATCAGATACAGATCCACGTAATCCGTCTGAAGTTTCTTCAGCGTTTCCTCAAAGGCCGCTTCTGTCCTGCCCTCTCCCACATCCTGAAGGCTGAGCTTGGCGGTGAGAAACAGCTCTTCCCGTTTCACAAGGCCGTCTTCCACCGCCTGCCGCAGGGCGGTTCCGACCGCCTGCTCATCCTGACAGGCGGCCGCCGTATCGAAAAGACGGTATCCTGTTTCCACGGCTGTCCGGATGCAGGAAATGCGCTCCTCTTTCAGCCGGAAAACGCCGAAGCCCAGAAGGGGCATCTCCACACCGTTCTTTAATGTGATACCCTGATGCATGGGCGCACGCTCCTACGCATGAAGCTTCATGCCATGCAGCATCTTCACAAACGCCGGATCGCTGTGGTTGACGATTTCGCTGTGGCCCAGATCCAGCTTTGCGATCTCCGCCATATCCTCATCGCTCAGGGTGAAATCCCAGATGTCCAGGTTCTGCTCCATCCTCTCCTTATGCACCGACTTGGGGATGACGGTCACGCCTCTCTGCACATTCCAGCGAAGAGCCACCTGCGCCGCGCTCTTTCCGTATTTTTCACCGATTTTCGTCAGAACCGGATGGGTGAAGATTCCATGGTTCCCTTCTGCAAAGGGACCCCATGCTTCCGGATGCACGCCGTATTCCTTCATCAGCGCCAGCGCATCCTCCTGCTGGAAGAAGGGATGCAGTTCCACCTGATTGACCACAGGCATTACCGTAACCGTTTCGCACAGATCCGCCAGACGGGCCGGATAGAAGTTGCACACGCCGATGGCACGCAGCTTTCCTTCCTGATACGCCTCTTCCATGGCCCGGTACGCGCCGATGTAATCGCCCATGGGCTGATGGATCAGATACAGATCCAGGTAATCCAGTCCCAGATTGTCGAGAGAGGTCTGAATGGCCTGCTTTGCGCCTTCATAGCTTGCGTCCTGCACCCAGAGCTTTGTGGTGATGAAAAGCTCTTCCCTGGGCACACCGCATTTCTTGATGGCCTCTCCCACCGCCTTCTCATTCATGTACGCTGCGGCTGTATCGATCAGCCGGTAACCGCTGGCAATGGCGTCCAGAACCGCCTGCTCGCACTGCGCCGGATCCGGCACCTGAAACACGCCGAAGCCCTCCAGAGGCATCTCTACTCCGTTGTTTAATTTCACTGATTCCATGGTTTCCTCCTTTCCGCACGAATCGACGGTTCGTGCGGCCGCCTTCCTGTCAGGCGACATTCTCTTCTTTCTCTCAAAACATGACAGCCGGGCTGTCTTTCCTGTTTTCGTTCCTTACAAGAGGCATTGTAGCGCAGTTTTTGGCGGAAGTAAAATGCTGAATTGGCAGAAAAGTATAACTAAAATGCATAGAATGTTCGAGGCGTAACACTGCTTCTTTTCTGTGCCGCGATTTGCCGGACAGGTCGGTTACCGTTTGCTCCGCTCCATTCGCAAAGCCGCATGTGGGCCTGCTGAAAGAATAGATTTTGCAGCGCCTATATGATAAAATTGTATCAACAACGGCCGCCGGTCCGGCAAAGGCGCAATCACGGACGGCGGGGCCTGGCGGCCGGCTGCTATTAAAAGATACCGCCTGACGGCGGAAAAGGAGGACGGGAAAAATCATGAGGTACAGAGAATTGGGGAAAACAGGCCTGAAGGTGAGCGAGATCGGGCTCGGCGCGGAGTGGCTGGAACGGCACAACGCGGAAGAAGTGAAGGCGGTCATCGACTGCTGTGAGGGTTGTGGAATCAACATTCTGGACTGCTGGATGTCCGAGCCCAATGTCCGCTCCAATATCGGAAACGCCCTGAAGGGAAGACGGGAAAAATGGATCATTCAGGGACACTTCGGCTCCACCTGGCAGAACGGCCAGTACGTGCGCACCAGAGATATGGATAAGGTGCAGGAAGCCTTTTCCGATCTGCTTACGCGCCTTCAGACCGATTATATCGATCTCGGAATGATTCATTTCGTGGATGAGGAGGCGGAATTTCACCGCATCATGGAGGGAGAATTTCTGGCCTACGTCAAAGAGCAGAAGGAAAAGGGCATGATCCGTCATATCGGCATGAGCACCCACAATCCGAAGGTGGGAAAGCTGGCCGCCCTGAGCGGGGAAATCGAAATGATCCTTTTCAGCGTCAATCCCGCCTTTGATCTGCTGCCCGCAAGCGAGGACATGAACACCTATTTTGCGGACACCTATGAAGAAAGCCTGGGTGGCATCAATCCGGAGAGAGCGGAGCTGTATCAGATCTGCGAACAGCAGGGCGTAGGCATCACGGTCATGAAGGGCTACGCAGGCGGGCGGCTGTTTTCCGCACAGACCTCTCCCTTCGGCGTGGCGCTCACTCCCGTTCAGTGCCTCCATTATGCGCTGACCCGTCCCGCAGTTGCCAGCGTGCTCGCAGGCTTTGATACCCCTGAGCATGTGAGGGAGGCAGCCTCCTATGAAACCGCTTCGGAAGAGGAAAAGGATTATGCCAGCGTTCTGGCGAACGCACCGCATCACGCCTATTCCGGCCAGTGTACCTATTGCGGCCACTGCGCGCCCTGCCCGGCCGGAATCGACATCGCCATGGTCAATAAACTCTATGACCTGGCCGTCATGCAGCAGGAGGTTCCCGCCACGCTCCGGGCGCATTACGAAGGCCTTTCCGCCAATGCTGCGGACTGCATCGCCTGCGGCGGCTGTGAGACCCGCTGTCCCTTCAGCGTTCCGGTGGTGGAACGGATGGCAAAGGCAAAGGAGCTGTTTGGAAAGGCCTGATGGGAGTTCATACCACGGGCAGAAAACAGCCGGGCGGAATGTATTTTCCGCCCGGCTTATCGTTCCCTCTACCATTTTCGCTTCAATCTTAAAGACCGGTTTTTCCAATTCCAACTACTTCTCCCTGGTCTTTCACCGCCTGACCGGGACATCACCCAGAGAATTCCGCAGGAAGGCAGCTTTGAGGGGGAACACGGATTGGTAATCCCCGGATCATCCTACCCGTTCGTACAGTTTTCCCATACCGTCAACAAACAGAAACCTCCCCGCTCCGTCCGCTGCATATCCCTGCACCGACTCAAGCGGCAGCTCTCCCGCCGCTTTCCAGGCCGCTCCATAGTCTTCGGTCAGAAACAGCCTGTACGATGCGCTTTCTCCCACAGCTTTCAGCACAATCATTCCCGCTCCATTTTCACCGTAAAAAACAGGCGCGTATCCATCGATATAGCTGATGCTTTCATCCTGCACCGGGAGCTTTTCACTTCTCCATTCGGCGCCTGCATTTTCCGTGCGGTAAAGATAAGAGTCCTCCCCGTGATAGCTCACCCCAATATATCCGTTTTCGTCATCGAAAAAACTCAGATAAACGCTGCCCGCATCACAGACTTCCCCATAATCTCCATAGACAAGAGAGGTCTGTTCCCAGCTCTCTCCTCCATCCGACGTGCGCTCCACCACCACACTTCTTTCATCCTCTGAAAAATAAGCCGCATACGCGGTCTGAGCATCCACAAAACAGACATTTACAAAGCCGTCCGTCCCGCTGTATATCCCCTCAATCTTTCTGACACAACGGAAATCTTCCTTCCCATTTTCCGCAGCGAGCACCTCATTGTCCGCCGTTAATGCCCATCTCTTCCCCTCAGACACGGCGATCTGCTTCAGCGGATATCCGGTCTCGATTTCCTGGTAAGTGCCGGAAGCAGCATCTGCGCCGCCGGTGGCGCTTTCCAGGCCGCAGGATGCCAACAACAGAGACAGCGCCACAGCCGCTAAAATGGAAACTTGCAGTTTTTTCTCTTCTGATTCTGTCGTTCTCTTTATATGCCTGTTCCGGGAAAAACACATCCGGCATAGCCGTAGCAGAGACCGTTTCTTCGGAAAGGAATACTGTTGCGGAAGCTTTCTCTGCCGTCCCTGATGAGAAATCCACCGGGATCAGGCCCTTCCCCTGTCCGGAGAAACCATGAATAACTCCATGTTTCTTCCCTCTCTATGGCCATACGACGACAACACGAAAGTGGCTGTCGCTCTGGTGGAAGGAGAGGGAACCGGCGTTTTTTTGATGAATCTTCATATTGTGGATCTGTCCCGGATGCAGGAAATCCTTTACGAATCCCCGGTTTCTTACCTGGATTCTCATCTGGAAAGCCAGATTGACGATGGCATTGTAACCCTGAGATTTCCGGATCAGACCGTCACCCTCGATATGCGTGAGAGCAATCCGGACAATCTGTTTGAACAGGCCGGATATGGAGGAATTGTAAAATATTACCTGGAGGGCGATACGCTTTATGCCGATGTGAGCATCCAGGTATCTCCCGCCGTCATCCCCGGTTATGTGACACTGCGGTATTCTTTTGTAGATGATCAATACCGGATCGATCAGATGGATTTTTTCCTCTATGAGGATAGCTGAATTCCCACATTTATTCCGGAATCGGCTCAAATTCCTTCAGATCCTCATCGGTAATTTCCCGGATCATCTTACAGGGAACGCCCGCCGCAAA
>CAJFMW010000008.1 GCA_904392525.1 uncultured Eisenbergiella sp.
TGACATTCTTTTAATAATTCCCTGTTTATCAGATGTCCCACTGATGTAAATACCATTCCTGGATTTTCGCTTGACAGCTGTGATATTCTCGCCAATTTCGTTTCCATAGTTTCTCCTGCCTCTGCGTACAGACTATGTTTCCTCTTTGATATCACTTTACATGGCCGACCTGCGAGGACAGGTCTTTCTCGACTTCCACGGCAGTCCTTCCGTGTACTATTCGGCCATCCGACTTCTGCTGGCCTTTTACAGTTCTTCCTTTTACGGTTGTTCCGTATACCAGATGTACGCAACTCATTTGGAACCAGACAGACCTCCCCAGTTGACTTGAAATCCTTGATTGCACGACCAGCCTCAAAACTCCGGGGAAGCGGAGGTAATCTCGCTCTTATCGATTACCTCCGTATTGCTTTCGGTGAATAGGAGCACTTCTGCCTTCCCGATTTCATTTTAATATCGAAGCTATATACAGTTATGCCTTGCAGTCTCGCTGTCTACGCTTAGCAGTCAACATCTCTGTTATCCACCCAAGACTCGCTTTGTGCGGTATAGCTTGTACCTTACACAGTGGGACTTTCACCCACCGAATTTCAAACCCTTTGCTGGGCGCACCCTATAAAGTAAAATAAAGTGCGTAAGTTTTGTTACCGGTAACTTACACACTTTATTTTACACTCTCTTATTACAATCAATTTTCACCACTCTTTTAGCTATACTTGACCAGAATATCCATATTAAATTTGATAAAAACCATCATTTGTTTCTCCTATGAATCTTTATACTTGCTTGCCAAATTCCAACAAATACCATCCCCCCTATCTCACTCCATACCATAATACTGATCAGTCCTCTGACACCTTCCAGCGCCACTATATTTTCTTTAAACTCATAAATCTTCTGGCCTTCAGACATATCTCCAATAAACAGACTGTTTTCATCTGCTCGATTCCAGTCCGCCTGCGCCACAAAATATTCTCCTTCGTAATCAGAAAGCCCTCTGTTAACAAAAACGGAATCCGGCCTGTTCCATAAAACCAGAAAAAGAGCCGCTGTTATTGCTGCTATTGGCAATGCCCTAATGAAACATTTTACCGGCCTGATATCTTTGCAGGCATCTCTAAATCTCCTCTCCATTCTAAAACCAAGACAAAGTTCTTCCTTTCTTAATATAAGCAATGCTTTTCTCCTGTTCCATATGGACCTCTTTTCACCTGCCAACAGAATATTATACACGAAATCTCCCACAAAAAACAGCGAAATATTTTTGAAGGAAAGATTAAACAAAAACTGTTCCGTCACAGCGGATAACGCTGTTGAAACAAGCACTGCCAAATCTTTCCTCCTGTCATTCTTTACACTTCTGTAAATTGTCATCAAAAAGATAGTTACAAACAAAACAAAAGCAATCACTCCATAGTACATCAACAGATAAGCAAAGGAACTGTCAAGCGTTAAATGAGCATCAGACGGTGTTACTGTTCTGGTACCAAACAGAGACAGTCTGAAAGTGTGAAAAAAATAATAAACCAACTGAAAACGTGTGGATAATAACCTGTTAAAGAAATCGAACGCCCTTCCAGTTATGAGCAATGGACCTGCGATTGGAAATATGATACAAAAAGGTGCAATACATTGGATTAAAATCTTTTCCACATATGATAGCCTTTTTCTAGCATCAAGGTACAGACTCATACAAAGGTAAAAAGTTACAATAATAATTCCCGTATAGCTAACAGAATATAAAAAAATATATAGATTCCCCAAAAACAGCAGACCAGCCAATACCCAAAGTCTCTTTCCCGTCATCTTCAAAGAATAAATCAAAAGCATTACAACGACAAAATAAGTTACATGCAAAACATTCGGATGTGTATATCCCAACGAATAACGAATAACTGGTCCAAGCCCCAGTTTGGAATGAACAACAACAACCCCATCTCCCATGCCAAGCACTCCTCTGAGCACAGAAAACAGGAATGTACTTCCCCAAATGCCAAGCGTTAGCTTCATAACACGAATAAGTGAAACATCTTTCATTCCAATCACCATACATACTGCTGCCAGCGCCGCCGTCTCTCCGGAGCTTTTCCTGATCAGTCCCGCTATCAAAAGAAGAACAATATTTACGCACCATTCCTTCAGACTATATTCTGTAAAAAGCAATTTCAGAAGGAAGCAGAAATATCCTGTAATAAGGCAAAGCGTAAACACTCTCTGACCTTCTGTCAGCCCGATTCCCTTGGCCCCCATTGTAATAATAAGAAAAAAATAATAAAAAAGTTCTCCGGCTTTAACTGAAACTTGCTTATTGTGCGTATCTTTCTTCACCTTAAAAACTCCTTTTGTCCTTGAAACATTCTCCATCCGCTCTTTTTCCTATCCCCATAAATCCATACAATTATTCCCAACAACGCAAACAATGAAATCACTTCACAGCCTCTCCAATACCATGGTTCAAAAAATCCAACAAATATCTCCCCTTCAAATTCAGCAGGAATCAAAATTGTAATTCTCGATGATGTCCCCGGTTCAATATGGAGTTCTTCTCCATTCGCCAGGGCATGGTATCCTTTATAATACAAAAGCGGGATCTCTATTTCCTGCTCCTGCTGCGTAAGATTGGACAGTGTTATATTTATACCGTCTTCCACTCTGTTCCACGCAGATACCTGTAGCGCTTCCATATTATAAGTTAGTACCGGCACGTAATCTTCCACATTGCTTCCTACAGGCAGATACTCACCATTACTTACCTCCATTGTAGTCATATTCCCTTCCTGATATATAAAGGTGGCGGAATTCTCATTCAAAACGCCACTCATATAGGAAAGTCCCTGCCAAAAGGATACCAGAAGAAGTGCTCCCGCAATCCATTGCTTCTTTTCTCCTTTCAGCCAGTTCTTTTTAAAGAAAATGGCAGCAAACCAACAGAAAAACACTCCCGCCATGCTTAGAAAACGCCAGGGGTACTGTAGACTCCGCTCCGGGAATTCCAGAAAAGGAAACATCCGTGCCAAAGAAGTATATGGCATCAGATACGTCGTGAGGAATAGACTGAGAATTCCAAATGCCAGACATACACCTTCTTCCCATTTTTTCGCTTTACTTTCCTCATTCTTTTTACCGAAACGTATGACAAACCAGATCGCAACAATAAGAAAAAAAGCAACTCCAATGGTCTGCGGCATTTCTTCCATTGCTCCACTCGAAAAAGAGTGCGCTCCCTCCGTCTCTGCGTACTCATTCATAAAGAGCTGTGCGGGAAAAGTGGTTCTCTCATCCAAGCGGTAAGCCGCATAGGCATCTGGACTGTTAAGATTATATACACCGCTTACCATATAATCCAGAAACGGCACCAGAAACCAGATATTTAAAAGCAGTATGGCAATTACAGAGGTAAACAACACTTTAAAATTTTTGAACCGAAATGTTTTTCTCCACAAAAGCAGACAGCCCAAAACAGTAAAAAATGCCGCCATTTCACAGGAGATCATATGCGTGACAATCAATCCCGTATATCCAGCTGCAATGGCGACCCAACTGTTCTGATGTTCCCTGCTGTCTTCCGGCAGCATGTAAACTTTCCATAATCCATAAAGAATTAAAGGAATAAATACCATGGCTGAATACTCCCCCACAGCCGATCTGGTATAGATACAGGTAAGGCGATAAATATTCAGGGAATATAAAGCTGTCGCAATCAGCCCCGCCTTCGGAGTACTAATTCTGGCAAAGCAATAATAGGCAACAAAAACTGTTGCTGTATTAATCATCAGAACATAGAAATCATATGCGCTTTGAATCGAAATGCCAAAGATCCGAAGTATAGCCGGCACATATAAAAGCAGATCCCCGTAAAATACAGATACTGCATATCCATGGCCATTCAGCCAGTTTGGCTGTATTTTTACCGGAAATGCTCCTGACTGCAATCCTGCCTTTATTCCCTCGATTCTCATCAAATGAAACGCAAAATCATGTCCTCCTATCAGATATCCCACCATTAGTGGAATACTTGAAACAAGAACAAGAAGTATAAGCCCCCTGCTTATTTGGCCATATTCTCCCTGCCATAGTGAGAGACTTCCCAGATAATTCCGGAAAAGCACAGCTATTGCCACAATATCAAAGAAAAGAAGATAAAGCAATAGACAAAATACATAGTTTCTCAATGCTAATGAAGAATTTGTTATTGTAATCCCACGAACCAGCAGATAGCAGCCCTCCCAGGCGTCCCCGCGCAGTCTGCCGTTTACCTGCATGGGTCTGTTTCCATAACGGACCTTGAAATCACAGATACTCGTTCCCGAGCTTCTCGTCTGTATATCGCCGCTGAGCTCCGGTACCATCCTGCCGTCCGTATAGGACACGCTCATAATAGCCGGTCCTTCATATTCATATTGGATGGTAACCGTATACATTCCCTTTGGAAGCGTAAACTCCGGCGTGGTAATCCGGCTTCCCGTCGTGTCAATATAGAACCCCGGTTCTCCGGAATCATAAACCAGATCATCCTGCGTAAAGGAAAGCTCCACCGGCTCCCTTCTGCTGTAAAGGAAACCAGCCAGACAAACCAGCAGGATTTCCATGGCCGCAATCACCAGCCATATCTTTTTATTCTTCCGCAGCCGCTCTGCCATGTTCATATACCTCCATCAGTTTCTCACAGTATTCCTGCGTCGTATCAAATCGCATGCTGCGGCAGTTTTTCGTATATCTCCCAAGCCGTTCCCTGTCCTTCCACAGCTTTTCTGTTTTCTCTCTCAGTTCATCCACATTTCCCGGCGAAAAAAGCTCACCGGTCTCGCCGTTTTTCACCAGCTCAGGTATTCCGCCGATAGCAGAGGCCAGCACCGGGGTTCCGTAGATCTGGCTTTCCATCACGCTGAACGGGCAGTTTTCATACCACTCGGAAGGAATTACGCAGAAGGCCGCCTCCGAGATCAGACGGTAAAGCGCTTCTCCTGATACAAACCCCCGGTTTTCCACGTTTTCTGCCGCATTCACTTCCTCTTCCATGGGGCCGCTTCCCGCAAAGACGAAAGGAATCTGCGGAAGGCTGCGGCATACCTGAAGCAGCGTGTCAACGCCCTTTTCCCGGCAGAAGCGTCCAAAATAGAGCACATAGCCTCCTGCCACGCCGTCCTGCTGATTCTCCTGTGCTTCTTCCCTGTCCACAAAATTATGCATAACAAGAAGCTTATCCTGCAGATCCGCATACTGTGCCAGACGGTCCCTCAGAAAGCGGCTGGGGCAGATTATGGCGTACAGCTTCCGATAGACATGAAGCTTCTTATACAGGGTTCCCTCCACATATCCCAGAATACTTCTGGCCAGAGAACCGTGGATACACCTTCCCCGAATGCACTCTGAAAATCCGTTCTGCAGGCACCGCTCACAGGGTTCATATTCCCGCGGCCGCAGAAGCAGATGGTTGGGGCATACCAGCTGGTAATCATGTGCGGTATAAACAATTCTTACTTTTTTCCCGCTTTTTCTCTCATATCGCTCAATTTCATACAGGATAGAGGGGGTAAGCTGAAAATTAAAGTTATTCAGATGCACCACGTCCGGAGCAAAATCCTCCAGAACCGGCCTCAGCTTTCTTCTCGCTTCCAGAGAATAAATGATTTTGAACGGGTACAGCAGTTTCCCGATCTTTCCGCTGTGAAAATCCATGCTGGAGGTGTAGCTTTCCACACGGTTTCCCACGATACGTCCTTCATGCTCCATGCCGAAATACTGTGCTTCATGTCCGTTCTGCTCCAGCCATTTTCCGATTTTAAAAATATAGGTCTCTGATCCCCCGTTGGGATGGAGGAATTTGTTTACGATCAGAACCTTCATTTTGTTACCCCGTCCTCATACAGTCTGAGCGTCTGCTCTGCCACATCGTCCCAGTTATATTTTCCACAGATATAATCCGCAGCTGTTTCCTTATATGCCGCTCTGATCTCCGGATGCTCCAGCAGCTCTTCCATCTTCTTCTGAAGATCCTGTGTATCGCTTTTCCGGAAAACGGCGGCATGCTCCGCCACCACTTCCGTATTTTCCCGGATATCGCTCACCAGACAGCAGTTTCCGTAGCTCATGGCCTCCAGCAGGCTCACAGCCATGCCCTCCACATCGCTGGGGAGCACAAAAAAGCAGGCGTTGGAGTACAGCTCCTCCAGAACTCTTCCTGCCACAAAACCCGTCATCAGAATCCGGGGATCTTCAGCTGCCATAGCCTCCACTTCATCCATGTAGGACTGGGAATGACTGTTTCCGCCGGCGATCACGAGCCGCTTCTCTGTCCGGATTTTCTTATATGCGTCAATCAGGTAATGCAGGCCTTTTTCCGGAACGATTCTGGCGACAAACAAAATATATCCATCCTTTTCCAGCCCATACTTTTCCCTGATTTCCTTCGGCTCATAGAGCGCAGGGCGCTGAATGCCGTTTGAAATAAAACGGGTCTGCCTTCCATAGGTCTCAAGGAAGTAGTCCTGCATGTTTTTCGAGAGCACAATGACCTCATCTGCCCGCCGCGCCGCCATTTTTTCTCCGGCTTTTAAAACCTTCGTCGCAAAGTTTCCCCACTTGGATCTCTGCCAGTCAAGACCGTGTATGGTGGCAATGGTCCGTATACCAAACAGCTTCGGAAGCCAGACCATGATGCATGGTCCCTCTGCGTGAAAGTGTATGATATCATAGCCGCCGAACAACGCCCGGAAAGCCGCAATTACGGAATATACAATTGCGTTCAGCTTTCCGTTGCGAAATGTGGGAATCGTAATCAGCCGGATTCCGTGATACTCCTTCCCCTTATACTGGGTATATTTTTTCCCCGCAGTATGTCTGCCGTAACGGTTATACGCGTCCACCCTGCAGCCCATCTTCACCAGTCTGGTGGACAGCTCGTCCACCACGATCTCCACGCCGCCCTCCCGGGAGGGAATCCGTTTATGGCCGATCATGGCGATTTTGAGAGGTTTTTCCTGTTTCCGGTTTTCCGCGTCAATTCCCCGCTTTCCCTTCATGCCTTCCTTGATCAAGTCAATCACGAAGGAGAAGTTTGTGTCAAGATAGCGGACCAGAAGCCTTTTCGGGTCCTGGCCGATCCGGTACAGCCACTCCATACAGATTTCCTGCATCCACATGGGAGCGCGCTTGACCGTTCCCGCATGGAAATCAAAACCGGCGCCAACACCCAGCATGATGCCGCAGACTCTTCCGTCATGGGCCGCCATCCATTTTTCTTGCTTTGGAGCTCCCAGGCCCACCCAGATGAAGTCCGGCTCTGCCGCGTTAATCCGCTCCACTGCCTCTCTGTCCTCTTCCTCCGTCATGGGGCGGAACGGCGGGGAATACATGCCGACGATGTTCATTTTCGGATATCTTTCTGTCAGCTTCTTTCTTAGCGCGTCCAGGGTTTCCTGGGTGCTGCCGTAAAAATAGTGCCGATAGCCCTTCTCTTCGGACAGGGCAAACAGCTCCGGCATCAGATCCGGACCGGGCACGCGTCCGGCCTCCTTCTCTCCCCTCAGATACTGAACAATGGAAAGGGGTTTTCCATCCGGAATGTTCATGGCGGCGCCGTTCTGCACCCGGCGGTACTCCGGGTCACGATACGCCGTTACCGTGGTGTGAACGTTGGACACGCAGATATAATGCCCCTTCAGTTCCTCCAGATGCGCCTCAATATAGCGCACCGTTTTGTCCATATCCGTAACATTAATTTTTGTCCCCAGGATGCTGTGATACTTCAGATTTTCCGTCATTTGGTTCTCTTTTCTTTTCATTTTTTGTTCTATTTTGTCAGACTATTCCCGCCCTCTCCGAGATTATCTCAGTCTTTTCTTAAAAATTCCATACAAATACTTGAATTCAAAGGTCCTTCCAAAGAAAAGAAGGAAAATTCCATTATATACGGCCGTCACAATGACCGCCATCACGATCATGCGAAGGAGGCTTACATCAGAAAGCACTTTTGTTCCGGCCAGCATACAGATCACCAGCGCCAGGATGGAAACACCGATGTAGCGGAACGCATCATAAAAATAGGTATCCGCCTTCCGGTCAAAGCAGGCGCGGTAGATGATGACAGGCCGGATCACATTTGCGATCAGTCCGGACACAATCGTGCCGATATAAACGCCAAGAAGCCCGATGCGCTGCACCAGAACGATGGAAAGCACCAGGTTCACCGCCCCCTGGATCAGGGGCAGGAACTTGTCCTGTTCGAACACGCCCGCTGCAGTTTTGTAGTTGGAGAGCACCACCCGCTCACCCTTAAAATAAAAATCGATCAGGATCGCGCCCACCACGGCCGCAGGCAGGGCGAACCTGTCGCCATAATACCAGGAAATAAACGGTGTCAGCAGCAGGAAAAATCCCACCGAGGCATAGCCATAAATCCAGGACGCAAAAAAGCGGTATACCCGAAACATTTCATACTGCTTCTCGCCCGATTCCGTGGCGATCAGGTTGCCGAAGCTTGAGATCACGGAATTGAAAATCACGTTCACAAAGTTGGCAATCAGATTGATCACCTTATTGTAATTGTCCACATAGCCGGACATGGTAACGTTGATGAAGCCCGTAATGATGATGGAATCCGTCTGCAGCCGCGCTGCGTCTCCCACCTTATGGCAGACCAGTGCGCCTGTCTTTTTCTTAATATCGGAAAGCTCCTCCTTCGTGAGCTTTCTCACATTCTTTTCCTTCAGCAGCGGATATTTGCGGTTCAGGTACGCGTTCGCGAAAACTTTCTGAATCAGCTCAATCGCAGCCGCTGCAAGCAGATACAGATAGAAATTCGGCACCAGAAGCAGAAGCACGATCTGGGTCAGGACCGTCGCAATCTTCGTAATCGTCAGGACGTTGGACTGAATATAATTCTTCTGTTCCGCGTTCGGCAGGCTGTACTTGTATGCCACAAAGTAGGAGCTTACCGTGTTGAACAGAAAAATCAGATAGTAATTGATCAGATCGGCATTGCTGTCGATTCCCACCGGGTCCTTGATAATGAATTTCAGAAAGGGAACCAGCAAAAGCCCCACACAGGCCACCACCAGAGCGATCACCCGGTAGGCTTTCTTATAAAACTGCATGTATGCCTTGACTGTTTCCTTATCGCCGCGGGCCACCGGCCCGTACAGGCTGAAATTCACCGCCGTCCCAAGCCCCAGCTCAGCCAGGGAAAGCACGGAAAGGATGCTGCTGTAGGTACTGTTCACGCCGAGCAGCGTTTCGCCCAGCTTTATGATGAATATCTTCTGTAAAGCGATTCCCAGAATTCCTGTTATGGCATTGCTCAGATAGCCGAACATGATATTCCGGGCCGCGTATTTCACTCGTCCCATTTACGACTTCTTTCTGTCATTTTTCCAGAATTTTACCACAATATTTATGTGTATCTTACCATAAACGTCCGGCTTCTTCAACCGATGCTCTTTCTTTTTAGTATTGCTCCCTTCATACCGCCTTATACCGGACAGCACCACTCCCGCCGCCGAGCACAGCACGCCGGCCAACAGATCGAAATTGCGCCAGGTAAAGCGGATCGTGTTTTCCCCTTTCTCTATTGGCACCGCCATCATGCCGTTTGTTTCCAGAATTTCAACCGTTTCTCCGTTTACCTGCGCACTGAAGCCGTCATCATATGGCACGGTGAAAAGGACATAGCCATCCTGCACGGCATCCAGGGAGGCGGTAAAGCCGTCCGGATCCCTGTCCAGGCTCCGGATTCCGTTCGCCTCGCGCTCCTTTACCAGGGCGTCTTTTTTCTCCGCGGAAAGCTTCTGCATGGAAAGCTCTTCTTCAGCCTTCCTGTCCGCAGTCAGTTCCTCCTCCGACGCAGGAACGTATTTTTCCAGGATCCCGGAAACCTCTGTCTCATGTTCCTCCGGCACGATCAGGCATCCCAGCATTGCAACAGCGCGCAGTTCTTTCGGCATCTTCAGATAATCCTCTTCCGTCATATAGGTCTGATACAGACTGCCGACAGGCACTGCGTTCTCATACTCGCAGAGGTAAAACTTCTTTTCGCCGGAGGATGCTTCCTGCAGAATGACAGCCCCTTCCTCCGGTTGTGCCGTTACATAATATTTTCCTCCAAGAAGCTCCCTGGTTCCATCCGGTCCCTCCGGTGAGAAAATAGGGCGGGAAGTCCCCAGCGTCTCATAAAACCGATAAATGGAGCCATTTACCATGGAAGTGAAGGATCCTGTTCCCGGCAGAGCGTTCGCCATGAGCAGCATATTATCGCTGCTGGCAATGCGGTATCGCTCATCAGGAAGGGAAAACTGCCCAAACGCCTGAAGTCTGTCATAATAATCCTGCGGGCTCTGCCCGGAGCCGCGCTGATACAGCCAGGCGGTTGTTCCCGTTGTGAAAATACAGAAGGCCAAAATCCCTGCCCCAAGCCCGAACATATACCGCTTCTCATTCCGGACAGCTCCCACGATCAGTCCGGTCAAAAGCACGCCGGCGACTCCGGCAATCGACCAGGTCAGGAAAACATCCTTCTGATAAATCAGCTGATATCTGTGTTCAGACCACCAGAAGGAGCCAACGGTCATCGCCGTCATGAAAAGGCCGAGCACCGCACAGACGCTTTTTACCGGGTATTCCCTTCTTTTTTCCAGAACCATCGCGGATGCCAGACTCATCAGAAGAATCAGCATATACAGCCACCTGTGGTAATTCGTATCGGAAAGCAGGCCGAAAATGCTGTTTAGCAGCGGTATTCCCGTCATGAGCATTCCTCCGGCAAGAAGAATGGAGAGCCAGTCCTTTTTCTTTTTCAGAATATAGCAAAGAGGAAGCGACAGGCCGATCATGGGGAGATAAACCGACCAGGAAGACCAGTCATATTCCCTGATACAGGACTGGGCGCTCATCAGCTCTCCCGGGAAAAGAAGCGCACGCACTGCCTGAAGATAATCCCGGTTTCCGCTGTAGATCCATTTTGAAACCGGCAGGTGGTTTGTCAGCCTGGGATTTTCCAGGGTAAACAATACAGACGGAAGGAACAGCACTCCCCCCATCAGGATACCGAGAATCCCCTCCACCAGACAGCTTCCAACCAGCCTTCTTTTCTTCCAGATATGCCCGCCTTCCCGTACCAGAAAATAAAGAATCAGGAAGATCACCTCCTGAATCAGGAAGTAATAGTTGACAAGGGCGTTGACCGCAACTCCCAGCGCCAGCGCTCCCTTCTTTCCGTCCCGGGACAGCTTCTCATATCCGGTCAGCATCAGCGGGAAAAAGGCCACAGCATCATGAAAGTGATGGAAAATCAGATTCACGGACTGAAATCCTGAGAAGGCATAAAGCATTGCGCCGGCCGCCGCATATTTCTTCCCGACGAACCGTTTCAGATAACCGTAGGCGCACGCTGCCGCAGCTGCATACTTCGCCATATACAGCCAGCCGACAACGTAGGGATAGTTTTCTGCGGAAAAAAGAAAGGAAATCCAGGCAAAAGGACTTCCAAGCACGTAAAATCCAAATGCCCCAATGAAGCTTGAACCCAGGTCTATGGACCAGTTCCACCCGATATTTCCGCTTTTCACCGCGCGGTTTGCCAGCATGTGAAAAGGAATCTGCTGTTCGTTAAAATCGTTGCCCAAAGTGAAAATACCGTCTCCGCGAATCAGCAGAATGGCAAAACTCAGCATGGCCGCAAAATACCCCAGCGCAAACACCTGCACATAGCCGGATTCCCACAGCCTTCTTAATCTCCCTGCTTTCATTTGAACACAACTCCTGTTATCGTTTTCTCTATCGCCGTGCTCTTCAGATCTACAGCACGCTCCCCTTTTCATCGATCAGCACCCAATCTTCCCATAGCGCATGCATCCTCGCCGGATCGATCACCTGGCTGTTCTTATGCTTTGCCGGACGAATGGTGATTTTATCCTCCCGTCCGTTCAGCCTTGCTCCCCAGAAGCTGAAGGTGCTGTTGGCGCAGATATTCGCTCGGCAGTGGCTCATCAGCTCACAGTCGAAGAAGTTGTCCGCTCCCCGATTCCAGTCCACGATGGTATATTCCGCTCCCTTAAAATGCTCCTTCAGATAGGCGGTATCATCCGAGAACAGGTAAAAATGCGCATCCGGCATGCGTTCCCGTACATAGCTCATCGCCGCCGCATAATAGGCGTCCGTACAGATGCCGCCGAACATGCCCGCATTTTCCGGGTCCAGATAATCGCCGCGGCGAATGTGGAGGCTGACGGAATTTTCCTGCTCCATCCGCTTCGCCACGCGCTTGTTCTGAGGATTTCTGCTCTCGGGGAAACGGATTTTCTCCCGAAGCAGAGGCATGATATCATGGTAATATTTTTCACAGGCCCAGTGGCCCTCCAGATATTTTTCCTCAAAAGAAAAAATTTCCGGATGGTACATATCCGTTTCAAAAAAATGCGGATCGGCCGCCGGGTTCAGCTTTCTTTTCACCTTTCTCCAGACGGCTTCCGCCCCGGCAAAAACGCCGGATATGCCCGAGTAAGCCCCCGCTCCCGGACGGTCGTCTGCTCCCGGATGAGCCCCTGCTCCAGGACAACCATGCGCTCCCGGATGAGCCCCCGCTCCAGGGCGGCCGCCTCTTCCAAGAAGCGCCGCGCACTCCCCGGGGGAGGCGGTTTCAAACTGCAGGCTTTCAAACTGTCTCAGCTCCAGATCCCGCCTTGCCAGCACCTTTTCCTGTTGGGCGGCATCCTCGAACCAGGAAATGTCCAGCTTCGCCTGTCTACCGATCGCCCTGAATTTTTCATATAAGGCATACTGCTGCATCTGGTTTCCCAGACCGCCCATTACTTTGATAATGATCATCCCGTTTCTTCTCCTGCCTTTTCCCGCAAAGGTCTGACACAGACGGTCTGACGCCTGTGTCCTGTCTCCGGCGGTCTGCTGCCCGCGTCCGACCGTCCGCGATGCTTTTCAATGCTTCTGTATCCACCTGTCGTACAGGCCAAATGCCAGCTTTCCGGCTGCGCAGCGGAAAGCGCCGGGCTTTTTCATCACCCACACGATCACCCGGTTCGCCCTATCCTGAGCCCTGATGTCATACTGCTTCAGGCTGTCAGCCAACCGGTCCTCCTGACAGAGCTTCGCGATCCGTGCAGAGCAGCCCTTTCGCCCGCCGCGCAGCTCGTTTTTCAGGGAAAGCATCATGAGATAGACCTGTTCTCTCT
Organism: uncultured Eisenbergiella sp.; assembly: GCA_904392525.1. Lineage (GTDB taxonomy): Bacteria > Bacillota > Clostridia > Lachnospirales > Lachnospiraceae > Eisenbergiella. The sequence continues at coordinate 13,182 of CAJFMW010000008.1, forward strand.
TCGCCTGCCATTCCCCGTTTTCCACTCCCTTTGCCGCAAAGATGGTCTGTATGGTCCGTGCCAGCTCACGGATCCCTTCCGTCATTCCCGGATCATACTTATGGACGATGGAAGCGGGATTGTAATAATAGTGATAATACAGGGCATCCTTCAGGATGACAAGCCTTCTGCAGTCGCAAAGGGCCGGAAGCACGATGTTTACATCCTCACCCATCCTGACTTTCGGATTACAGAAATTCAGGTTGGAAAGGATCAGCTCTCTGGAAAAAAGCTTCATACAGCGGGACATGGAAACGGTCCTTCTTTCATTTCCCAGAAGCCGCCGTTTCACCTCCGTCTCCAGCCGTTCTCCTTCATAAACTCCCGGCGCGAGCTCATGGCGGCATTCCTCCGTCCCGTTCGGGCGCTCGATCACAAAGTTGCAGCAGACGATCTCTCCCGGCTCTCCCGAAGCCCTTTTCAAAAGCTCTTCCACCATGCAGGCATCGATCCAGTCGTCGCTGTCCACGAACATCAGATATTCTCCGGTCGAACGCTCCACCCCTGCCATCCATGCGGATATCAGTCCGCCGTTGGGCTTATGGAGCACCCGGATCCGGGAATCCTGCTTCGCATAATCATCGCACATCTGCGGGCTTTTGTCCTTCGAGCCATCGTCCACCAGGATGATCTCAAGACCGCGGAAGCTCTGTGCCAGAATACTATCCACGCATTTTTTCAGAAAATTCTGTGCATTATAGACCGGAACAATAATGCTGACCGTCTTTTCAGGTATCTTTTCTTCCATTATCAGACTTTTACCTCCCATTTAAGGCTTTCATTTAGAATTTTCAGAACCTTCTCATTCACTGTTCTGTAGTCGAACTGAAGAGATTTCTCATATGCCTTCTGTGCGTATCTGTCGTAGTCAGCCAGAATCCTGTCAGCAGCCTGTCTGATCTCCTGTACAGTTCCGTCCGTTACCTCGCTGTCAACTCCAAAAGTAAGGGCTTCATGAATTCCTCCCACATCCGTAGTGATCACGGGCATTCCGGTACTGATGGCCTCCAGAATAACCATGGGCATCCCCTCCGAATCAGAATTCATCACAAGGATATCCGAAGCATACATAAACTTCTCTACCTCATCCGGCCCTACAGCTCCCAGAAGTCGTATCCTTTCATTGCCCCGCGCAGCTTCCTCCAGCTTCTGCCGCTCTTCGCCGTCTCCAAGGATATTCAGAATACACGCTCTGTGATACCCCTTTACCGCTTCGATAATTGTGCCGATACGCTTTCCCTCCGACAGCCGCCCTACAAACAGGAAGCGTACTTCCGATTCCGAATTCTGACTGAAAGGCACGCTTCTCTCCTGCCGGCTGCGGCAGACAATGGAATTTTTCACAAGGATGACCCGCTGATTATACGCACTGTAATCCCGCTGCGTCCCCCCGTCCAGTACAAAAACTGCAGTGCTTTTTCTGATCACCTGCATCAGGAACTGCTGAAACATCAGGCGGATGAAGGGAGCCTTTTTGAAAAAACGCACTCGCTGCCACATATTCAGATAGGTTCCGTGGGAAAACACATAGCAGTTTGCGCCGGGACACATCAGCCGCACTGCGGCAAAAGCCTCCGGCGTATGAATGTAGCTGCAATCCTCTTTCTTCAATCCGATCAGCTTCCGGTATTTCCACAGTCCCTTTACATACTCCAGCCGGAGGGATTTTTTCACATTCCCCAGATCAGGCTCCGCATGAACTACGGCAAGGAAAGAAAATTTACCGGATGCAGTGGAAATTTTCTGTATTTTGCCAACCTCTTCCACGTCACAGGAAACACCTGCCAGCAGCACATTTTCACAGTGCTCCGGACAGGTTTCCGCCAGATAGCGGAGAAAATTCCTGATGCTGGTCAGCTGCCCTCCCACCGGATAATCCCGGAAATTACAGGTATCATACAAAATCAGACGGTTCATTCCACATCCTCCAGTGCAGCAAACAGCTTCAGCGTTGGTCCATCTCCCCAGGGATAGCTGCCATACCTCTGAGGATATTCAGAAAAGGCCATACATTCTGCTGAACACTGCTCCACCTTTCCATCTTTCATACAGGAAAGCAGAAATTCCGCAGCTGCTTTTACCTGCTCCGTCCATTCATCTTCCAGACACCCCCTGCGGATTCCGGTCAGAACAGCACAGGCAATCATCGCCGTCGCCGAGGTATCCGCATGGCCTCCTGTAGCCGGAATAAGCCAGGAAAAACTTCCATCCTGCCGCTGATACTCCATTACAGCCCGTGTCAGGCGCTGCAGATGCCCCTGCATAAATGGAAACTGGGGTGTCTGTTCCGGCAGGCAGGCCAGGGCTTCTGCAATTCCCATCATCAGCCAGCCGACAGCCCTGCCCCAGCCAACACAGCCATATTTCATTCCCGTTGCACTGTCGAAACCGTGATAAGGAAGCCCCGTTTTCTCATCCATGCCATGGTCCAGAAAATGGACAATCTGTATCACTCCCAGCTTCACCAGCGCATCTTCCTTCCGCAGGATTCCGTATCTGCATAAAAAGGGAGCCGTCAGCCCCACGGTATCCGCATAAATATGAGTCGCATCCTTTCTCCGATACAGCAGGTTTTCGTATTCATCCTTTTTATGTTCCTTCAGAAAGGCGGCAATACGGGAAGCAGCTTCCAGATACTTCTCCTCTCCCGTACTCTCATACAGATCCAAAAGAGGGATACCATTCGCTGCGTTATCCACATAATAAAGAGGCATTCCCTTTCGAATCCACCTGTCAAAATATTTCTTCAGCGCTTCAGCGCTCCCGCTGTCCCTGGTTACCTTCTGTACCTGAGAAAGTCCTCCGGCCAGCAGGGCGTTTGGCCACGAATACCGGTCCATAGGAGGCACAGCCTGCTTCAGCAGATACTTTCTGATCCCTCTTTTCAATCTGTCCTTTCCGGAATAGGCGGGCCAGGAAAAAATTTCCTTTGCGGCATGCTCCTGCAGCGCATTAATTTTCTGTATGGTTTCCGTACTCTGCAGAAGCTCCTGCAACTGTTTCATGCTATTCTCCTTAACTTTTTACGTCCATTTTCTTCCATATTCACATCGGATCGCGGCCTTCCATGAGCCTGCCGATCATTCTGCCTGCCTGCCTCGCTCTTTCCAGGTAAGCAGGCATCACCGCGGTCAGTCTCTTCCTGATCCTGTCTTCTTCCCTCATCAGCCATTCAAAACCTTCCATCAGCTCTTCTTTTCTTTGCAGAGACTGAACGGGCAGCACATAGTTTTCCCAGGTCCCAAACAGGTCAAATGCAATTCCTCTCGCCTTGACAGAATACCCAAGCACCAGCGTGGGAATCAGGGAGGAATATGCCGCGATAGTTGCATGGGTTCTTGCGCCGATGAAAAACCGGCAGCGTGCGATATATCCCTTAAGGACCTCACAGTCTGCATCCTCGATCATGATCACTCTGCCCGTATCACGAAATTCCTGCCAGAGCTTTCGAAGCACGGTTCTGTCATCATTACTCTTCCAGACCACATGAGGGATCAGGGCTACTCCCATATCTGTTTTTTCAAGGATATGCCTGATCAGGCTCCTGTAATTTTCCATGGTAATTCCCGGGCTGCTTTCTCTCTCCACTACCATAGGACTCACATTCAGGCCAACCATATTCCCTTCCACAAATCCTTCCGGTACGGGAAGCCGCTTCGCTTTCAGCAGGAATGCAGAATCCGGAACCAGATAGCTCTTCTCCTTCAGTCCCGCCTGTACAAGAGCCTGCCAGGTAATCGACTCTCTGGCAATAATGCACGCATAACGCTTCATGTCCTCAATGATATCCGGCTCCGATAAAAGCTCCGGCTCAATGGAACACCCCAGCAACACGGTCATAGCTCCCTGACCGGTAAAAAGCCGGTTCGAACACTTCAGCTCTTTTAAAAGAATCCCATAGCAGTAATTATCTCCGCCGATGGATATGTTCATCTGGCGCAGATTTCTGCCGCATACCTCTCGGAAACGATAACGGAAGGCAGCCTCGGGATCATGAAAAACCCGGTCACAAAGATAGTACCAGCTATGAATGAAAAAATTTTTACGCACCTTCCGTTCTTCAATAATCGTCGCCTTGCCCTTCAATGAATACGCTTCATCCTCAGCAAGGCTGTTTGTCATCACAATGGCAGGCTTCGGAAGCATCTGAACGATCGTGTTCGCGATGGCTTCACAGCCATGGTTTCCGCTTCCGGCATGCATATACAAAACGATCTTATCCGTTTTTCCCTGATAACGCCGCATACTGCTCTTCTTCCTCCATGTTTTTTAACGGAAATCCTCCTGTCCCGTCTCTATCTATTCCTTCCGCTTCCAGATATGATACAGCTTCAGATAACACATCGGGAAATGCAGAAAAATCATCCCCTTCAGGCGGTATCCTTTTGAAAGACGTTTCCTTCCTGTACGGCCAAGCACCTGCCAGGCCCCGGCTGCCGCTTCAATGCATCTTCTCAGATATACCATGTATTTCCGTCTTATCACAGACGGTTCGAACAGCGCCAGCTTCCCCGCCACCAGCAAAGCCGCCTGGAACAGACACAGCTGCACGTTCTCCCGTGCCTTCTCTCCGAAGCAGGCCAGTTCCTTTTCGGCCAGCTCCCAGCAGGTGATCTGATCCATGTAGGAGGGCTTAAACGCGGTCAGCATGGCTCCTGCTTCGTTCAGGAAATAGCAGTAACCGCATTTTTCCGTAACCAGCACCCGCTTCATCCGAGGCATGAGACGGGCCATGAACAACAGATCTTCTCCGATGGAAAGCCCCTCCGGAAAACGTATTTCTCCAACAGCCTCCCTTCGAAACAGAATGCTCCAGCAGCGGGAACAGCTTTGAAGAAGGAAGTCGTTCACATACCGTTTTGCGTCCATCAGCTGGCAGGAAACAGGAGGCTGCGCTACCTTCGCTTTTTCCTCACGGCAGGTCTGCCGTAAGCTTTCCCGCTCCTTCTCTCCCACAGCGAGGTAACCTCCCAGAATCATGTCGCCGTTTTCAAGGACGAGCAGTTCAAGCTGCTCCTTAAGCATCTCAGGGAGGATCCAGTCGTCCGCGTCCACAAAGGCCACGTATTCTCCCTGCGCCTCATCAAGTCCACGATTGCGGGCGGAGGACACGCCTCCATTTTCCTTGCGGATAAGGCGGATGCGTTCATCCTTTTTCTCCCATTCTTCGCAAAGGGCAGCGCTGTTGTCCGCCGAGCCATCGTCAACAACGAGAATTTCCAGCTCCCGGTGGGTCTGGCGCGTAAGGCTTTCCAGGCAATCGGAAAGATAGTTTTCCGCATTATAGACAGGAACGATGACTGAAATCAGGGCATTCACTGCGTGAGCACCTCCCAGTACCGTTCGATTCTGCTGTCCCAGTCAAAGCGCTTCACATTTTCATAGCCCTTCTCGATCAGCTCCTTCCTGAGAGCTTCATCCCCCAGCAGACGGCGTATGCAGGAAACCGTCCCGTCGATATCGTCCGGATCGGTCAGAAGACCGGCATCACCAATCACCTCCGGCAGGGAGGAACGGTTGGAGCAGATCACCGGAACGCCAAGCTGCATGGCTTCCAGCGGAGGAAAACCAAAGCCCTCGATCAGGGACAGGAACAGGAAGGCGCTCGCTCCGGCAAGCAGGCTGTGCATTTCCTCTCCGCTCTCGATATAACGGCAGCAGGTCACGTATTCTGCCGCCTGAGGGCTCAGCACCTCTCCCCCCGGAATGCTCTCCGGGCTGTCGATGCCGATGATCACCAGCCGGGCCGGATTCTTTCCCTCCCGGATTTCCGCTTTAAAATAAGCCTCATAGGTCTTCAGCACGCCGAGCGCGTTCTTATGGGGAAGGGTGGATACCCCCGCGTACAGATAGGGGCCCTCCGGCTTCAGCGAAGAAGGAACCTCTGAGCATGGAACCGGATTGATGCCGTTGTAAATCACTCTGGTCCGTTTCCCGCAGTCCGGACAGATTTCCTCCATCTCCTTCATGGAATATTCTGAAATGGTCACAACCCGGTACGCATGACGGATGGAAGCCTTCAGCCGGTTCATGATATAGGCATTTTCCACCCGGTTCAGCACTCCCGGAAAGTGTCTGTCATAGAAGAAGGGAATCAGATCATGAATAATGACGATATCCTTCCCCCGGTAAAACAGCGGACGGTATCCCCTGGGGAACAGAACCCGGTCTCCTCCGGCCTTTTTCACCGCCGAAACCACGCCGAACAGCTCCCAGAGCGTATAGCTCAGCCTGCTTAACGGATTTCCCTTCACCTGGATGAAACGGACGCCGGGCACCTCGAAGTCCTTCCGGTTATATTCATTTCCCAGCACCACGATCTCCTCGCAGTGTTCCCTGTTCTGATTCGTTTCCGCCAGGTGACGGGTCAGGTTTTTGGCCAGGTTATAGATGCCGATGCTCTTTCCCTGTCCTTTTACCAGCTTAAAACAGTCGATGACTAGCCGCATACCTTTTTTCCTCTCTGATTTACGAGCATGCCCGGAAGCTTCCAGACATATCCTTTTTGGACGCTCTCTTCCGATGGGGCCCGGTCTCTGCGGTCCACGATACCGCCCCAGTACGCTCCCATGAGAAAAAGAGCATAATTTCTCCCCATATACACAGAAACGAAATGGGCCTCCAGCATGGTATACAGGGCGAAGGAAAGCAGCATCATGAAGCCGAACGGATCCTTCCGTCTGCGGCATTCCCACAGAAGCAGGGCATACATGATCACATATGCCGCGCCGGGAATAATCCCGTACCAGTAGAACAGACGGACATAGCCCAGGTCAAAATATTTGATGTTTTCCGGCCGTGAGAACAGACTCCAGTTGCGCAGCATTCCGCCCCCGCCCTCCAGGGTGTTCATGCTGGTGATGCGTCCGGTGATGAAACGGTCGATATAGGTATAAAACGGTCCCTGGTAGGGTTCATAATACGCGATCCAGACGGACAGGAGCACACAGGCAAAAACGGCAGCAATGCCCAGCGCATACAGGAGCTTTGCCTCCCGCGCCTTCTTTTGGTACGCCAGAAGCAGAGACAGCGCCAGCGTGAAAACCAGAAACAGGAAGCCTGTTCTTGACCTTGTGGGAAGAAACAGCAGGATGCCCGCAAGAGCGATCAGTCCATAGTGCCAGGCCTTCATTTTTTCATGCCACAGGCAGATTCCAAGCGTGGAGAGCGCCCAGAACAGGCAGTAGCAGGCGTTGGGATGGCCCAGGCCGAAGGTGTAGCGGAGTCCTCTGTCCCCGTCGTCAATGATGTACATATTTCCAAAGATACCTGCCGCCGCCAGAAACACCAGAACCAGGCAGCCTGACAGCGTTACGAAAAAGGCCAGCTTCAGCGCCTTCTTCACATCCACATCCCGGAAGGCCGCACAGAACACCACCAGCCGGACCGCCTCGTCCCGGTCGGAGCACAGATAACAGATCCCTGCGAGAACGCCGAAGAACAGCAGCCACAGCCATTCCCTGCGCGAAAATCTGCTGCACAGCACCTTGACCGCGAACAGAAGAAAGGTTACCCTGAAAAGCTGTCCCTCAAACGGATTGGTCCAGGAGCTCACCTCCACGACCACGATGAGCAGCTCCAGAAGCAGGCCTGCCCAGAAGCAGGTCCGGCCGATTTGAGCCATTCTTTTCTCCCATTTTTTTTCTGTGGTGATTGTTTCCATTGCGTTTTCCCTTTTCTTTCCGCATCAGGCAGACGCATTGCCTGCACCGCCGCTTCCGTTTCTGATTCCAAGCTTATGCAGAAGCCCGTTCCAGTAGCCAAGCACCGTATTTGTCCAGAACCACACAGCCCGCTGCTTTAAGTATTCTCCCATGGAGGCGCCGCAGGCGGAAGCGGTCTGAAAACCCTGGCCGTACATCACCGTCAGGCGAAGCATCTCTTTTCTGCAGTCCTCCTGCTCCCTCAGGCCGTATTTTTCATACATCAGTAAACGGTCCCGGAACTTCCGGATATCCCTCTCCGAAAAGCTTTCCGTGTACTGCTCTTCATGGACGCCGATGGAAATAAGAGGCTCCGGCGTGCAAACGAAAACCGGATTCTTCTGCAGGATTTCAAAATAGAGAAACATATCGGAAGCCCAGTTGCTCCTCTCGTCAAAGGCCGCCCCACAGGCCCGGTACAGAGTGGCGGACGGGGCACCGATCTCGTTTCCCAGAAACAGATACCGGTAATCCCGCCTCAGCCGCTCCACGTATTCTTTTCCGGCAGCTCTGGCCCAGGTCTGCTTCTTTGATACCTGCATGGTGCCGCAGAAGGCGAGGGAGGCCTTCGGATTGTCATCCAGCAGCGCCGTCAGCTTTTCCAGACTGTTATCCTGCGTAAACCAGTCGTCACTGAACATGATCTTGACATATTCCCCTTTTGCCAGGGAAAGGGCCTTGTTCCAGTTAAAAATATGGCCAAGCGGCTTTTCATTATGGACATAGCGCAGACGGCTCATGCTGGGCGCGTCTGAAAGGATGCCGTCAGCACTCCCCGCGTCTGCGCTCCTCCCGCTGCGGATTCCTTCCACCAGCGCTTCAATCTCCCCGTTGGTGGAATCGTCCGTCAGTATGATCTCCACATCCTGCATGGTCTGGGCCGCGATGGAGGAAAGGAGGCGCCTCACCTCCGCTTCGTTGTTATAGGCCGGGATGCAGATGGAAACCTTCGGCCTTTCGGATGGCCAGGTCCCTTCGGATCTGTCCTGTCTCATTTCCTTTTCCATCCTTCTCATCCCCTCCCGGCGATCTTCCGGCAGATACGTTTCACGCCCCTGCCCGCCCGGTAACAGTTTTTCCGGATGCAGGATCTGATATGCCGGAACGTCCTGTGTACGCCGCTTTCCCTTTTCAAGATCAGGAAATCGTACTCAGAAAGATGATTTCTCAGATATTCCGGATAGGTATCATCAATCTCCACCCGCCGGAAGGAAGCGTTCCTTCCGAACATATCCTTGCCATCTCTGATGTTGTCCTCCACGCCGGATAGGATTTCCGCCTTGTTGAATTCCTGATGGGCTGCGGATCTCACCTTTTCAGCCACACGCTTCTTCGCGTTCTTCTCTCCGTGGCCTCCCATATAGCCGAAATGCCAGCCGCCGTCGGAAACCCGGATGCCGATTTCCTTACGCTCCGGGAAGCGCAGCTCTCCCAGCTGCAGATTCTGCTCCCGAAGAAGCCGGAAGCTGCACATCTTGGAGCCGATCCACTGCTTTTTCGTGACGCCGGGGAATTCTCCCGCATAGGAAAGCAGGTTTCCCGACACCTCCTCCATGTTCAGGTAGCAGTAGAACATCCGCTGGGCGAAATGATAAATCTTCGTGGGATCAAAATTCTGCAGGATCTCCTTCACCTTTTCCGGATTTGGAATCTCATCCAGATCGCTGAAAATGATGATGTCCTCATCCGTACAGTCCTCAAGCCCCCGTCCCACCGCGTTTTTCTGAAAGGTATCCCGGTCATGGGTATAGCCGGGCGGCGTGTCCTCCACCACCACATGGATGATCTTATGGGCAAATTCCGCAAACATTTCCTTGTTTTCTTCATAGTATAAAGGCTTCGGATTCCCGGAAAAGGTCTCCGTGGCCTCGCTGATCACAAACCGGTCCACCACCGGGTCCATAATATGAAGCCGAAGCTTCAGAATATCCAGTTCATTGAAAAACTGAAAGCAATCGTATACCATACTGGTTCCTCTTCCTGCCGTCGGCTTCCGCCGTGCCGCTTCTGCCGCCCAGGGCTGCCCGGCCGCAACGCCGTCGGCGCCCGTCGGCCAGTTTCAGCCGTTTACCAGCTTTCCGTGAAGCCTTCGCAGGGCATCCACCACCGGATGCTTTCTGCGGAAGTCCGGATAGCCCGCGTTGGTCCCTTCCCACTTGTGAAAGGAGAAGGGCGTAATTCCCTCGATCTCCGGTATCATATTCTCATGGCCGAAGTATTTTGCCACCTCAAGGGGCGCGATCCGCATGCCCTCGGCCTCCAGCAGATGACGGATCCTGCAGCAGATGAAGCCGTCCTCGTTGTACCAGCCCTTTTCCGGCGTCCAGGGAACCCCCGCCTTTTTCGGATAATCCAGAAGCCGCTTGCTGCGGATGCCGACGCTGTTCCCCACCCGGCAGATGTTGCCGTGAATATCCCGGTAGGTGGTGTCGTCTCCCTCCTTCGGAAGCGGCCATGGAGCGCCGATATAATCATAAGCCAGAAACTCGTCCCGCCACAGCTCCGGATGGACGATAAAGCCGTCGTAATGCACCAGCATCACAAAATCCGTTTCAATATAGTCTCCCAGTTCATAAACCATCTTATAATTAAAATCATTGATATGATTCAGCCGGGAGGTATGGCGGTAATGGATGCCCTTTGGCAGAAACATCGGCTTTTTATCCGAGATGAAAAGCGCATCCGCAAATTCGATGCCCCTCATGCTGTATTCCATTGCCTTGATCGTCTCCCGCACCCGCACGCTCGTCATGGCGCACAGCGTCACGTTGGGGAGTTTCAGTTTCTCCGTTTCCTTCATCGCTTTCCCTTCGTTTCCGGCCTTCACAGCCGGATCATATTCTCCGTATAGATATCTCTGCACTCCGTCCCGTTCAGCCACCTGTCGGGCGCGATCACCTTTTTCTCCGGATTTCTTCCAAGCCAGGCCCCCCACCAGCTGAAGCTGCTGTTGGCGATGATGTGATGCTGACAGAGGCTCATCAGGTACATATCCTGATAGCCCGTATCCTCCGTGCCGCCTTCGGCCACCACGCAGTCCTTTCCGGCAAAATGTGCCTTCGCCCAGTCCGTATCATTGGAAAACACGTAAAAAACGGCGTCCGGCACCGATTTTCGAATCCGATCCATGGCCTTTTGATAGTAGCCTTCCGTACAGATTCCCGTATACATGCCGCCGTGCGAGGCATCCAGATAATCTCCCCGGCGGACATGAACGCTGACTGCCGGGCCGTCCGAAATCCGCTCCGCCAGAACTTCTGCCTGTTCCGTAAGGTGCAGCCGCTCCTTCCGGAAGCAGTAGGCCTCTCTCACCTGATCTGCAACAGGGGCAAAATACCGTTCACTCTGAAAACAGCCCTCCAGCAGAGCCGGTTCCTTTTTCAGAACCTCCGGGTCAAAATTCACATCGGCCTCCCGGTAGGAAAGGTTCTTTCTTCCCAACAGCTTTCTCCTGATTCGGGAAACCGGATCAGGAAAGGAATCCGTCATGCGCCGGATTTCTTCCTCTGAGGCCCTGTCATAGGTCACGCCGAATACCCAGCCAAGCTGCAGGGGACGTTCTCCCTCATGGCCATAGCAGGTACTGTCGTCTATTTTCACTTGTCTGCCTTCCGCTTTCAGCCGGAGGTACAGGGCGTATTCAAACATCTGATTGCCAAGCCCTCCGGAGAGCTGTACGATCACCATAACAATCCCCGTTCCGGAGCGTAGCGACGGGGCGAAGAGAAATCGCGAATGCGATTTCTCTTCAGCCATCAAAGCAATTTGTGACGCTCCGGCACAAATTGCCGTGTGAAAAATAAGCCATCAGGCTTATTTTTCACACTCCTCACTTCTTCCCCCGCGTTTTCACGGGAAGGAGCAGCTTCTCATTGAGCCACATCGTCATGCGGTACAGCGCGGCTGACCGCAGGAAAATTTTCATCTTTTTATACTCATTCCGGCTGGCTCCAGGACAGCCGTATACCCGCTCCATCTCCCCCGCGTCCTGCTTCAGCCGCTGTCTGATCCATGCACAGTATTTTTTCCGGTCAGGATCTTTTGAAGCAAGAAGTGTGCGGTAGTAAATCAGCAGTCTTTTATAGAAAAAATACCGGTGCACATCCGCCAGGTCGTCCCTTCCGATCTCCCGCAGAAAAGCTTCCTTCTCCTCATAGGCAGGAATCTGATCCGTAAAAATGCTTTTTTTGATGCCCCGGTTCATGATGCTGCCTTCCCGGTCGATCACATAATTGTAAAAGGCCTGATCCAGGTATACCCCTTTCCTGATCCGGGCGAGCAGCTTTGTCGTAAACACAATGTCCTCATAAAGCTTCCCCTTCGGAAAGCGGAGCTCTCCCAGCAGCTTTCTCTTATAAACCTTATTCCAGGCAGAGTTCTGGATCTGATATTCATCCTTCTCCATAAGAAATGCCGCGAGCATGTCCTGGCCTTCCCAGACCGTCCTTTTCCCGGTGGAAGGATCCATCACCCCATCCCTTCGGATCCGTTTGTAGCTGCAGGCGCACAGATCCGCATCCTCTTCCTCCAGAGCCGTTATCATCGCCTGATACATCTGCCTGTCAATCCAGTCATCTCCGTCCACAAAGGCGATATAAGTGCCCCTTGCGGCCTCGATTCCCGCATTCCTGGCATCGGACAGGCCGCCGTTTTCCTTATGGATAACCCGTACTCTGGAGTCCTCTCTGGCGAAACGGTCACAGAGAGCGGGACAGCCGTCAGTGGACCCGTCGTCCACCAGAAGGATTTCCAGATTGGACCAGGTCTGCTCAAGAATGGAGCGCACACATCTTTCCAGCCAGTCCTGCACATTATAGATTGCCACAATTACTGATAACAGCTCCATGTTTCTCCATTCCGGGGCATCCAAGTTACGCCCCGATCTGATACTGCTTCATCATCCACTCCTGGAACATGAGGATGAACCAGATCTGCTTTCTCCACTGGCCCCTTTCGATGAAGTCCTGCCAGATGCTCCAGACCACGTCAGGATTCAGGATTCCCTGACTGGCAAGCAGCTTCCGGTCAATCAGGCTTTCCGCCCAGGCCCTCATGGAAGGCTCCTTCAGCCACTTCTGAACCGGGATGGAAAAGCCTTTTTTCGGCCTGTCCATCATTTCCTTCGGCACATAGCGGTAGAGCACGTCGCGAAGAACCAGCTTTCCTGTTTCCCCCTGGCGTTCATAATCCACCGGAAGGCTCCAGGCAAATTCCACCACATCCTTATCCAGCATGGGAACCCTTGTTTCCAGGGAAACCGCCATGGCGGTACGGTCCACCTTCACCAGAATGTCGTCCGGATGGTACATGAGCATATCCATCAGCATGATGTTGTGATTCTGCTCCGGCAGAAAATTCGGCGCATACTCCGTATACTGATAAGGCAGTTTCCCCTGAACCAGAGCGATTTTGTGATTCAGCGGATTGGTCTCATAGCTCATTTTATAGACCTCGCAGGCGTCACGTGCCTGCAGCAGCTTTCCTCTGATCTGCCAGGCATCCCCTTTTCCCAGCGGCCCGTCCGCCAGAAAGCGCCCCGCCGGACGGCGGATAAAGCCCGGAATTTTGCGGATCTTATCCCATACCCGGAGGGTGGAAACATAGGAGGTATAACCGCAGAACAGCTCGTCTCCTCCGTCCCCGCTCAGGGAAACGGTCACATGCTCTCTGGTCATCTTACTCACCAGATAGGTGGGTATCTGGGAGGAATCCGCAAAGGGCTCCGAGAACATTTCAGCCAGCAGTGGAATCACCGCCTTGGCGTCCTTTTCCGTAATATACAGCTCCGTATGCTCCGTTCCCAGATGGGCCGCGATTTCTCCGGCCGCCTCCGCCTCGTTGTATTTTGCGTCCTCCATTCCAATGGTGAAGCTCTTAACCTTCCCCGCGTTCAGGGACTGCATCAGGGCCACCACTGTGCTGCTGTCTATACCTGCGGAAAGGAAGGCTCCCACCGGCACGTCAGCCACCATCTGACCGGAAATAGCCTGCTTTAACAGCCGCTCCAGCTCGTCGGCCGCCTCCTGTCTGCTTCCCGTAAACAGATTGCTCTGTCCCTTCTTCGCAGCCTCCTTCATGGACCAGTAGGCTTCGATTCCAATTTTCTCTTTCACAAAAGGCGCGCGGATGGTCAGGATGCAGCCCGGCTCCAGCTTATTGATATTCCGGTAAATGGAATAAGGCGCGGGAATATATCCATGGGTAAAATAGATATCCAGCACCTCTGTGTTGATCTGTCTTTCAAAGCCGTCCAGCACGGAAATGGAGCCAAGATCGGAGGCAAATACGAAGCTTCCCTGTACGAATCCATAATACAGGGGCTTCTCGCCCACCCGGTCACGCACCAGATACAGGATTTTCTCCTTCTGGTCGTAAAGCGCGATGCCGAACATCCCCTTGCACATGGAGACCGCTTCCTTCACGCCGTAGTGCTCCACTGCCTCCAGCAGAACCTCCGTGTCGGAGCTTCCCCGGAAGGCCGTCACCTTCTTCTCATCAAGCAGTCTTTTTGCAATCTCCTTATAGTTATAGATTTCTCCATTATAGGTGATCACATAGCGGCCGCTGTGGGAAACCATGGGCTGGGCCCCCTTCTCCGACAGATCCACAATGGCAAGGCGTCTGTGGCCGAATACCACAGACCGGTCCGGCGAAGCCCAGATGCCGGAAGCGTCCGGCCCGCGGTGCTTCATGCGCTCATTCATTTTCCGGATATTCTTTTCCCAGCTTTCCGTGTCCGCATGGGGATTTTCTCTGCCCCAGTTACAAAATCCTGCGATTCCGCACATTCCGCACGTTCCTTTCTGCTCTTATCTCATCAGCCCTTCCAGATATACCATCCAGGTATGCGCCACCGCCTCCGGACGGTAGCTTTCCAGAAGATGCGCCGCCGCAAGTCCGCAGGCAGACGCTCTTTCCGGATATTCCATATATTCTTCCATCGCCGCCGCAAGTCCGTCCACATCCCCCGGCGCGACCAGCTTTCCATTTTCATTGTCACGGATCAGCTCCGCCGCCCCGCCGCCGGAGCAGTCCGTGGATATCACGGGAAGCCCCATGCACATGGCTTCCAGCAGAGTATTCGGCATTCCCTCGCTGTAGGAGCTGAGTACAAACATGCCCGCGCGCCAGATCCGGTCAGCCACGTCGCTCACCGGGCCTGGAAGGGAAATCCTCTCCGAAAGTCCCAGCTCTTCTGAAAGCTTTATGAGCTTTTTCCGGAGTACGCCGTCACCGTATATAGTAAGCCGGTACTCCGGGAAACGCTCCGCCGTTTTCGCAAAGGCCCGAATGATCATCTCGTGGTTTTTATTGGCATCCACCCGTCCTACCGCCACGATCTCCTTTTCACGGGGCCCGTCAAAGGGCTGTCTCACGAAATCCGGATTCAGCGGATTTTTCAGAACCACTGCCTTTTTCCGGACGCTTTCCGGAAAAAACGCTTTCGCCCGCTCGGACTGGAGAATCACCCCCGCCGCCTTTTGGAACAGAGTTTTTGAAAGAATGCGAAGCGGCCTGGAAGCGTATTCCTCCTTCGGCTCTCCCCGCACGGACACTGCGACCGGAATCCCTAAAAAAACGGAGGTCAGAAGAGCCATGATATTATTTTTCCCGATGAAGGAAAGAATTACATCCGGCCGTTCCTTTTTCCAGATGCCGCGAAGCTTTTTCAGGCGGGCGAAAAAATTGCCGATACGGCTCCTTTTCGTCTCTTCCTGTGTGATCTCGCTGAATATCCGGCGTACACCTTCAGGCAGCGGATACTCCACCTCTCCCTGGTACTGGGTCACCATGGTAACGCGCCACCCCTGACCGACGAGGTACTCCGCCAGATTCACAAGAACCCGCTCCGATCCCCCTTTGCGCAGGGAGCTGATAAACAGCGCGATATGTTTTCCCATCCGCCGCTCCTTTCATAAATCTATTTTGCATAAGGAATCCGGTATCCTGCCCGCCGCATCAGCGACCAGAAGATTCTTTTCAGATAAAATACCGCGATCCGCCCTTTACAGACAAGCCGTCCCCATTTCAGGGCGCCGCTTCCCAGTCTCTGCGAAGGGTTCTGTCCGGCCGGCCCGCCTGCCCTGCGATACCGGGCGGAACGGTGTTTGTATTCTTCCAGCTCACGGATACATTCCTCCGGCGTAAACAGCCGTCCGGAACGATCCTGGTAGTGAAAAATGCTGTAAATATTCTGCTCCGAAGCCCAATAGCCATCGGAAACATTATGCCTGGCCCAGTATTTGGGCGCGATGGCAAACTGAAGGGTATCCGAGGTATAGGCCGGGAAAAAGGCGAAGCTGGAATTGGACAGAATCAGGTATCTAGCGTTCTTGATCATCACATAGTCCCGGTCCAGATCGGAATGATAAACCGGAAGTCCCGGCAGAAGCTTGGCGGCAGCCTCCGGATCGTCCGTCACCACAATAAACTCCATGTCCCGGCGGATTTTCCGCATATTTTTCATGGCGTTCATCCAGTATCTGCGTTCCAGATACAGTTCCGGATTTCCGGTATATTCGCCGCCTCTCACATTCAGAATGCACAGATTGTCCCGGGTAAATTCATGGGTATCGTATTCTTCCTTCACCTTAAGCCATTCTTTGATTTCTTCCCGGTACCGGGCGAAATAGCTTTCCGCCTGCATGTTGCCATAGATCAGCGTGTCGTCCGGCAGGCTGTGCAGGGCCTCGTCCGCTCCGGCCACATAGCAGCCGTGCTCCATATCGTGAAGGGAAGTATTCTGGTAAAACCGGAGTTCCTTTTCCTCGTACCGGCGAAGCCGGTATGAGAGCCCGTCCGGGCCAGGCGTATCCTCTTCTTTTCCCGGAACCTCACTGTCGGGAATCCGTTCTCCCAGGTCCATATCCATAAAATACATACCCTTTTTGCTGTGGATATTCACCGCAAGCTGCTCCTGTCCGGCGGTGCCGAAGGCGCAGCCCCGTTCCTTTGCGATACATCTCGCCGTAATATAGCAGAACAGCTGGTTTCCCAGCCCCTGCCCTTTCAGAAATTCCGTTCCTATCATTCCAAAGTGCCCTTAGTCATCGTAATTTTGCATTGATCCACATTGTAGATGATATCACAATTCTCTATGGTCCGCAATCTGTGGGCAATGATGATCATGGTCTTGCGGCCGTGGAAGCTTTCAATGGCCTCCATGATCGCCGTCTCCGTATCCGTATCCAGAGCGGAGGTAGCTTCATCGAATACAAGAATCTCCGGATTGTGGTAAAGCGCCCTCGCGATACCGATTCTCTGCCGCTGGCCGCCGGACAGGCGCACGCCCCTGTCACCCACGCTGGTGTTCAGCCCTTCGGGCATCTGCTCCACAAATTCCTTCATCTGGGCTTCTTCCAGCACAGCCCATACCCTTTCATCATCGATTTCATCCGGTTCCACGCCGAAGGCGATATTTTCCCGTAAGGGATCGTCCGTCAGGAAGATGGTCTGCGGGATATAACCGATATTGGAAAGCCAGGAGGGATAATTATCAAACACATTCTTTCCGCCGCAGGTAATCGTGCCGTTCTGCACCTTCAGAAGTCCCATCAGAATGTCGATTGCCGTGGTTTTGCCCGCGCCGGAAGGCCCCATTACTCCCACAGATTTGCCGATGGGAATCCGCATCATGGCATCCTTGAGCACCGGACGGCTGGAATTGGGATAGGTATAGTCGATGTGGTTTAAGCAGATCTCTCCCTTCACCGGAATGGGGTCCGCATTCGGGTCTTCCTTGCTCTGATACTCGCCGTATTTGGTGTAATCGCCAAAATCCACGTTTTCATATACATAATCAAGGGAAGGCTGGAAAAAAATGATGTTGGTCATATGCCCGCTGATCCGGTTCACGCTGGGAATCAGCCTTGTGGCCGCGTAGCCAAAGGCCGCGATCTGGGCAATCATTTCCGTCATATCCCCTCCGGAAACGATGAAAACCGCAATATAGCCCAGAATCGCCGACATGCTGACGGTTTCCAGAAGCAGCCGGGGGATATTGTTGAGCACCGCGTATTTGCTGGTCACTTCTCCCGCGATCTGGGAATATTTTCGGAAATTCTTTGCGAAAAAGGCTTCTCTGTGCAGAATCTTCACGTCCTTGATGCCGTATATGGACTGAAGGCGCCATTTTCCCATCCGGCTCTGTACCCGCTGGGACTTTAAGCCCATGGCATTCAGAGTGGGCTTCATCACCCGCATGATCAAAAGCATCAGAACCACCAGGATGCCGCCGATGACCAGGGTCATGAAAGGATTGACGATCAGCAGGAAGATGCAAATAAACATCGCAACCACCGCCTCGCTGGCGAGCTGGATGTACTCCATCAGAATGGTGAATACCTTGGGAACATCGCTGTCAACCAGCCGGAACACCGTGGGGATATCCGCGTTCAGATAAAATTCATAGGGACGGTTCAAATATTCCTCCAGCATATAGCTGACGGTACGGAACTGATTATTGTTGACAAAACGGGCCTGCACCCAGGTTACGAGCAGCAGGAACAGATTTTTCACCACAATGATGCCGACGATCAGCCCGAGCAGAATCAGGATGAACTGATTAAAATTCTCTTCCGTGAGCACGAAGCCAAACCATCCGAGCACCTGGCGCACCGTTTCATTTTCCAGCATCCCTTCTCTGTCGATAACAGCCTGCACCAGCGGAAGGATGGCGGAAATCCCGATGGTTTCCAGCATGCCGCTGATCAGAATCAGGACACCCAGGCCGATTACCGCCTTTTTCTGGGAGCCGCTCAGGATATGGTTTAATTTTCTGATGTTTTCCAGCATATTTACCTCCATGCCGAAGCGCTTTACACTTATTCCTCTTCCAGAATCTTGAAATCTTTGTTCTCTATTCGTTCCAGAATCGTGGTCTGAGCTTCCTCTGTCTGCGCGCACCACCGCTCGTAGGCCTTATCCCAGTCCTCATACCCCTCCTGCCCGCGCTTATCCGGAAGCGTATAGTGTTCATTCAGATATTTTCCAAGAAATTCCGTAGTTTTCTCCGCCCCGAAGGCATTGGCATGACCGCCGTAATCGTAAAAATCCGTCTCGAAATCGATGCCGATTTCTTCATAATAGTCATTCAGATTCAGGAAGGTATACCCGTAGGGCTCAATCAGATCCGCGATATAATTGTACTGGGCTTGCCGTTCTTCGGTCATGGTGTAGGGGGAGACAATGAAAAGTGCCTCCTTCCCGTTGTCCTGAAGCCATTCAAGAAGCTCCAGAAGCACCTCTTCCTCATCCTCCGGAATGGCCTGCCGCCTGGTCACATGGGAATAATCCGCAATCTCGCTCGGCCCTACCTCATCGTTGATCACATGACCCTTCAGAGGATCCTTTTTTTCGTACCGGAACGTGGCAAGCTGGCTTGGAAGCACCAGGGTTTTCCAGTTAGAATGGTACTTGAAGATGTCGAAATAAAAGGTGTAGCGCGCCTCCGGGCCGTCCTCATCCACCAGATCATTGATGGTACGAATCCGGTTCAGAGAATATTTCATATTGTCCGTCACGCCTCTGGTATAAGCCATGTTCTGTGTCAGATCCTTATCCGCCGCCAGATACATGCGCATCTCAAAAATATAGAGCTGGGGATCCTGGGTCTTTTCCGCCTCCCGGATCAGATGCATGGCAGCCTTGGGCCTCTGCAGATTTGTGGACAGCGGATAGGCGGTGATGCCGTAATCCCCCCAGAGCTTGGGAGCTGCGTAATAGGGATATACCGGGCTGGAGCCGATCATGAGTACGTCAATGGTATTTTCCGGCTCCGCATAGAAGCCCACAAAGCGGTCCTTCACCGAACCGTTGGTTCTCAGGCAGTAGGACAGATGGATTAAAATCACAAAAAATCCGGCGATAAAAAGAACTGCCTGAAACAACTGCTTTTTTGTCATTCCCTCTATTTCTCTCCTTCGTATCCGCGCTGATACTGCTGGCAGTACCACTGCTGGAAAATGAAAAACGACCAGGTCACTTTTGAAAAATTCGCTCCCGTTGACGGTCCTCCGTCTCCGGTCTTCAGATACCGCTCCATCAGCCCCGTCACATAGTCCGCGTCAAAAATCCCCTGGCGTACCAGAAAGTCCCTGTCGGCATAGGAAAGGAGCTGTTCCCTTAACGGGCCGCGCAGCCACTTATCCAGAGGAACGGCAAATCCCACCTTGGGCCGGTCCAGAAGCTCCCTTGGGATATAGTCATAGGCAATATCCTTTAAAATCCGTTTTTTGATTCCGTTCTCATATTTAAAGCTGTGAGGAAGCCGGAAGGAATACTCCATCACATCCCGGTCCAGAATGGGACATCTTGTCTCCAGCGAATATTTCATGGAAGCCCGGTCCACCTTACAGAGAATGTCTCCGGGCAGGTAGGTATCCATGTCCAGAAGCATCCGGCGGATCTGCCAGTTGTCAACGCCGTATCCGCTCTCAACAGGATACCTGCAGTTCATGCCTTCTCCCCGGATCATCCTCTCCGCCGCGGTGATATAGTCTGGCGAAGCCAGCTGAGTCTTGGTCTCAGGGTCCCGGTTGCCCGCAATCACGCGCACCTGAAAGGGCAGCTTCTCAAAAAGGCCTGCCTGCCTGATGCCCGGCAGATGGCAGAAGCCGTTTACCAGACTTCCGGCGAAATCCAGCTTCCCGGCACGGGCCACCTTTTCATACAGATTGTATCCGCAGTAAAATTCGTCTCCGCCGTCTCCGGAGAGAGCCACCGTCACCTGCTGCCTTGCGAGCTGGGATACCAGCATGGTGGCGATCTGGGAGCTGTCCGCAAAAGGCTCATCGTAATATTGAGGAATGCTCTCCACCAGGCGGAACATTTCCGCCTCATCAATAATCAGCTCCGTATGATCCGTTCCCAGATATTTCGCCACCGCTTTTGCGTATTTTGCCTCGTTGTAGCGCTCCTCTGCAAAGCCGATGGAAAAGGTTTTCACCGGCGCTCCCGCGCACTCCTGGGCGATGGCAGTCACCAGAGAGGAATCATAACCTCCGCTTAAAAAGCTGCCCAGCGGCACATCCGCGATCATGCGGGAAGCAACCGCTTTTTTCAAAAGCTCCTTCAGTTCTTCCTTCGCCTGTCCATAATCCGTCACCAGCTCTGATGCGCACTCCCGGTACACCTTTTTAATATCCCAGTATTTCCACTTCCGCACCCGGCGGCCGTTTCCCCGCTCCTGCCTGGTCACGTTCTCCGCGTACTCCGGCGCATCCGCTGCGTAGGCCGCATCCGGATCCAGGGAAAAACGAAGGATTCCTCCCGGCTCCACCTTATATACGTTTTCAAAGATGGTGTCCGGCGCGTTGATATACTGCTGAAAAAGGAAACGGGAAAGCACCTCCCCGCGTATCCTGCCGGAAAAGCCGGGACAGGCCATGATTGGCTTCAGTTCTGATGCAAACACCAGATTTTCCCCGTCCAGCCAGTAATAAAGAGGCTTCTTCCCGATCCGGTCGCGGATCAGGTATACCGCCTGCCTGCGGCGGTCATACAGAGCGATGGCGAACATCCCGTTGAAGCGTTCCACACAGGAAATCCCCCATTTCAGATAGGCTGCAAGGATCACCTCCGTATCGCAGGTGGACCGGAAGGGATAATCGGAAAGCTCCTTTTTCAGCTCCTGAAAATTGTAGATTTCTCCATTATAAACAATACTGATGCTGCCGTCCGGCGCGCCGCAGAAGCCCTGGGAGTGCATGGGCTGATGGCCCAGCTCGGACAGATCCAGAATGGAAAGGCGGCGCTGTGCCAGCCCCACCTGATAGCCGAAGGCCGCAGGAAAGATTTCCTCTCCCGAATCATCCGGCCCTCTGTGTACCATGGTATCATTCATTCTTTTCAGCTGCTTCTTTGTGATCTGCCTGGTGCTGATAAAGCCGCAGATTCCGCACATGGGCATCCCTCCCTTTTTGCCGCCGGCAGGCGGCATTCCGATCGTAAAAGAATGGCGTCAGCCGCAATGGACGAAACAGTTTGCTTCCCCTGTCAGAGAAGATCTCTCACCGTCGCAAAATGCTTACACTCATTATCTATGGTATCCAGAAGCTCTTCGTTTCTCTCCGCAATCAGCGTCCGGAAATTTTCCAGATTATCATATCCCTGCTTCGTCCAGGAATAGGGATGCGTCAGGATCTGCACCTTATCATTTTTAAGCAGCGTCTCCCGGTCGGGCTTCCCGTAATTCCAGCGGTGCTGTGCATCGGAAATATATTTCACCGCCAGCTTTGTGTCCGGCGTCACCTTTTCTGCAAAGGTGAAATACTCATCCTGATAAGCGTTGATGATGCCTGGAAGCTTAATGTCTTCACGAAGCACATCCGCCGATGGACGATGGATGGAAAACTCCATGATCTCAAACCCGAACATCTCGCTGAGCACGTTGATCTCCTGCATGATCTTTTTCCGGATCAGCTCCATATCGGTCAGACCGTTCAGGGCGAAGTGCAGACCGATCTCATGGCCCCGCTCATGCATGTAGCGGATCATGTCCATATTCCGCTTGGAAAGAATGTTGTAGGAATTATTGGTCCACTGGAAGAAATAAGTGGACGTGAAGTCCATGGAAAGCTCCAGCTTGGAAAGAGCAAAGGCGCGGTCTACGGAAAACTCCACATCATGACGCATGATGATGAACTGATCCTTCCCCCTCGCCTGCTTAAAATTGGCCATCCGGCCGCTCTCCTTGATAATCTGTATGATTTCTTTGTATTCTTCATAGGAAAACATATCTGTAATCTCCATTTATCTTTCTCCGGTCAGCGTCTCAATATAGTCCTTCCACTGTTCAAAAATCGCCTGTCCATTAGCGGTTTCGGCGATCTTCCTTGCGTTCTCGCCCATCCGCTCCGCCTCGTCCGGATTTTCAATCAGCTGGCAGATTCCCGCTGCCATCGCATCCTCATCCTTGATGGGAACCAGAAGCCCGTTATATCCGTCCTGCATCACCGTCCTCGGCCCGCCGCAGGGACAGTCCGTGGCCACGATGGGAAGTCCCAGCGCCATAGCCTCCAGAAGGGCATTGGGAAGTCCCTCCCAATCAGAAGAAAAGGCATAAACAGCCGCATCGTTCAAAACCTTTTCCAGCTCATCGCTCGCTCCCATCAGCGTCACAAAGCTCCCCGCGTTCTTTTCCTCGATCAGCGCCTCAAGAAGCTCCTTCGTTCCGTCAAAGGAATCGCCGCCGTAAATTTTCAGATCATAATCCGGATGCTTTTCATGTACCTTCACAAAGGCACGGATGAGCATGAGCTGATTTTTGAAGTCCACCAGCCTTCCTGACTGCACCACCGTCTTCGTCCGGCGTTCCGGACGCGGCACACCGATATATTTGTCATTGATGGGGTTTAAGATGATCCTGGATTTTCGCTGCGCTCCCTTAGGGAAAAATTCCTTTTGTCCCTGTGTCTGGAACACAAAACCCGCCGCATGCCAGAACAGCAGGGGGATCTGAATCTTATCCGCCAGCCGGTCATAGTGCCCCACCGGATCTGTACGCACCGAAACGATAACCGGCGTCTTTACGCCCAGAGTAGACATTAACGCACGGTAATTGGCTTTTCTTCCGAAAGCAATCAGCACATCCGGTCTCTCCCGCTTTGCGAATTCCCGCAGACGGGTCACTCTCCGCATGATCTGATACAGCCTTCCCTTTTTTTTATCTTCCTCCGTAGGACCTACAATTACCCGCCTGATCCCCGGATCAATCTGAAATTCATTTTCCCCAACCCACTCCGTGGCTATGAGTACCTCATACCCTTCTTTTAAAAACTGATGGGCAAGGTTGGTCACCACCCGCTCTGCGCCGCCCTGTTCCAGGCAGTTTAAATGAAATGCGATTTTGCGCATGCCATCCTCCGAAAATCCTGTAAAACAGCCACACCCGCATCCGCAGGCGCCGTTCTGCCGCCATCTGCGGCATTTTAAATGCCTATAATCAATTCAGTTTAACACAATCACCTTTCAAAGACAAGATTTTTCCAACGCTACGAGCCGTGCAGCCGGGAGAATGAGAAATGCCCGTGGAGAACGGTCGGCCGCAGGCTGACTGTTTTCCACGGGCTTTTCTCGTTCTTCCGGATATGCGGCGACAGCCGCTAAGCGAAAGGCCGCAAGGCCTTGAGCCTGCACGGCGACCGGTTCCAATACCCTTCCCTACCTGCAGCCGGGAGAATGAGAGAAGCGGCCGGGAAGCAGCCAGCCCGCAGGGCTGGATATTTCCCGGACGTTTTTCTCGTTCTTCCGGATATGCGGCGACAGCCGCTAAGCGAAAGGCCGCAAGGCCTTGAGCCTGCACGGCGACCGGTTCCAATACCCTTCATTCCGTGCAGCCAGACTTTTCAGCTCTGATGCCAAAAGACTTTATCTGCATCCTGTTAAATTTTCAGAAATACCGCCACATAGATCCGGCTGCAGATATCAACTCTCTCCTCTTTCGTTTTTTCTCTGATTTTATCAGCAAAAAGTTTCACAACCAGATTGTTGTACTCATATTGGGGAATCATACCGCCACCGTCAATAATAATTTTCAAAAAATCAGCCAGCTGATGTGTTCGGTATTGGGGATCATTCAGATGAAAACGCTGAATATGTTTTTGAATAAAGGAAAGCTCTTCCTTAGAATATGTATATTGATTTGTATTCGGCTGGAATTCCATTTTCAGCACATTATACTGGAGTGCCAGAGGCTCCCCCGATTGTTCGCCTTTTGCTCCCATCGGCTGCAGAATAATTTCCCCTCCCGGCAGCTTGTTATAGGACTCCTGCAGCTTTCTCAACGCTTTGCACGGAACAGTGCATTGTTTTCGCCGTTTCACTGAACATCTGCTTTTCTCTTCAAACTGCTTCAACACTTCTCCCCGCATATTTTTATTTCTTTGTGCCTCTCCCCGCCGCTTAAATGACGAATTGCAGTCCGAACATGCAAGTCCGATATTCGGAACACATTCCACCAGCTTATCCGAATTGCTCTTCTCGATCGCATGTTCCAGCTGCCCCTGCTGTTTATGATCTGTTTCCACGCGGGAATAGCAGTACATACAATAACCACCGCTGGCCCGGCTCAATGCTTTTTTTATATTTTCCCTTTCTTCCTCTTTCACACAGCCATATTTTTTCCAACGCTTATAACTGACATGGAAGCATGGGATATCTAAACATAAATAATTCTCCAACCGTTACCACTCCAAAATCTGTTTATAAATTAACTGCTGGGAAGCCGTTAAATTTTCTCTTTTCAGTTCTTCCAGCTGCCTCTGATCCCCTTCTGTCCATGCCTGATTAATTTTATTATTAAACAGCCTTCTTAATATATTTTCTGTTTCTGAAGCCTGTGGCATATGCCCGCCAAATACCCTGTCAAAAATGATCTGTACCTCCGAAATGGACTGACAGTCATTGATATCCATCACTTCATATCCTTTTTCATCCAAAACGATGAGATTGGCATTCTGCGCTCCGGCTACCAGATCGCCGGAATGGGTAGTAACAATAAAATCCATCTGCGGGAACTGTTCTTTCAGGAAGGGAAAGATTTTATAAGCGTAACCAGGGGAAAGGAATTCATCCAGTTCATCTATAATGACCACCGCTCTTTCAATTCCTTTCTCTTCCACACATTTGTCCTGATAATACAGCAGTTCCAAGAGGATGCGCACAATTGCCTGGTATCCGCTTGAAAGAAGGCCCCTTCCCTCTTTGAATTCCACCTCTCCAAAGACATCTCCAGGAATCAGCCTGAACCGTTCATCGGTCAGCTTCTCAAATAGATCCTGCAGTTTCTCCTCATACGGATAATAGATCTGTTCAATTCGTTCCGTCATTGTACCGAAACAGTTAAAGGAATCCTTCAAATTAAAAAAATCATCCTGAATCCTGGTATCAATAATCGTTCTTTTATATGCGGGCTTTTTCGTTTCTCTTACTACTTTTCCCACATCAAATCCTCTGTTTACCGCATCCAGAAAATAGATGGAATCTGTTTTCCCGGCTTTCTGAACCAGCAGTCTCAAAAGCAGTGACTTTCCACAGGAATTTTCTCCTATAATAACGGAATCCCCATACTTTAATCCCCTGTTCAGAAGCTTTTCTGAAATGCTAACCAGAGCATCCATGCCAAACTTCATATACCGTCTTCCACCTTTCTCTCATTTTTCTGATATTTACCGTTCTCTGCCGACTGTTTTCTTTATACGTGGGCGCGTTCCATACCGCATCAAGAAGCTTCCTTGATATTTTTTTCCGGATTCCCAGTTTTTCATAAATCACGTAAAACCCTTCCATCAGAGGAACTTTGGCGGACAGGACATTACTGCTTTCAAACAGCTTCACAAAGCCTTCCAGGCTTTCCCTGTATTCTGCAATTTCTTCTTTCTGAAACGCTGCCGCTTCCTTTGAAAATCGATCCAGCATATCTGCATAAGAATCAAAGTAGCCCTCGACTTTAAATTCGCTTCCGCCGTCCTGCTTCTTGCCCAGGTAAATGTATTTTTTCAAAGCACAAAAACGCAGTAGCGTTTCCACATCTCTGTCTTTCGCATCTTCCCTTCCCCACAGTTTTCTCCATTTTTGATTTTCCCGGTTAAATGAATGGAGCATATCATAAAATTCGCAGGTATAAATACCGTTCCTCTGTTCCTGCCTGGTGAGAATGGAACCATTTTTATTCAAATTAGAAAAAATGGTCTGGAGAATTTCTTCTCTTTTCTCCTCCTGCGCGATTTTGATTTCTATTACCGTGATCATGGTATAATCAACTTTTCTTTTGATTTCCACCGGAAGG
>CAJFMW010000009.1 GCA_904392525.1 uncultured Eisenbergiella sp.
TGGCCCTCGGCCGGACATCACCCCTGCTATAGCGGATTTCAGGTACAGGAGGCCGCTGCTCTCCCGGCTGCACGGTTTATTCAGTATACCTTTTTTCAGTGGGATTTGTCAATCCCCGGATCAGAAATTGCAACTGCCGCTTTTCTTTCCCTTCTTTCTTCTCTCACTCGCACCCTGAGCTCCTTAAAAAACTGTTTCAGCATGTCGCTGCATTCCTGCTCCATGACGCCCCGGATGACATGCACCTGATGGTTGAAGCGGGGATCCTCCAGAACATTCAGCAGAGAACCGGCGCACCCCGCCTTGGGATTCATGCAGCCGATCACCGTTTCCGGAATCCGGGCCTGCACGATGGCTCCGGAACACATCTGGCAGGGCTCCAGAGTCACATACAGCACGCATTCCTCCAGCCGCCAGTCTCCGAGCTTTTTACTGGCCCTGTTGATGGCGGTGATCTCCGCGTGGGACAGGGTATTTTTATCCGTATTCCGACGGTTATACCCACGGCCGATCACTTTTCCGTCGTGCACAATCACGCAGCCGATCGGCACCTCCCCCAGCGCATATGCCTTTTTCGCCTGCTTCATGGCTTCCTTCATAAACCGGATATGACGCTTCACCTCTTCCGGCGTCAGCCCTTCCTTCCAACCGTTTTCTTCCACGCCTGCTTCCATCTTCATCGTCCTTCTCCACGCACCTTGCACATTCGTCCAAAACTTTTTATAATAACCTGTAACAGTTCAGGAAGACGCGCCGTCCTGAACATATCTCCAAACACAGGAAATCATAACAGGAAAAGGTGACAAATGCAAATCTGCGGTTTCAATAAAACAACTTTACTGGACTATCCCGGCCATGTGGCGGCCACCATTTTTACGGGCTGCTGCAATTTCCGCTGTCCTTTCTGCCAGAACGGAGACCTTGTCCTCCATCCCGCCCGGCTTCCTCAGCTTGACGAGGCGGAAGTTCTGAAGGTGCTTGCCAAAAGGCGCGGCATCCTCACCGGCGTCTGCGTCACCGGCGGAGAACCGACACTGCAGCCGAATCTGGCCGTTTTTCTCAAAAAAATAAAGGAGCTCGGGCTGCTGGTGAAACTGGATACCAACGGCTATCGGCCGGAAGTCGTTGAAGATCTTTTCCGCCAGGGGCTTCTGGACTATATTGCCATGGACATCAAATCCTCTCCGGAGCATTATGCAGCTGTGGCCGGATTTCCGGGTCTGCAGATGGACCGGATCCGGAAAAGTGCCGCCTTCATTCAGAGCTGCGGTCTTCCCTATGAATTTCGTACCACGGTGGTGCGTGAGCTTCATCGGGCGGAGGATTTTCTCTCCATCGGACGCTGGCTGCAGGGCTCAGAAGCCTATTTTCTGCAGTCCTATCAGGAAAGCGAGGGCGTGATCTCCCCCGTTTTCAGCGCTTATTCCAAAGAAGAGCTGGAAAGCTTCCAGAGCCTGCTGCTCCCATTCATTCCCAATACCAGTCTCCGCGGCGTGGACTGAACGGCCTCCTTTATATCCTTACCCTTTTCATGTAATAGCCGAAATCCCCCTGCTGCGCAGGCTCTCTTTTTCCTTCAAACGCTTCAAAGCCGAACATTTCCGCCGCCATTTTTTCCCGTTCATAATAGACGCCGGGCACACCCAGATAATAGCTTTCCCCCTCCCCATCCGGATATTTTCCCAGAATCACATGACGGTAATTATAGTAACCATGAAGCAGAAAGCTGTTATGTACCAGCTTCTGATATTCCCTGCCCAGAATCACAAAGTCTCCGGGGGTGATGGAGAGAAACATCCGTTCATCTCCAAACGGATGAACCTTCGGATACATGTGCTGAAGCTGCTCCCATTTATCCTCATAAAAGGTCTGGTGTATCACGCCCTTGCCTTCCTCTTCCGGGGCCGCCCTGCGCATGCTTTGTCCCCGTACAGCTTCCTGCGCGTGCGGCGGAGCCGTTCGTGTGCCTGCGGCTGGCGATGCCGGGCTATCCGTTGTCTGCGGGGATATCTTCCCATCTGACGGTGCAGATATCCGTGTTCCCGCCGCCTGCAGGCAGCGGCCTTTCGGACAGCAGGTTCTCTCCGGAGCAGGGATTTCTTTCTCTGCCGGAGACATTTCCGGCGCAGGCGCCTTCTGTGAAAACCTTTCCGCCGGAGATGCTTCCAGCAAAACCATTTCCGGCGTGGATGCTTTCGGCGAAGGCGGCTCAGATATCTCCGGCATGGCTGATTTGGGCAATTCCGTTCCCTGACCGGAAAGCTTCCAGGCTCCTTTCAAATATCTCCCACCGGAAAGTTCCGCCCGCAGACCGCAGATTTCCCGGAACAGCCTTCCGCCCCGTGTCGTGGCCCCCGGATCCATCGTACGCTCATAGCTGCCCTCTCCCTTCTGCAGCAGAATTTTGTCCACCAGCGCTCCCGTTTCGTCGCGGAGGTCAAAAAAACCGGTATCCGTTTCCCCAAGCCCGCGGATTCTCATCTGCCACCTCAGTCCCCGGTCCGTTTCCTCCAGCTTCAGAAATCCGGCATTTCCGGCCCGTTCTCCGGCCTTCCACAAATCCATGTATACGATCTGCCTGTTGTAGTAGAACACCCTTGTCCTCCTTCCAGAAGCGTTTTCATCCATCCCTTTACAATCTCCATTCTATTCGCGGCTTTTCCCTCATATGAAATTTTTTTATTTTTATGTGCCTTTTATGGCACATACCAGGATATACAGATGTAACCATCTCATACCGCACTCTGCAACAGCAGGGCAGCACGAACCGGGTTCGTGCTGAAGTAAAGCCGCCTGACGGCGGCAAAAAAGGAGGTCATTATGAATCAGAATGAAAAAGTATTCGAGGAACCAAACGGCTTTTCCAAAGTCATCGCGGGGCGTATTTCCACACAGCTGTCCAGGCACAACTGGTCGCTGAAAACTCTTTCCGACAGGTCAACCGTGCCCTATGAAACCATCAAAAAGGTGGCGAACGGAAAGATCCGGAATCCATCCCTGAAAAATATTTTCAAAATCGCCGAAGCCTTTGACTGCAGTATCGATTATCTTGCCGGGAGGCAGGACTCCGCTTCATAAAGTTACCGCTCACTCTGCGCGAAAACGCATTGCACCCTCTCCTGTACAGTGCTACAATAAGGCCACAGGCCGTCTTACGGTCATTTTACGCCGCCTTCAGGCGGCCGCACGAATCAGGATTTCGTGCAGAAGGAGGATTCATATGAGCAGAAAAGTAGTTTTGGCAGGCGCATGCAGAACCGCCATCGGCGTGATGGGCGGCGCGCTTTCCACCGTACCTGCGGCGGATCTCGGCACCATTGTCATCAAAGAAGCGCTGAACCGCGCGGGTGTGAAGCCCGAACAGGTGGACGAGGTTTATATGGGCTGCGTGCTTCAGGCAGGCCAGGGCCAGAATGTGGCCAGACAGGCTGCCATCCATGCAGGCATTCCGGTCGAGGTTCCCGCCACCACCGTAAACGTTCTGTGCGGCTCCGGCCTGCACTGCGTGAACCTGGCCGCGAAGCTGATTGCCAGCGGAGATGCGGACATCATTGTTGCCGGTGGCACAGAGAGTATGTCCCGCGCGCCTTATCTGGTGCAGCAGGGCCGTTATGGCTACCGCATGGGCAACGCTCCTCTGGAGGATGCTCTGTTAAAGGATGCGCTCACCGACGCATTTTACGGTTACCACATGGGAATGACCGCAGAAAATATCTGTGAGCAGTGGGGACTGACCCGCGAGCAGCTGGACGAGTTCGCTGCCAACAGCCAGCAGAAATGCGAAAAGGCCATGAATGAGGGCCGTTTCAAAGAGGAAATTGTTCCTGTAGAAGTAAAGACCAAAAAAGCTACCATCACTGTGGATACGGATGAAGGCCCCAGAAAGGGCGTAACGGTGGAGAGCCTTTCCAAGCTTCGTCCCGCCTTTAAGAAGGACGGCGGACTTGTGACAGCAGGAAACGCTTCCGGCATCAACGACGGCGCGGCCGCCATCATCGTCATGAGCGAAGAAAAGGCAAAGGAACTGGGCGTTACCCCTATGGCGACCTGGGTTGCCGGAGAGCTGGCAGGCGTGGATCCCTCCATCATGGGCATCGGACCTGTTGCCGCCACCAGAAAAGTAATGAAGAAAACCGGCATGGAGATCGGCGACTTCGATCTGATCGAGGCGAACGAGGCTTTTGCCGCTCAGTCTGTGGCCGTAGGCCATGATCTCGGTTTCGATCTGGATAAGCTCAATGTGAATGGCGGTGCCATCGCTCTGGGTCATCCGGTGGGCTGCTCCGGCTGCCGTATCCTGGTTACCCTGCTTTATGAAATGCAGCGCAGGGATGCCAGGACCGGCCTCGCCACCCTCTGCGTAGGCGGCGGCATGGGCTGCGCGGCAGTGGTGAAGAGAGACTGATGCGAATATCAGCCCGCATATCTGCAGCATAAACCTGCGCTGTGAAACGTAAGTATACTGACCTTCCGGAAGAAACCTTGTCTTTCGGAAGGCCATCTCTTTTTTCTAAACAGGCCAGCATGGGCCTGCGGCTCCCACCTGATTGCCGCCTTCGGCGGCTGGAAAGAGAGGTACTATGATTCCTGATCTCGATACCGCACGCCGGCTTCTGGAAGAAGGCTGGCAGCGCAATCCCGGCCCCTGGAAAAACCATTCCCTGACTGCCGCCCACTGTGCCAAAACCATTGCCGAACGCCTGAAGATGCGCGGCAATGACATCGATCCGGAAAAAGCCTGTATCCTCGGCATACTCCATGACATCGGCCGAAGGGAGGGCGTCACCTGGCTCGCTCATACCATCGACGGCTACGACTATCTCATGAGCCTCGGCTATGATGAACCCGCACGAATCTGCCTGACCCATTCCTTTCCGGAAAAGGACGTGAACACCTACATCGGCAGACATGATATTTCTGCGGAGGATGAACAGCGCCTGATCACGCTTTTACATTCTTTTGACTACGATGATTATGACCGCCTGATTCAGCTCTGTGACAGCATTGCCATGCCGGACGGTCCTGCCAGTATCATTGAACGCATGACTGATGTGAAAAACCGCTACGGCCATTATCCCCAGTCAAAATGGAACAAAAACCTGGAGCTGAAGCGTTACTTTGAAGATAAAATGGGCTGCCGGGTAGAGGAAGCGGTCGGAATCAGTCCGTTGTAACCGCGTCCGCTGCCGTTCCTGCCCCTTTAGCCAGCTGATCCCAGATCTGTCTCCTGTACTCCTCTGATTCGCGGAGCCGCTGCGCCAGCCCTTCCAGTTCAATCGGGGAGCCGGCCTTTGCTCCCGGATCCTCCGGAAGCTCCGTCAGGCTTCCGTACCAGTTCTCCCGGAAGGCTGAGGACTGCCAGCCTTGAAGAGGCTTCCCGGAAAAAGCGAAAATATTCCGGTAAAACAGGTGGGACAGCCCGGCCTGGTGACAACAGATCAAAGGCCCCTTTTCTCCGGTATTCAGGAACAGATTTCCGTACAGCTCGGAGCGGATGCCATAATCATCCTGAATCAGACAGCGCTCATCGTCCACGCTGATGTTATAGCGAAGAATGGTTCCTTTGCACTCCCGGTTCCGGTTAATCCCCGTACAGTCCAGCCAGAAGCCGCCTTTGTTTCCATAGGTATAATTATACTGAAAAACGGTTGTTCCCGCCGTTCCCCAGTCCGTATCAAACGCCGTCCCATCGTTTTCAAACAGCCTGGTTCTGCCCACCTCATTACGCTGAATCAGCGCATCTGATACGGCGCACACCCAGATACCGGCAATCAGCCGGGTATCCTCCAGTGTTCCAAGCGCGCCGGCGTCCAGGCAGATGTTTCCGTCAATCAATGGAGAAATGCAGTTTGCCACAATGATTCCATCACTCCCTGTACGTTCAATCCGATTTCCTCTGACCACCACATGGGTATGATGGATGTCGTTGATAAAATCCTCCTGCTGGTTGACCCGGATTCCGCTGGTCAGCACGTCATGCACATAATTTCCGCTGATGATAATATCATGCAGATGATTTTTTTGAGAGGAACGTCCCGGCATGGTCACATAGATGCCGGAATTCCAGTACATGCTTTCGTATACCTTCCGGTTTCTTCTGTTTTCTCCCTGCACATCAAAAATTTCGCAGTTTTCAATCACAATTCCCTGCGTAATCCCTTCCGGCTTTCCGCAGATGCAGATTCCCTGCCGCACGCCGCGCTCTTCTGCCCGGTTGGTCACCGTTATGTTTCTGACCTGCCAGAAGCTCACACCCTCCAGATAGATGGCCGCATACGCACCGTCTCCATGGATGATGGGAGCGGCGCCTCCATTTTCTTCCTGCCTGTCTCCATACGCATCTACCGTAACAGGACATTCCGCGCTCCCCGAGCCTTTTGGATGCAGCATTCCGTGCCAGCTTCCGCCCCGTTTCAGGTACAGGGCATCTCCCGGCTGGAATTCCTGCTCGTTGGCACGTTCCAGAGACCTCCAGGCGGTTTCAGGCGCCAGTCCCTCCCGTGCATCATCACCGTTAATACTGTCCAGGTAAAAAATTCTTTTGGGATTCATCTCTTCTCCCTTCTACTGTTTTTGCTAACAAGCCATACAGCTGTTCTTCCCACAAGACATGCCAATCCCGTGAGCAGCAACACCCTCTTTGCCTTTTCAGCTGCCTCTTCCTTCGTTGCCGGGCAGAGCCTGTAAAAAAAATCCTTTACCGGCCTGGTCGTCCTCTCTCCCACCAGATCCCTGTAGGTAAGCAGCCTTGTTTCGTAGGCCGCAGGATTCTTTTCATGAAAAACAAATTCCCGCGCGGCCCGGTCCACACCGTCTCCGTAATCATTAAAGCCGCAGGCCGGAGTATAACCCAGATCCACGCCAAGCCAGTTCCCCACAAAGCTGTTTTTATGGTCGTGGCCGCAGTAAACGGCAAAAATATCGCCCCGCTCCCGGAAGCTTTCAAACTCCCGGTTATCGGAATCAGGGACGCTGACCGCCTCCTGGAGCTTTCCTTCCCTGCATTTTTCAGGGTCAGGCACATAATATTCCCCGGCATGTGTCCGATAGGTCCGCACCGCTCCCTTCGTTTTCCGGTCGACCCGTTTCAGAAGTCTGTAGTATTCCGGCAGGGGAATATGCTGAAATACAATCCCCGGAACCGGGCCGCCGTTTTCCTGCGCGAACGTATCCCGCACACCCTTATACCAGAACAGGTCGCCGGGAGGAAGCGGCTGGTATCCGCCCTGCGGCAGCGTCCCTCCGGTATCAAACAGATAAACTGCCATGGCAACCTTTGTCTCATCGCTGCTGCGAATCCCTATGGCAAAGGTTCCTTCCTTCGTTCCATGGTGAATTTCCTGCCCTCTTCTGTTCAGCCAGTCCACACAGCCGGGCAGGCTGCGGTAAATTTCCATCTGCTCATCGTTCTGAAGGCCGCACTCCAGATCGTGGTTTCCAAAGGTTACGGCAAAAGGAATTTTTCTGTCCGTAACCGGCTTCATGATCCTGCGTATGGTCTCCTCCACCCGTTCTCCTTTTCCTGAAAACCGGCGGCTTGCGCCCTTGAGCTGATCCCCTGTCAGCACCACCAGATCGGGCCTGGCCTTTTCCAGCGCCGCATTCAACAAAAGCTGTGTATCCTCCGATACATCCGGGATTTCCTGTATATCCGCAAACTGTAATATATGAAAGGTTCCGTCTTCTCTGAACTTCATCCTGCATCCTTCCTTTCCGCTTCCATCCGCGCACCATATACCTGGTCATTCAGAAAAAGCAGCAGAAGCTGCCGCCTTCCGCACACGGACGGCATTATCAAGAAATGAGGCATCAAACTGCCATTTGAAGCTACCACCTTATCATAATCACATCTTTTTTCAAAAACAACAAACTACATAAAATCTTAAAGAAAGTTTCACATGGATTTAACTGAAAGTTTCACATGGATTTAACTTTCCACTGAATTTCTCTTTCCAAACAGTATCACATATCTCCCAGCCTTGCCGCTCCCACAATACCCGCGTCATTTCCGAATTTTGCCGGGCGCAGCAGCGTCTGCACCTTTGATGCTCTGGAATAAACCATCCGCGCGATACGTTCCTGCACCTGAGGGAGAAACAGTTCAGCCGCACCGCTGATGCCGCCGCCAATGACCAGCTCCGCAGGCTGAAGAAGGTTGATCAGATTGGTAAGGCCTTCCGCAAGAAGCTGCGCATAATTGTCACGGACTGCAAGCGCGGTTCCATCCTCCTCGCGCACCGCCTGAAAAAACAGTCTGCCGTTCAGCCGGGACACATCTCCATCCACCAGCCCGTTCAGCCGGCTGTCAGGATGCTCCTTTGCCTCTTCAGCTGCCTGTCTCACCAACGCCGATGCAGAAGCATATGCTTCAAAACATCCCCTTCTGCCACAGTTACAGTCGATTCCATCATAGCGGATTGTCATATGTCCGATTTCCCCTTCCGCAAAATTTATCCCGCGGTAGAGTTGTCCATTCAGCACAATTCCACATCCAATTCCCGTTCCCAGTGTCACCATAATAAAGGAAGAAGCGCTGCTTCTACTCAACAGATATTCCCCCCATGCCGCCAGGTTGGCGTCGTTGTCAATCAGCACCCTTTTCTTCAGCCGGGATTCCAGCATATCCCGAAATGGAACATCAGAAAAGTTCAGATTGTTCGCATACTCAATCATCCCCGTCTGTGCATTGAAGCTTCCCGGCACACCCATGCCGACACAGGAAATCTCCTCCATCGTTAATACGTTTTTTTTCAGCAGCAGACCGATATTTCCAACCAGCTCTTCTATGTACTGTTCGGCGCCCTGCTCCGTGTCTGTGGCAAATTCCACCCGGTCCTTCAACGCAAGGCCGTCCACCAGTCCCACAGCAGTATGCGTTCCTCCCATATCTATTCCAATCTCGTACATCTTTTTCCCCTTTCTGCTGCCGTCAGGCAGCACTCCATCTTTCATCTGAGTATACTACATTTTCCTCTGACATTTCATCTGTTTTCATCAACATGACATCATTCTTTTTCCGCTCCGGCAAGAACCCGCTCCGCCTCCTGTCTGGTCATAGAAAATTTTTCCCTCAGTTTTCCGATAATCCTTTCATCCGGCAGTCCCAGTTCACGGAAAAGCTCTGCCATCCCTCGTATTCCCTGTTCTAATCCCTGTTCAAGTCCCAATTCCCGGCCGATCGCAATTCCTTCCTCCTGAATTCCTTTCAGTGCTTCACACATATCATAGTTCTCTTCTCCGGTCCTATAGGCTTCCACATCTTCCATTAATTTTCTGTTATTGGTCATAACCGCAATCACCTCCATCGTTTCCCGATCTAGTCTCCTGTATTCATTTCTCCCGTTTATGAGTTCCTTCATCTTTTGTTTATCATTCCGATAGGGCAGAATTTCAAGTACCTCTCTCAAAGAACAGCTATGAATGAAAAAGTCATCCTCATTTCCATCGACGGTATGCGTCCGGACGGCGCGCTGGAATGCGGAAATCCCTTTGTACAGGAGCTGATGGAAACCTCCAGCTATACGCTGAACGGCCATTCCGTCCTTCCCACGGTCACGCTTCCCTGTCATACCTCCATGTTTTACGGCGTGCCTCCGAAGCGTCACGGCATCCTGACCAATACCTACACCCCTCCTGTCCGTCCCGTTCCCGGAATCGCGGAACAGCTTTCCGCCGCCGGAAAGGTCTGTGCGGCCTTCCATAACTGGGAGCCCATCCGCCACGTCTGGACGTCAGAATGTATGAAATATACCTCCTATATCCATGCATATGAGGAAGACAATTCCGATCTCATGCTCACAGAACAGGCAGCTGCCCTGATCCGCAGAAAGCAGCCGGATTTTCTTTTCATCCATATGGTGGAGACGGATGAAAAGGGAGGGCATGATCACGGCTGGATGTCCCCGGAATATCTGCAGCGGGTAAGCAATGCCTTTTCCTTTGCAGCGGGAAATAAGTGCTTTTTGACTTGACAGGAAGCATATGCGCTGTTATATTATGTGCATATAGTTGTGTTTGTGTGGAGTTAAGTGGATATGTTTGCAAATGAAAGAAGAAATAAAATCCTGGAACTGTTAAACCGCCGTTCTTCTGTCACGGTCACAGAGCTGACCGGACTCTTCCAGGTTTCCCTGGAAACCATCCGGAGAGATCTGGAATATCTGGAGCAGCAGGGCGCGCTGAAACGGGTCCACGGCGGCGCGCTCAGCATGAAGCGGATGCAGAACTATACCGGGCTTTCCGAACGGCTTGCGGAACATCAGCCGGAGAAAAGACAGATCGCCCGCGCTGCCCTTTCCCACATCCATGAAGGAGATCGGATCGCTCTGGATGCGGGCTCTACCACAAGTGAGCTGGCCCATCTGCTTTGTGATTCCTTTCATAAGCTCACCATTGTGACCGCTTCCCTGACCATCTTCGAGATCCTTTCAGAGAAGCCGGGCTTTCAGGTAATCCTTACGGGAGGCTTCTATCTGCCGGATGAAAAGGCCTTTTACGGACATCTCGCACTGGATACGATCCGCCAGCTTCATGTTTCCGCTTTTTTCCATGCTCCATCAGCGCTTTCTCTGAACTTCGGCCTGAGCGAGCATGTCAAAGAACTGGCTGAGGTACAGCGGGCGCTGATTGCAAGCGCGGATCAGGTCATCGTCCTTGCAGACAGTTCCAAGTTTGAAACCTGCGCGGCGCTGAAGGTCTGTGATCTCAGCCCCCGTTTTCTTTATCTGACCGATAACGGTCTGCCTGAGGAAATCCGGGACGCCTGGAAAAAGGCTTCCCTCGATATCATAAATTAAATTCTGCCGTCGCCAAACAGGCGGCGCCGCTCAAAAAAGGACGGCTCTGTTCCCAAATGAGCGGATCCCGTTTTTCGGGAAGAAAGGACAAAATCATGAATCGTAAAGTTCTCCTGATTCTGGCGGATGGCTTCCGCCCGGACTCACTGGCCGCCTGCGGCCATCCCTTCGCTGACCGGATGCTCACGCTTGGCAGCTACTGCCTGGACACGCTGACGGTCTGGCCCTCCGTCACCCTGCCCTGCCATATGTCGCTTTTCCACGGCGTTTCTCCGGACAGACATGGTATTCTGACCAATACCTATGTTCCTCAGGTACGGCCTGTAAACGGCCTGTGCGAACAGCTCAAGGCAGCGGGAAAGACCAGCGCATTCTTCTATGACTGGGAGGAGCTTCGGGATTTAAGCCGTCCTTCCAGCCTTTCCTACGGCTTTTTTGTCTCCGGCGACGGCTTTACATACCAGAAGGCCGATCGGATGCTCACGGAAAATGCAGCTGTTTATCTGGAAAAAGAATCGCCGGATTTCGCTTTTGTCTATCTCGGACTCACGGACAACGCCGGCCACGATTTCGGCTGGATGGGAGAAAAATATCTGGAAGCTTGCAGACAGTCCATGGAAGAGGTGGAAATGCTGGTGGATCGTTTCAAGGATGATTATACCATCATCTTCACAGCGGACCACGGCGGCCACGAACGCATCCACGGCACCAGAGAGGAAAGCGACATGAAAATCCCCCTCATCTGTATCGGTCCGGACTTCACTCCCGGTCCCATGGATCACACGCCCTGTATCACGGACATCGCTCCCACCATCACGAAGCTGATCGGAGCCGCAAGCGCTCCTGAATGGGAAGGAAAAAGCCTGATATAAAACACTTCAATATGGAGGCTGTCATGAACGGTGCACTTACCACCGGACGGCAGAGGAACGCTTTCTGCTTCCTCTGCTGTCTGGTTTATTTTATGAGTTATCTGACGCGTATGAATTATGCCGCCTGTCTCGCGGAGATTCAGGATTCCCTTTCCCTGACCAAGAGCATCGTAAGCCTGCCGGTGACCGGAAGCTTTCTGACCTACGGGGTCGGCCAGCTCCTCTGCGGTTTTCTGGGGGACCGGTTTTCTCCCAGAAAAATGATCGCAACGGGACTGGCCGCAACCTGCGCCTGCAATCTTCTGGTCGGCCTGTTTCCCGATATCCGGCTTATCATTCCGGTCTGGTGTCTGAACGGCCTGTTCCAGTCCATGCTCTGGCCTCCCCTCGTCCGGATCATGGCCGAAACGCTGGATGAAAAGCAATATCAGAAATGCTGCGTGCAGGTTTCCATGGCGTCCTCCGCAGGAACGATCTTCGTTTATCTGTTCGTTCCTCTGTGCATCCGCTTCGCCAGCTGGAGAGCCGCCTTTCTGTTCCCCGCCTTTGTGGGAGTGCTCACCGCTCTTGTCTGGTTTACGGGAATCGGACGGCTGCAGGCCGACGGACAGAACGCAATCCATGCCATCCATGTGGAATCCTCAGAGCAGTCCTCCGTGCGTCTGACCACGCTGCTCTTCCAGGCCGCCCTCCTGCCCGCAATGCTCGCCATCGTTCTGCACGGCATTCTCCGGGACGGGATCACCACCTGGATGCCTGTATACATTTCGGAAACCTTCGGCCTGAGCAATTCGGTATCCATCCTGACGGCGGCGGTTCTTCCGGTGTTCAGCATTCTGAGCATCTACCTGGCCTCCGCCCTGCTGGAACGCCTCCGCAATGAGTTTACCGCCTCCGCCCTGCTTTTCGGCGCGTCGGCAGCCTGCTCCGCCCTGCTGGTATTTCTGTATCAGCACGGCCCTGTTCCCAGCGTGGTTCTGATGACCCTGACCGCCGGCTGTATGTACGGCATCAACCTGTTTCTCATCAGCCGTCTGCCCGCCCATTTTTCCCGCTTCGGAAAGGTGGCGACGGTTTCCGGCATCCTGAACGCCTCCACCTACGTGGGAAGCGCGCTTTCCGCCTGGCTCTTCGGAATGATTTCCGATCTGTTCGGCTGGATCGCCGTCATCAGCGTGTGGATTGTCATCGCTCTCGCAGGCGCACTGATCTGCTTTGCCTTTTTCCGGAAATGGGAAAAGTTTTCTCCTCCAGAGCGCCCATAAAATCCACATACCAGGGCAGCGCGCGCTCCGGCTCCGGAAGCTCCGGGTGCCAGCGCTTTTCCCATTCAAAGGAATACAAGCCCGTATACCCATCCGCCTGCAGCTGTTTTATCATCTCCTTCAGCGGCAGCACGCCCTCTCCCGGAAGGCACAGCTTCGGCTTTCCATCCACCAGCACACAGTCCTTCAGGTGCACATGGCGGATGCGGGAGCGCAGGGCCTCATAAAAAGGAAGAAAATTTTCTCCATGCCAGAGCCAGCTGTGATATACATCCCAGATCAGGCCGAATCCCGGCTCGTTTTCTAACGCCTCGCACAGCTGGTTCAGAACCGGCAGGGAATTGAAATCCCCGTGGATTTCCAGAAGCACCTGAACCGGATCGGAAGGCCGCAGAGAAGAAGCGTAATCGCACAACGAGGCGATACCTTCCTCCACGCGGTGCATTACGGCTTCCTTCGGTTCTCCTTCCGGAAACGTGTTGCCGAATACCCGTATGAACGGGATTCCCAATTCGGTGCACAGATGCAGCGCCAGACGCCCTTCCTCCAGCGCCTCCTCGTACTTTTCTGCATCATGAAACTGCACCGACGTGCCTGCCCCGCACAGCTTTATCTGATTTTTCTCCAGCAGGCATTTAAGCGCGCTGCGGTTTTCCGGCCGCATGCATTCCAGCTCTTCCATGCGAAGCTGATTTCCCACGCCGCGCAGCTCTACCGCTTCATATCCCATCTCATGTGCATTTTTTATGATCTGCTCAAAACTCCATTCCGGACATCCCAGCGTTGAAAACGAAAGTCTCATCATAATCCTCATTCCGGAGCGTAAGCGACGGGGCGAAGAGAAATCGCGAATGCGATTTCTCTTCTGCCATCAAAGCAATTTGTGACGCTCCGGCACAAATTGCCATGTGAAAAATAAGCCATCGGGCTTATTTTTCACATTAACCCTCCATTCCAAATTCCTATCTCTATCTTTTCATACCTGTCTGCGAATTGCAACGTCCGTTTTCCCCTTTATTCTTCTCTTTCTGCTCTGGTAAAAATAAATTTCCTGTGCTATACTTGCGTGAACGCGCCTTTTTTCGGAAGGCAAAGGAACCGCAGGAACAAATATACCAAATATACACAGGAGTTTCTTCATATGAGTATACTGAACGTAGAGCATCTGACCCATGGCTTCGGCGACCGGGCCATTTTTGAGGACGTGTCCTTCCGTCTTCTGAAGGGGGAGCACATCGGACTTGTAGGGGCCAACGGGGAAGGCAAATCCACCTTTATGAATATCATCACCGGAAAGCTCATTCCCGACGAAGGGAAGATTGAATGGGCCAAAAACGTGCGGGCGGGCTATCTGGATCAGCACACCGTTCTGGAAAAGGGAACCACCATCCGGGAAACCCTGGCATCCGCCTTTTCCTTCCTGTTCGACCTGGAAGCGCGGATGAACGAGATTTGTGAAAAAATGGGGGATGCCTCCGAAGAGGAGCTGGAACAATACATGGAAGAACTGGGCACCATCCAGGAGCTTCTGACCG
This sequence comes from uncultured Eisenbergiella sp., assembly GCA_904392525.1. Classification (GTDB taxonomy): domain Bacteria; phylum Bacillota; class Clostridia; order Lachnospirales; family Lachnospiraceae; genus Eisenbergiella. The sequence continues at coordinate 14,469 of CAJFMW010000009.1, forward strand.
CGCACGACTTCTATCTCATCGACAGCAAGGTGGAAGAGGTGGGCCGGGCGTTAGGGCTCACGGATGTGGGACTGGATCAGGATGTATCCCAGCTTTCCGGCGGCCAGCGCACCCGAGTCCTTCTGGGAAAGCTTCTTCTGGAAAAGCCGGACATTCTTCTGCTGGATGAGCCCACCAACTATCTGGACGAGGCGCACATCGAATGGCTGAAGCGTTACCTTTTGGATTATGAAAACGCCTTCGTCCTGATTTCCCATGACATTCCGTTTCTCAACAGCGTGGTCAATCTGATCTATCACATGGATAACCGGACACTCACCCGCTATGTGGGAAACTATGATAAGTTCACAGAGGTTTATGCCGCGAAGAAGGCCCAGCTGGAGGCCGCCTACAACAGACAGCAGAAGGAAATCGCGGATCTGAAGGACTTCGTCGCCCGCAACAAGGCCCGCGTCTCCACCCGGAACATGGCCATGTCCCGCCAGAAAAAGCTGGATAAAATGGACGTGATCGAGCTGGCTGCCGAGAAGCCGAAGCCGGAATTTCACTTTAAGGAGGACCGGGCGCCGGGCCGCTTCATTTTCACCACAAAAGAGCTGGTCATCGGCTACGAGGAGCCCCTGTCCTCTCCCCTGAACCTTTCCATGGAACGGGGACAGAAAATCGTTCTCACCGGCGCCAACGGCATCGGAAAGACCACCCTGTTAAAAAGCATTCTGGGCCTGATTCCGCCTCTTTCCGGCAGCGTGGAACAGGGGGATTATCTGAGCATCGGATACTTTGAGCAGGAAATGGAGGCGGATGACAATACCACCTGTATCCAGGAAATCTGGAACACCTTTCCCTCCTACACCCAGTATGAGGTGCGCTCCGCTCTGGCAAAATGCGGCCTGACCACCAAACACATCGAAAGCCTGGTCCGGGTGCTGAGCGGCGGTGAACAGGCGAAGGTGCGGCTCTGCAAGCTGATCAACCGCCCTACCAACGTGCTTCTGCTGGATGAGCCCACCAACCATCTGGATGCGGACGCCAAGGCAGAGCTGAAACGGGCCCTGTCCGCCTATAAAGGCAGTATTCTGATGGTCTGCCACGAACCGGAATTTTACCAGGATATTGTGGACGCGGTCTGGGACTGCACCAAATGGACGACGAGGGTATTTTAACCCTCCCGCACCACAAAATCCGCGTTTTCTCATAGCAAAAGGAAGGAGGTGAGAGCCCGGATGGATCTCATCAGTCAGTTTATTGAAAATTACAAAAAGAAAATCAGTTTTTTCGAGACGGCCGGACACATAGCCGAGGATATGCTGCGGGACGCCCTGCACTCCTCCGGTATCCGCGCCATCGTAACCTCTCGGGCCAAAAGCCCCGTCCGGCTGAAAAACAAGGTGACCCAGCGGAATGAAAAGAGGGAACAGCCCTACCGGAGCATGAACGAGATCTATGCGGATATCGCGGATCTGTCCGGCGTGCGCGTCTCCCTTTACTTCCCCGGCGACCGGGCCAAAGCAGATCAGGTGATCAACAACCTTTTTACGGTATCGGAAACGAAAAAATTTCCCGGCCAGTCCAAACAGCCTTCCTATAACAAGCGCTTTTCCGGCTACTGGGCCACCCATTACCGGGCCTCCATGAAGGAGGAGCTTCTGGAGAAAAAACAGCTCAAGTACGTCTCCGTGCGTCTGGAGATCCAGGTGGCCTCCGTCCTGATGCACGCCTGGTCCGAGGTGGAGCATGATCTGGTCTACAAGCCCATGCAGGGCACTCTCTCCGATGAGGAGCTGGCCATTCTGGATGAGCTTAACGGCCTGGTTCTGGCCGGAGAAATCGCCCTGGAGCGCCTGCAGGCCGCCGGCAATGCCCGTCTGCAGAGCAAAAATGCGGCCTTCGGCAGCCAGTACGATCTGGCCGCCTACCTTTACGATTACCTCAGCACCCGCTATAAGCGCTTCGACATCGAGCCGAAGATGGGCAATGTGGAACAGCTTCTGCGCCTGATGAACCGCCTGAAGCTGGACAGCGCAAAGGAGCTGGATCCGATCCTGAAATCCACCAGGCTGGTGGACGACAGTCGGACCATTTCCCAGCAGCTCATCGATCAGATCATCTGCGGCAGCGAAAAACGCTACGAGCTTTACCGCGAGCTTCGTGCTGCTTCGGAACGATCCGCCAATTCCTTCCAGAAAGCCGATTCCCAGCGTCGGGAAGCCGCTGAATATTTCCTGAGGCCCTGGATCAGCCTGGAAACCGTTCTGATGAAACTGACCCGTCAGAACAATCCCAAAGCCTGCGGTACCTTCAATCTCAACAGCATCAAACGCATGAAGCTGCTCCGCAAAGACAGCCTGGAAAAGCTTCAGAATCTGCGAAATTTCCGGAACGGCCTGGTGCATGGCATCGACAATCCCGCGCCTGCCGTTCTCATCCGGATGGGCGACGACGTGCGGGAGATTCTCTCCGAGCTGACGGCTTCGCAGACCGATGGCAGCAGGGAACCGACGACCGGCAAAGAATAAACAGGCAGCGGCTTTGGCACTGTCCCTTTCCGGACAGACGCTGCGGCCCCTGCCTGCTTTTTTTACAGCTTCTTTTCACACCACTCCGCAAGCGGACATTCCTCACATTTGGCACGACGGGCGGTGCAGATGGAACGGCCCAGATAGATCAGCTGGAAATTAATCCGGTTCCAGTGATCCACCGGAAGCACCTTCATCAGCTCCGCTTCCGTTTCCACCGGATTCTTTCCCTTCGCCCAGCCCAACCGGTGGGAGATGCGGAACACATGGGTATCCACCGTTACGCCGGGCGTCCCGTAGGCATCCGCCAGGAAGAGCGTTCCCGTCTTTCTTCCCACGCCCGCCAGCTTCAGCACCTCGTCCAGCGTATCCGGCACCTTTCCTCCATATTCCTTCCAGATCTGCTCACAGCATTTTTTCATGTTTCTTGCCTTGTTCTTATACAGGCCGACGGAACGGATATAGCTTTCGATCTCTTCGATATCCGCCTCCGCCACATCCTGCGCCGTATGAAATCTCCCGAACAGCCCCGGAAGCGCCTCATCCACCTGCTTATCCGTGCTCTGGGCGCTCAGCATGATCGCCACCAGAAGCTGCCAGTCCGCATTATGATAGAAGCCTTCCTTCTCGGTTCCGTACAACTCGTCAAGCCGGGCGAGAATGTGGTCTCTTTTTTCCTTTTTTGTCATTGGTGTTCCTCTTTCTAAATCTTTAGAGCAATATTATCTTCGCATGTATTTTTGTTTCGGACTTCTGGGCTTGTCAGGAATCGTTTTATCGATGAGTCCGGCTGACAGCATGGGCAGAAGAATTTTCTCTCGAAAATATCTTTCACTTTTAATATTGCAGTGTTTCTGCATTTCCACCCTCGTACGGGGAGCTGAGCAGAATTCCAGAAGAGACTGAATACGGTCGGCATCTAAATGAATTTTACACTCAACTTCGGCACCAGCTTCATCACCAGCTTCATCACTAACTTCATCACCAGCTTCGGCACTGACCTCATCAGGATCTTCTTTTCCAGTTTCAGACGGCGCAGGGCCAACAGTTGCCGTTGCTGCCCCCTTCAGCGGGACAATCGTTCGAAATATATCGCCTTCCACAAACTCAGGTTCACTTCCCGAATATAATCTGGTATATTTATACGTGTTTCTCATTCCGGATCCAAGCTCATCGGCTAGTCCGATTTCCCGAAAAATCTTCGAAATGGGCGGATTCTTCTGAAATGGTTCAAAGGAAGCGAGTTCAAGTACGCCATGTCCGTGTGAAAGATTTGCGTTTTCCGTATAAATCCGTGCCTTTTCAATCACAAATTTTGCGACATATCCGCTTGAGAAATCTCTGTGAACCAGAAGATTCGATATGATCTCACGCAGAATTTTATCTCTTGCACTTACACTGATCATTCCTTCCATTGTAAACAGATTATTCAGATGTCTTTCTCCAAAAGCGATCAGACGGTCGTAACTTTCCAACAGATTCGTTATAATGACATCCCTGTCATCATAGCGGTCAACATTAAATACCCGAAATATGGCATCCGTTTTATGCTGGGGAAGGACAGACATGATTGTATTGTCTTTTCCGAAAAGCAGGATAGCGGCCAGCGTAATCCCTTCCTGCTGTGTCTGCTCATCTGTCAGAATCAGTCCCGCACTGCGAAGCATTTCCTCATCTCCCATGGAACACCATGGATGGCTCCCGGACCGCATACGAGCCATATCTCTCGCCCGTTCCATTAAATCGGAGCGGAGCGAATTCATATCAAACCGGGTAACCTTATTCACAAAATAGGAACTGTTCTTTCGAGCATACAGACGAAACACTTCATCTGAATGGTTTGTAATATCAATGTCAGCTTCATGATTTCTGTCAAAAATTCTTCCACTGCAACGACAAACGTTTTGAGACGCCGGAACTCGAATATAGAGAATAAGTTTCCCGTCATATTCATATTCAATCGGTCTCAGATACAGCGGAGGATACATTTTATTTTCATTATTAATCGCTGTAACAAAGTCCTTTTTCATTCGGTCAATATGATCCGGCTGGATTCCAAGAACTTTTCCATTATCCTTCACGCCCAGAAAAATATGTCCTCCATCCCGATTGGAAAAAGCGCACACGCTTTCATAAACATCCTTTGTAATGTCCGTAGTAGATTTCTTAAATTCTACAACATGGCTCTCTCCCTGTTCGATGAACGCCAATAAATCCGATGATCACCTGTTCCCTTCTTTCTCCCGAATCTTCTCATCCGTATCCTTCACCGCCTGCTCCTGCAGCTTTTCCAGAAAGGGAAAGCCGATCACGTTTTTCGCGGCATAGGTTTTCTGCAGCTCATATTCCAGCGGCAGCCAGGTGGAAATGTCGCTCTCGTTATGCTGAATCACCGCCTCCAGCTTATCCAGCGCCTTGTAAACCCTCGCTTCCCGGGTCTGGAGCGCCTCCATCTCCGCAAGGAGGGCGGTAAACTCCTGATACAGCGCCTCCGGAAGTTCCCGGAGAAGGCCGTCCATGGCTTCTTTTTCCGTCTGCTCATGCTCCTGCGTCTTTTCAAAGGTGGGAATATCTCCTGTCACCGCTTCCCCGAGATCGTGAATCAGACACATACGGATGACCTTATCGATGTCCACATCCATAAGCTCGTCCTTCAACAGATATGCCATAAGCGCTGTCCGCCAGCTGTGGGCAGCCACGTTTTCCACCACACCGTCCGAGGTGACGCAGTGGCGGGGAACGGACTTCAGTTTCTCCACGCGGCCAAGAAATGAGATAAACTGTTCAGGTGTGAATCCTTGCATGGGGTGCCTCCTTTGTCGGGTCGCAGACTTCCATCTGCTTTTCTGCCTTCCCCAAATTGTATCATATCTTTTCCCTTTTCCCAAGAGATCCTGCCTGTTCCGACGAGATTTTTCTTTTTGCCAGGGTACAAAATTTTGTTCCCTTGTACAAAATGCGTAATTATCGCTTTTTAAAACTGTGATATTTTCACACTATTTTCAGACCAAAACCTGTACCATCATATCCCATGCCTCTTTTTGCACGAAAATCAGGGGGACAAAATTTTTATTGACTTACAAAATAACGGAATCCATCGTATAGTCAAATCAAACAACAGATTTGCTGCCCGGCCACAATCCTTCAGGCAAAATGACGGGCTTTGAAAAAATCCGGACGGACAACAGGTCGAGCGATTTCAGAATAATAATAAGAGAGGAGAGAGGTTTATGGTAAAACCGGCAAAGCGAAACGCTGTCGCTGTCGGAGGCAAAAAAAAGATCAACTGGAAAACAGCCATGAAAAATCACTGGCAGTTATATGTTCTGGTTCTTCCGGCAATCATTTATTTCTTCGTATTTAATTACATGCCACTCTATGGCATCCAGATCGCCTTTAAGGATTATAAGGCGGTAAACGGCATCGCGGGAAGCGCCTGGGTAGGGCTGAAGCATTTTAAGGATTTCTTCAATGCCTACTATTTTCAGAGGCTACTGGTCAACACCCTGCTTCTGAATGTATACAACCTGCTGTGGAGCTTTCCGGTTCCTCTGATTCTGGCAATCCTGCTGAATCAGATCCGAAGCGACCGTAAAAAGCGTTTCATTCAGACCAGCATTTACGTTCCCTACTTTATTTCAACGGTGGTACTGGCAGGTATGCTGTATATCTTCCTCTCCCCCACCAGCGGTATCGTAAACCTGATCCGCACCTCCCTCGGGATGACGGCGATTGATTATATGTCCGACGCGGGAGCGTTCCGTACCTTATACATTCTTTCCGGCATCTGGCAGTCGGCGGGCTATGGCACCATCCTTTACATCGCTACCCTGTCCGGTGTGGACCCGTCCCTGTATGAGGCGGCAGAGATCGATGGAGCAAGCATCTGGCAGAAGATCCGTTACATAGATCTGCCGAGCCTGGTTCCAACCGCAGTGATGGTATTCATTCTGGACTGCGGAAAGCTGCTGAGCAGCAACACGGATAAAGCCCTGGTCATGCAGACACCCGGAAACATTCCCACTTCCGACATTATCGGTGTCTATGTTTATAACGTAGGTCTGGGAAGCGGACAGTTTTCCTATACAGCCGCCATTGGTCTGTTTGTTAACATCATCAACTTCATCCTGATTATTACCGTGAACAAGATTGCGAAAAAGACCACGGATACAGGATTATTCTAAGGAAAGGAGGATTCAGATAATGAAAAAGAAAAAAAAGAAGCTGAGCTTAAGCAATCGCATTTTCTACCTGTTTAACTCCATTTTCTGGATTGTGATCATGTTCATCATCCTGTACCCTCTGTATCTGGTGTGCATCGCTTCCGTTTCCGACCCGGATGCAATCGTACGCGGAGAGGTTATCTGGCATCCGGTGGACTTTTCCCTGATCGGGTATGAAGCGGTTCTCGGTTATGCAGAGTTATGGTCCTCCTATGCAAACTCCATTTTCTACACGGCAGTGAGCATCTGCATCAGTATCGTGGTTACACTGGCAGCCGCCTATGCGCTTTCCCGAAAGGTCTTTCCCGGAAAGAGCGCCATCAATCTTTATTTTGTCATCACCATGTTTTTTAACGGCGGTCTGATTCCCACCTTCCTGGTGATGCGGGATATCGGCCTGTACAATACCAGAGCGCTCATGATTCTGATGGGCTGTGTAAGCGTATGGAATCTGATGGTTGCAAGAACCTACATCCAGAGCAACATACCTGAGGAACTGTATGAAGCTGCCATGCTGGACGGAGCATCCCATTTCCAGTATTTTACCAAAGTGGTTCTTCCATTAAGCAAAACGATTATTGCTGTTCTTGCCGTATATTATGGCGTTGCAAAATGGAACGATTACTTCACCGGACTGGTCTACTTAAGAGACCGTGCCCTGCTCCCTCTGCAGACTGTTCTGAGAGAGATTCTGGCCACCCTGCAGGTGGATATGACCGGCGACTACATGATGACCATGGCAGACAGCGCCGCGAATATGCAGGAAGCCATGCGGATTGCAAATGTGTCCAAATACTGTATTATTGTAGTGGCGACCGGTCCCGTCGTGCTTCTGTATGCGCTGCTTCAGAAGTACTTTGAAAAGGGCGTTATGATCGGCTCTCTTAAGGGCTGATGCCTGTTTTGGAATGTGTCTCACAATATGCCAAAAAAGGAACCAACACAATGTGTTGCAGATAAATGAAGGAGGTTTTTCTATGAAAAAGAAAGCAGTTGCAATGTTGCTGGCAGCAGCCATGGCGATCACATCTCTTGTCGGATGCGGTTCCTCCGCAGGCACAGGGGAATCCGCAGCTTCCGAAGGCGCGGCGGGTTCAGAGGCATCGGGAGAGGCTTCTGCAAACTTTAACGCAGAGGGGTATCCGATTGTGAATGAGGAAATCACTCTCAAGGTGATGCTGGCAATCCGGGACACTGATACCATGATCGCTCCGGAGGAAATGCCCGCTGTCCAGAGGCTGGATGAACTGACCGGAATCAAGACCGAATGGGAAGTCATCAAGGGCGCAGACTGGGAAACTAAGCTGAATCTGATGTTTGCATCCGGCGAATATCCGGATGTGATTATCGCACCGAATGGCACCGTAGATGATGAAGAATATGGCGTAACCCAGCAGCTTCTGATTCCGCTCGACGACCTGATCGAAGAGTATATGCCGAACTACACATCCCGCCGGGACGCAGAGGAGTCTGATCCCACTGTCAGCCTGGTCGCTTCCGACGGACAGACCTATTCGGTAGGCTATCTGGTAGGCCAGAATATAAACACCAACCAGCATTACTTTATCAATCAGACCTGGCTGGACGCGCTCAGTCTGGAGACCCCCACTGACGTGGAATCCCTGACCGAAGTACTGCGCGCTTTCAAGACCGGAGATCCCAACGGAAATGGTGAGGCAGATGAAGTTCCGCTGGAAATGGGACTGGATACAGGCTTCTACAGCGTCCGCTATATCCTTCCTCTCTTCGGCATTCCCTGTGATCCCGATAAATGGATCTATATTGATGACAATAAGCAGGTACAGTTTGCCGCAACGCAGGATGGCTTCCGTGAATGTATGGAATGGCTGAATATGTGTTATACGGAAGGTCTCGTAGATGCAGAGGTTCTTTCTCAGGATCTCAATACCATAGAGACCAAACTGGCAGGCGGAAATGTCGGTTTCTTCCCCGCATGGAGACTCGTTGCCATGGGTTGGGATGAAGGCGTAGCCAAAGACGCAGTTTTCTGGATGCCTGACGCTGAAACCACAAGCTGCTACAGATATCTGGAAGTTGCAAGACCCGGAGCCTTTATTACAGCTACCAACGAAAACGTAGAAGCTACCATGAGATGGCTGGATGCCATGCTGGAAACAGAAATGATGTTTTCTCTGTATTATGGAGAACAGGACGCAACAGACGGAACCGGCTGGACCTATAATGAAAACGGAAAGATTGACTCCATCAACGATGGAACTGTCGATGTACGCAATTACCTGGACTGCAACACCATGTTCTGGGCACCTGGAAAATATATCTCTGAAACCTTCAATATGCCGGAGCAGCGTACTGAAAAAACAGAGTACTGCCTGCAGTCCGACGAGGCCGGAATCATTCAGAAATACTCCAATGACTATCTGGATATGGCCCCTCTGACTTCTGAACAGCTGCAGAGCATCACACTGACTGAGACCGACATCAAAAATGCGGTTGTAGAAAATATCGCCAATTTCGTATCCAATGGCGTAACAGATGAAAGCTGGAACAGCTTTGTATCTCTGTTCGATGGAATGGGCGTAGCGGAATACGTGCAGATGTACCAGGATGCCATTGATTCCATGGAGATTGAGTAATTCCCGCAGAATCGAATCTAATTAGAATTGAAGCCACATCCGTGGCCACAACATAAGAGAGTATGGCCGTGTCCAAAAAGGGCAGGGCCATACTTGTCTTTCGTTTCCGCACAAGGTAAAATAGAAGAAAACCGTCTCAGGAGAAAATTCACATGAACAAGCTGAAAAAAGAACTGAATTCCCAAAATGTTTTCATATACATTCTCGTTTTCTTTCTGATCATCATCCTTGTCATCGCGGTCCTGGGCGGTTATCTTTTCCGTTATTACTATACTACTGTTTATTCTGATTTTGAGTCAGGGAACGAAGAACGTCTCTCCACTATCGTCAGCCGGCATGAAAATGATATTCAGATTCTGGAGGATATCGCTACACAGATTGGACTTTCTGATGACGTTACCCGATTTCGTCTGGAAGAACAGCCTGAGAAGGCAATCCGCCTGGAAGAACAAATCAGAAGATATACTACCGTGAGCCAGTTTTTCAGTCTGCTTCTCTACTGGTATCATGAAGATGACTACCTGTACAGTTTCTCCACTTCCATCAGCCTGCACAGCTTTCTGGAAAACGCCTGCGTTCCCGAGACCCTTTCGGCAAAAGATTTCCATTCTCTGCTGACACAGGCTAAACCACAGTTTTACATTCTTCCAGAACAGAATGTGGATGGTGCATGGATCAACGGCTATATGGCCGACCGAAAAAAGATCATCTATCTTCTGGATGTTTCTCCCAAGCTGGAGGAAACCCTGATTTTTATTGTCCCAGGCTCCTACTATGACCGTCTGCTGACGCAGCCATCAGAAAATAAGGAAGAGCATCGAACCGACTTTCTCTACTACAACGGTTCTCTGATCGTCTCCCGCGGGGATGATGCGGGCACACTTCCGGAGGAAGAACTGTGCGCCCTGCTTTCAGAGCGTTCAGATGGCTCTGAAAGAATACGTCTGGATGGCCGCCGGTATCTGCTGAGTGTCCAGACCGGAGACAGCGGAATCCTCTACGGAAGCCTGCAGCCCATGTCCGTCTTTCATGATAAGATCATGGCTGAGCAGTGGGGAATCACCCTGATCGTACTGATCTGTGCCATTCCCGCAACCTTTGCCGTCACACTTGCCGCCGGCAGCATCATGCGCCGGATTCGCCGGATGAATCTGCTTCTGAACGAGGAAGCCCATTACGATCTGGACAGCATTGAAAATGGAATCCAGCTTCTGGTGACCAGCTACCGGGATACGGAAAAGGAAGCCCTCTCCATGAAAAAAACCCGTTTCATCAGTGATTTTGTCCGCGGCAGCTATTCCTCCCGTCAGGAAGCCATTGCCGCCGCTCAGGAATGCGGCCTGAACATTAATTACAAACTCTACCTTGTCGCTCTGACCAAGAGCCGCGAACTCAGCAACGAAAACAGGGCATATTCTACTATGCTGGAGGCCATCGCGGGCGAAAGCAGGACAGATGGCTTCGGCATCCACCTGATCGGCAATAACCAGAATCTGTTCCTGCTGTTTGCCGACAGGAAGGAAGAAATCGAAGGCCTTCTGGACCGCCTTCTCGCCATCGGCAAGGAATATTGCGCGGACTATATCATGGCAGTCAGCGATTACCACCGCTCCTTTGAAGAAAGCTCCCGCGCTTACCTGGAAGCCAATACGGCCTTTGACAACCATCTGCTTCTGGACAACAGCAAAATCATCCGCTTTTCCGACGCAGCCCAGAAGGATTACGCCAGCCTGATTGAAGAAAATTACCTGAACCGTCTCAAAACCGCCATCCGGAACGGAGACCGTGAGGCGGCAGAAACCGCCGTAAAAGACATCTGTGACAGGCTGAACGGAGAAAAGGCCTCGCTGTACGCCTTCCGCATCCTGTACAATGATCTCATGCACACGCTTCTCGCAGAGTGGAAAGGGGATAAAACGGAATTCAATGATTTTTACAACGTATTCACCCTCTCCCAGTGCCTGAACATTCAGGATTTTTATGAACTCCTCTGCGACGCATGTCGTATGGTGATAGACAATCGGGTGGGAATCGGTATTCAGAATTCCGATATCGTACAGAAGGCCATTACCTATATGCAGGATCATTTTTCAGATCCGGGCCTGACCATGAACGCGCTGGCGGAATATCTGCAGGTGAGCGCTGTGACGCTGTCCGTGGAGTTTCGGAATGAGCTTGATATCCGCCCCTCCGATTATCTGACCACCCTGCGAATGGAGAAGGCAAAGGAGCTTCTCCGGGAAACCAATATGCTGATTGGAGACATCACTCTGGCGGTAGGCTATGAGGATGCCCACGTATTCCGCCGCAGATTCAAGCAGTACACCGGCATGACGCCGGGACAGTACCGGGAACAGTGATGTCGGGCCGATACCGGGAACCTTGACGCCGCCGGACTGCCTTCCGAAAAAAAGGAAAGGAGCTTTTCTCATGAAAAAAATTTCCAGCCGTGAAAAACTGACCTATACGGGAAGCCTGCTGGGACAGAATATGATCTACAGCTTTGTAACCATGTACATCATGTTCTTTTTCACCGACCTGCTGCGCATCCCGCCCGAAAGTGTGACCGTCATAATGGTGGCGGCCAGCCTGTGGGATGCCGTCAACGATATTCTGATGGGAATGATTGCAGACCGGACCCGAACCCGTATTGGGAAATTCCGCCCCTATCTTCTGGCAGGTCCCATCTTCATCACTCTGTCCACCATTTTCTGCTTTATGAGCTTCGGCGGTTCTCTGGCAGGAACCATTGCCGTCGCCGCCATCTGCTACGTGCTCTGGGACATCACTTATACGATCTATGACGTCCCCATCTGGGCCATTTCTTCTGTTTCCTCTCCGAATCCGGATGAAAAAAACAGCATGGTCACTCTCGGAAAAATCGGCGGTACCATCGGCACCGTGATCATTTCCGTGGGAAGCGTATCTCTGATAAACGTCTTTGGCGGAGAGCGAAGTGCCACGGCCTATACTGCAGCCGCTGTTGTGGTAGCTGTCATCGGGGCGGCTCTGATGATCCTGAGCGGCTTCGTTCTGAAGGAGCGGATTGAGCCTCCCCCGAAGGACATCCCGTTTTCCCGCAACATCCACACCATCCTCGATAATGGAGCATTGATCGCCCTCCTGGTTTCACTTCTGATCATCGACATGGTGAACAACCTCCGGCAAGTCTCCCAGATGTATTTTGCCGTTTATGTGTGGGGAGATTCCGGCTATGTCACCTATATCGGTGTAAGTCTGGTGCTGGGTATGGTCACCGGAATGGCGGTTTCTCCCATGCTGATCCGGCATTTTGACAAGAAAAAAATCTTCATTATCGCCTGCATTGCCGGAGGTATTTTCAGCTTCCTGCCCTTTCTCATGAACGCCGGCCCCGTTATCGGCCTGATCCTTCTGGGCGTCAGCTTTGCCTTTACGGGAATGACCACCATCAGCAGTACCTCCATGTTAATGGACGCCATCGATTATTCGGAATACCGGCTCGGTTTCCGTGGAGAGGGCATCGTTTTCTCCATGAACACGTTTTTGAACAAGCTGAGCTCCACCATTTCCAAAGGGCTTCTCGGCTTTGCCATGACCGCCATGCATTATGAGGAAAATATGGACCCCACCCCCGCCGTAATCACCGGCTTCGGGGCTATGGTCTATGTGGTTCCTGCCCTCTGCTTCCTCCTGGCAATCCTGCCCCTGCTTCTGTATCGTTTAAAGCCCGCTCAGATCGAAGAGATCCAAAAGGAGCTTGCAGACCGCCGTCAGGCGGAGAAAGGAAACTGATATGGATATATCCTCTTATTTTATGCCTCCGGAGATCAGAAATGCAAAAAAGGCCCTGTGCATTCAGCCTCATCCCGACGATATCGAAATCGGAATGGGCGGCACCGTGGCCTCTCTGACCTCGAAAGGCTGCTCCATCACTTATCTTACAGTTACCAACGGAGATCTGGGAGATTCCACCGGTACGCTGGACTTTTCGGAAATCGCCGCCCTACGCCGGAAGGAAACCATGGCCGCCGGAAAGGTCCTTGGGGTTTCTGACTTTCTTTTCTATGATCTGCCGGACGGCTCTCTTTCCGACATCCCTTCCCTCGCCGGAAGGATTGCGGAGACCATCCGAACCCTGCAGCCGGACGTAATCTTCTGTCCGGATCCCTGGGCACAGTATGAGGCCCACAACGATCACATCGTCACCGGCCGGGCGGCGGCCCAGGCTTTTATTTCCTCCAGCCTGTCCCGCTATCCCCGTGGCACGCGGACCGCGCCCTGGCAGGCGGGCGCCATTGCCTTCTACTTTACTCAGAAACCCAATACTGTGATCGATGTGACCGATACCTTTGAGACCAGATTTGCCGCCATGGCAGAGCATCGCACGCAGTTAAGCGAAGAGCTTCTGGGCCTGTACCGGATCTATTTCTCCATGCAGGGGCAGAAGCTGGCGGAGGGAAAGGATTTTGCTCTGGGGGAGGGCTTTAAGGTGCTGGGGCCTCTGCACATGCACTGTTTTACGGAAGCACCGGAAATCTGAACATTTACAGATATGTCTTCATCTTCTGACACAACTTCTCCTCAATGGAAATCAGCCGTCCGCAGAGTTCCCTCGACGCATGGTCCGCTCCCCTGAACTGGTTCAGATACCGGTTCAGGGATTTTGTTCCCATATTGCAGCCGTCCGTGATCAGATCGGCCACCGTGGCGTCGCTGTCATCCATGCTCATTTTCATATTTGTTTTGATCCATGACATGCCCTTTGCCATGGCCGCAGGCTCCTTTTCCTGAGCGCCGTAATTGCACAGCAGGGAATGGATTTCATTTTCCAGTTTCTCATGATGCTCCCTGCTTTCCTGAAGAAGCTGCTTCAGGCCGGGTCCGGAGACCTTTTCCAATACCTCGTCGATGGACGTCACGGCCATCTTTGCCCCGGCGTCACATTCCCGGAGCAGCTTTATGGTATCCGATTCATTCATTATAAGCCACCTCCATCCTGCCGCCTGCGGCGGCATTCTCTTTTTGTCTATTATCCCGAAGATGGCTGAAAAATATACGGTCGGGCCTAAAACGGACATTCGCGTTCAGATCAGCCCGCACAGATACGCATAGGCGTTCATGATGGTGAGCTGTTGTTTTCCCGCAATGAAATAGAAGTCCAGCATCTGCTCTCCCTCCGCGCACAGGCAGGCGCCGTAGAGGGGAATGTCACAGCTGATAACCGGTTTCCTGGAAGCGATGAGCATGCCGTAGCCGTTTTCCGATAAAAGCAGAGGAAGCTCTGCACCGCCATGGGAAATGTATCTGGCGGAGGCGTTCAGGGAAATACCCTTTTCTCCCTGCATGCCAGGCGCATAAAGCTTTTCGCCCTTCACCCGGTCCAGATACAGCCAGGCGCGCGGCTGCGCGCCGCCGTCCTCGATCAGTCTGCAGTCCCTGCTCCGCTCCGCAAGCAGCGGCTTTTTTTCTCCGGACAGATACCGGACCGCCCCGGAGGCCTTATCCACCTGCAGGCACAGCTCCGTTCCGGAAAATTCAACTGTTGTCCTCATATCCCTCAGCTTCCAGTTTTTTTCCATCCGGTTCACGGCGATGCCGGAACAGACGCCTTTCGGCATCTGCGAGCCCTTCACGAATGTCACCCGCACGATGGCGCTTCCCACCGGACAGAGGCGGAGAATGCCATATCGGCTCTGCAGATACAGACCATCCGGGTTCATGGCGCTCCAGCGCACTGCCAGGTCTGTCCGGGGCCGTCCCGCTGGATGAAGATGATCCGCGGAGGGCATATCTCCGAAAGCAGGGAAGCCGCTGGCCGAACGGCTGTCCGCCGGATCGCTTCCGAATGGCCTGCTTCCGTCTGACCGGTTTCCGTAATACCCTCCTCCGGCCGATTGTCCGGTTCTTTCTGCCCGCACTCCCCGTTTCTCCGCCTCCGCATAGGACTCATAAGGCTTTCTCACAGTGACGTTTGAAGTGGACGCCAAAGGCCGAAGGGAAGCGGACGATTTTGTCCGCAAAGCGGCGGACGGTCTTTCCTGCCGTACCGGGGATGGCTGTTTCCGATCCGGAACAGGATTTTGTGGAATATCATTTCGCGAAATATTATTTCGCACGATGGAAATCCGCTTTTTCTCCTGACCACCTGGCCTGCCGTCCGTTCTGCCTGCGGCTGCGGGCTTTTCTTTCGGCAGGGCCGTCGTTTTTTCCATCTGGGAAACCACACCTTTTTTCTTCTGCGGAACCGGGTCCGCAATGAGTCCGGTCAGATCACCCTCATGCAGCACGCAGAGCTCATGCAGGGCGCGGGTAGCCGCCACGTAAAGGAGCTTTGCATTTCCATCGTCGGAAGGGTACGTCTCTCTGGTGGGGTCCAGAATCAACACCGCGTCAAATTCCAGTCCTTTGGTAAATTCCACAGGAAGCACCATGACGCCGCTTCCGAAAACGGCCTTTTCCAGATCGCTCTCCGCCAGGGGAATCAGGCTTTTCAGCTCTTCTGCCGTCTCTGCCGCTTCCCTGCGGTTTCTGCAGATCACGGCAATGGTGTCGAGCCCCTTTTTCTGCCATCCCCGACAGACTTCGGCACATTTTTCAATCAGGCGGCTCCTGTTTTCCGCCTTCCTCACCTGTACCGGATCCCCGTGGCGGATGATGGGTTCTGCGGAATAAGGGGTAAAGCTCCCATGCTCCAGGATGCGGGCGGCAAATTCCGAGATTTCTACCGTGTTCCGGTAGCTTTTTTTCAGAATGCCAAAGGTATCCCGTTCGCCGGAAAGCACCAGGCTCTTCAGCTCCTCCCAGTCATTCAGGCCGTAGCCGAAGTGGATGTTCTGAGATACGTCTCCCATGATGGTATAGGTGCATTCCCGGATACACGAATGAAGCACCTGATAAACCATCATTCCAAAGTCCTGTGCCTCGTCGATAACCACGTGATGGGCCTCGCTGATTACCTCCGTCTCCTTGATCCGTCTGTACAGATAGGCCAGCGCTGCCAGGTCGTAAACGTCAAATTCCCGGTCCGGGATCTCCACTCTCGCTCCTTTTTTTCTCTGCCGCTCCAGAAATTCCCGGTACAGATCATAAATGGAACGCTTCCACACTTTTTTCCCGTATCTTCCCCGGTAAGCCTTCAGAATCGCTTTTCTTTCCTTTTCCGTATATTTGACGCCCTTGCCCAGAAACTCCTCTCTGATCTTATTTTCCAGGCGTTCGTTGAGCATATTGATCTTGCTCTGCACGGAAATCGAAGGATTCTGCCGGATATAGCGCTCCACCGCATCCCGGTTCATCAGCTCCACAGCCTCCCCCGGCGCGGGCGGCTTTCCTCCCGTCTCATCGAATACGCCCGTTTTTCCGTCCTTAAAGCCTTCCACAAACTGCCTGGGATTCAGATAGATGCTTCCTCTGGGAATGGTCTCCCACTCCAGCCTGCGGCAGTACTCATCCAGCGCTGCAAACCACTCGTTCGTCCCACGTTCCCAGCCGTCCCTGTCCGCCTGGTCCGCAGGACGGATCCGGTACTTTTCTTCATCCCAGTCCTCATACAGAAGCCGGACAAAAAGCTGCTCCATGGTCATCTGCTTCACGCCGTACACATCCAGATCCGGGAGCACGCCAGTGATGTATTCCAGCAGAATCCGGTTGCTTCCCACGATGTAGAAATCCTCCGGCCTAAACCGTTCCTGATAGTTATAGAGGATATAGGAGATCCGATGCATGGCCACCGTGGTTTTTCCCGATCCGGCAACGCCCTGCACGATCATGTTGTGGTACGGAGAACGGCGGATGATGTCATTCTGCTCCTTCTGAATGGTGGCTATGATCTCACCCAGCACCGCCTGTTTGTTTTTGGCAAGGTACTTCGTCAGCAGATCGTCGTTGGTCACCACCTCAGAATCATAAAAATCCAGGAGCTTTCCTTCCTCGATCTCATAGGTCCGCTTTCCCTTCAGGTCAATTTTCACCCGTCCGCCGCCGGGCACCGGATAGCTGCATTTTCCCAGACCGTTCTCATAATAGGCGTTGGCGACGGGCGCTCTCCAGTCCACCACAACCCAATGGGTAGTATCCTTTGAAATGCCTCCCTTTCCGATATAGAGCGTTTCCTGCTTTTTCAGCGCATAATCCTGAAAAATAATTCTGCCGAAATAGGGCTTTTTCAGCGCCCGCTCGTTTCTCTCCAGCGCCCGCTTCATGTGATCGTGGAGTGTGATGGTATTGTTCAGAATGGTGAGCACTTCCACATCGTTGTCATGAAAATGCTCCAGCATCTCGTCGATGTCTCCCTTCATTCGGAACACTTCCGCTCCGTAGGTTTCCACGTTTGCCCGAACCACTTCAAGCGTTTCCTTCAAGTGTGCTTCTTCCCTCCGGCGCTCCGGACTGCGCTCAGGATTCTTCTGTTTCATTTCAGAACCCATATTTACCTCCGTTCCCAAATCTGCCGCTCCATGCGGTGCTGACCAGGCAGCATTCTCTTTCAGTTCACTCTATATCCATTGTAGCCGGGGAGCAAAAAATTACTAGACTTTTCTTTTCGGCTGTGTTAGAATACATCATAAATTGTGAGTAAAAACAGGACTGCAGAGTGTATCGGCAGTCCTGTTTCGTTTTATAAAATATTTTTATGTATTTTTTCGTTTTTCAGGCAATATCAGGCTTATCCGCATCTCAATATGCGATCATATCCTGATCCAGCTGAGAAATCGCATCGCTGCTGAGTCCGTAATAACCCGCGTCATCCTTTTCCACCTTCACGATAATGGATTTCTGATCCTGCCAGCCAAGCTCCGGCATGTTCCCGTTGATCACATCCACCACAATCCGGGCAAGCGCGTCATTAATCGACAAATCATCCGGATAGTCCGCAGGATCCGCCGCCGCAACGAATTCATCCACCGCCGCGCTGATATCCTCCTCGCTGTTTACAATCACATCGATGGGACTGATCAGCACTTCCACATTATAGTCGTCTCCGTTCTTTACCGCTTCCTGAACCTCAAACTTCGACTGCTGGTAAATCGTTTTGTACATATCAACGATCTGCTGGTACACGTCATCGGAGACTTCGCCGATTCCATAATACTGCAGGAAGAAATCCGCTTCCACTTCAATCCCCTGCTCGTATTCCTCTGCCGCTTCCTCTTCCGTGATATCCACCATTTTTGTGTATTCTGCGGAATCCCCCAGATAGATGTTGTTCAGCACACCCCGCACATAACCGGAAGCATCAAAACCCCCGCCGCATCCGGCCAGCAGAAGAACTGCAGCCAACACACAGATAATCGCCACCCTCTTTTTCTTCATGCCTTCCTCTCCTTTCGCCGCACCAGTGCGGCATTCAACCCCGATTGTGAACTTTCTGCGTCCTCTTCAGGATACAGCAGGATGGCGTTCTCTGTCAATTACATTCACTGCATCCGGCTATCGCACCTGCTCCAGCGCTCTTCCCGCCAGATACCTGGACAGATTAAAGGTTCTGATTCCGTCTTTCTCTGCCCTCGCTTCCATCCGGTCAAAATAACGTTTCATGGAATCTGTCTGTCCGCACAAAAATTCATAATTCTCCTCCGAGGCCAGCACCGGAACCGCATCCGCAGAGAGCTCCGACAGATACAGGAAATCCCCGTAAAATTCCTCCCTCTGTTCCGCCGTAAGCTCCATGCCGCTCTCCCGGTTCACATACTCCATGTTATACCGGGCAATCCAGTAGTCCGGTTTCGCAAAGGCAAGAACAATGTAGAAAACCGTCACAACAGCGGTAATATACCGAAACAGCGGAAAATCAGACCGGAAAATGCTGCACATAATCCCCACAAACACCACCGCAATCACAGCGAGCGCCCAGAGAACAAGTATACGAAGGAAGGTCAGCCGGTAGGCGTCGATGTACAGAAGCATCCGCCAGGCGCTTGAGGCCATCATACAATAGGTACACAGGGAAATTACCGTAAGAATCCCCTTCAATACTCTGCTTTCCCGGAAAAAGGAAAGGCAGACCAGCACGATCACCAGGTTAATCACACAGACTGCAAGAAGCTGAAAGAAGCCCTGTCTGGCGTATGAGGCATAGGACTGCCCTTCCGGAAGGCCTGATTTGCGCAGAAACAGATAGACGATCTGTATGCCGCAGAAAATCAGATAAACAACAGCAAGCACGGATGTGACGGTAATCGCAAGCACCGGTTCCTGATTTCGCTTATCCGCACACTCCTCTCTGATCACCCTCCGGTTCAGCATGGCGATGAAGCTATAGGAGGCAAAAAACATGGTTACCAGCATGAAGCCGACCATAAAAATATCAATAGGCTCCACATAGTCAAACAGATGAATGAAAAGCTCCCTGAAAACCAGATCCGCACTGGCAAGCAGCGCCAGAATGATGACCAGCAGCGGGCACAGAATCACAATGCCAAGCAGCACATACCTGCTCTTCGTGTTTTTTCCGTCTTTCTCCCTTTCCTTCAGCCATGCGTTTCCGTCACTGACCGGATACCCCAGCGAAGCGACTGTCTCCAGTAGTCCCTGCCCCAGCGAAAGCAGATACTTGGGCAGATTCCAACGCTCATCGTTCAGATACTGATGCAGCATCATACTGACCACAAGCAGGAAAATGCCTGCCTTGGTAACGTTGTTTATGGCGATGTTGTCCGTCAGAAATACGCTGACGCCAAGAAGCAGGATACTGACCAGATAGAATATACTGTCTTTTTTCCATGGAACATTTCTGTTCCATGGAGCGCTTCCGTTCCATGGAGCCCCTGACCTTCTGGTACATGAGTAAAAATAAACAAGGGTTCCTGCCACGAAAAAAGGCCAGGTGATCCCTGATGCGTTCCGATACAGGCAGAACGCGTAAAAAAGAGCATACAGGGCGCTTGCTCCGCCGAAGAAAGCATAATTCTTCCTCATGAAAATTCGGTGCTCATCCACCTGGGCAGATACCTTCGCAGGAGCGCTCCCTCCCGCTTCGCTTTTCTGCCCTGCCGCCCTCGCGCAGCCCGATTCCTTTTCCATTCTCTCTTCCATAAAGCCCATCCTTTCCGGAGACAGATTATGCCATACATTTACTGCACATTCTGCCCCACTTTCAGCTTTTTGCCATCTTTTTTCAGGCCGTCCGGACAGCTCTACTGCTCATCGTCCTCTTCATCTTCCACATACTGCAGAATATCCCCGGGCTGGCAGTCCAGCGCCTTACAGATTGCGTTCAGCGTGGACAGACGTACGGCCTTCGCCTTGTTATTTTTAAGGATTGACAGATTGGCGAGCGTGATATCCACTTCTCCGGCAAGTTCTGTCAGCCCCTTTTTTCTTTTGGCCATCATCACGTCAAGATTGATCACAATCGACATGCCTACCTCCATTTCGATACGTTTTTTATTCTATATGGTCAGATCATTTTCCAGCTTATAGGCCACCGCCCTGTCAAAAACCTGGCTGAGCACCTTGCTGAACAGCCCCGCTATTACGAAAACCAGAATAATGATCATGACTGCCGGGGTCAGATATAAAACCATCCTTCCCGCCGTCACCAGCGCAATCAGAAAGCTGTATGTTCCCATCCTGTTCAGGCTCTTCACATTGGCTTCCACAAAACAGTCGTTCGCCAGAACTGTCCGGAACATCCGCCGCAGCTCATACAGAATCAGCTCCGCCAGAATACCGGATACTGCAAACAGCACGATGAGCTGTACATAATACTGGGCAAACCAGGAATTGATATACCCGTAGATTCTGACAGAAACCGGCAGGGTCACAATTACCGCAATCCCCGCAAAAAACATGACATCCAAAAGCAGCTTGGTAGCCTTAATCAGAGTGTTTTCTTTCATGGCCTCGTTTCCTTTCTCTTCCTTCAGAGTTTCCCCGCAGGCAGCTCCGGCATATATCCAGATCGCTGTCTCCGGACGGCATCTCATGCTCTGCAATCAAAATATCATGTTGTGCATTGAAAGTCAATATGTTTTTATTGATTTACGATAAAATTTTATTCTTGTTCAATATGTACAGTGAATGGAATGGGGAGATGGGGAAATAGACGGGTGCGATGGACTGAAATGCTCAAACGGCATCTGTAAATGACATCAACGCCAAAATAAAGCGGACGTACAGGATATCTTTTTTCCCGCACATCCGCTTTAAAATCAAATGATTCCTCTTTATCCTTCCGCCGTAACCTCCACCGCTACGATCTCTTCCGCTCTGTTCAGCGCGGCAAGAACCTTCTGGATCTCATAGACCTCCGGAAGCACCAGAAGCACCTTGATCTCCAGAAGTCCGTCCGGAAGCTTTACGGCACTGAAGCCCTGCACCCTCACCCTGGACAGTTCGATGCAGTCGGCCAGAATGGCATGCACATCCGTATCCTGATGGACACGCATGGTCAGCTTTTCTACAGAAGCGTTCCTGACCAGCCGGGCGCTTCTGTGAAAGAAAAACTGCAGTCCGAGAACCAGAAGCGTGGCGAATACGGCGATGATGTACATACCGCCTCCCATCGCCACACCGATGCCTACGGTGGCCCACAGCCCCGCAGACGTAGTCAGTCCGCTGACTGTCAGCTTTCTGGTGAAAATCACGCCC
Organism: uncultured Eisenbergiella sp.; assembly: GCA_904392525.1. Lineage (GTDB taxonomy): Bacteria > Bacillota > Clostridia > Lachnospirales > Lachnospiraceae > Eisenbergiella. Next base: position 36,396 of record CAJFMW010000009.1, read on the forward strand.
GCGCCGAGAAAGCCGATGGCAGTCACAATTCCCGCCGCAATACGGGAGGGATCCAGATTCACATTCGCGCTCAGAACGTCCGCAAAGCCATACTTGCTCACCAGCATCATCAGGCAGGAGGTCAGAGCCACAATGGAATGCGTGCGGATTCCTGCCGTTTTCAGGTTATTTTCCCTCTCATAGCCGATACAGGCCCCGCACAGAGTCGCCGCCGCGATCCGTGCCACCCAGATCAGTTCATTCATCCAGTTAATACCCATTCTTCCTCCTGATTTCTGCGTTTAAACCATCCGGCGGGCCGGAGCTGCCGCCCCTGCACCCGCCGGAAAACTGCGTTGTTTCTATAAATTTTTTGTCAATTCATGGCTCAAAAAGAATACAGCATTTCCCACTGGAATTCTTCTTCGTCAAACCGGTATTGCTCAAGAAGCTCCGGGCCGCACGAATTGGAGCCCACACCGCTCATCTTGTAATCGGTGCATACCACCACGCATCCGGCCTTTTCCAGCTCGTAGTTATGCGCCTTCCCGGTCAGCTCCTCCGGCGTGTATTCGGAAGCGTTAAAGGAGAAGGGACGTCTGCCAAGCGCCGTAAATCCTCCGACCTGCACAAAGGAACAGTTATAATGGCTCCCGTTCTCCTGCGGGCGGATATAATCCTGATGCAGTGCGCTCACCGTTGTGGCGAACAGGTCCATATAGCTGGCTCTGTGTTTGTCGATATAGCTTTCATGAGGCCCGTAGCCGAAGTAGGACACCGGCGTCTCTCCCGCTTCTGCGTTCCTGCCATCCGGTGCCTCTGCAGGCAGGCAGAATTTCAGACCGAATCTGGGAAGGAACGGGAATACCGTATCGCGCTTTCCGTCCAGAACCAGCTTCACCTGTCCCTCCGCGTTAATGCTCCATACCGCATGCAGACGCAGGAAGGGCTGTATCACCGGAGCAGCGATAGAAAAGTCACAGGTGATGGACGCCACGTTCTGACGGACCTTCGCTTCCGCACGGTATACCTTCACCGTACTCCTGTCATAACCCGCTCTCCGCCATTCCAGAACGATGTTCCTGTCGTTGTCCGTGGGTGCCCGCCAGACGTTCCATTCTACCGGAGCGGTAATGCAGGCTTCCCCGTTCTTTTCCATACGGATGAAGTTTCCTTCCTTTTTGCCGAACTCGTAACGGAAATTTTCTCCTGCCACACAGAACGCATACGGAGTTTCCGTAAGCGTCACGCTGCCCTTTTCGGCCGCAGGAAGCTTTTCAAAGGGAAGCTCCTTATCCTTCGGCTCGGAGAGCGCGATCTGATCAAAGCCCATCACGTGGCCGATCTGGGTCAGCTTATCCTTCGAGGCCTGATAATAAGTGAGCAGCAGGAAACAGTCCTCCTCCTTCTTTCCGGGCAGGTCGATCTGAATATCCATGCGGCCATGAGGCGCAATGTCCAGAACGTCAATGGAACCTTCAGAAAGCTGTTCTCCCGCCTTTTTGACCTCATACTGAAGCCGGACATAGCCGTTCAGGTTTCTGAAATCCAGCATATTGTACAGACGAACGATCCCTTTTTTCCGGTCAATCAGCTCTGCGCGCACCGGACGGATACAGTTCTTCCACTCATACAGCCCCTCATGGGGTCTCCGGTCCGGGAACACCAGGCCGTCCATGCAGAAGTTTCCGTCATGAGGATACTCTCCTGCATCTCCGCCGTAATGGTACATCTCCCGTCCATCCTCTGCTTTCCCTTCATAGGTGGCGTGGTCGCACCACTCCCAGACAAAGCCGCCGCAGAAGCCGTCGTATTTGTATATCTGCTGCATATAATCTTCAATGTCTCCGGGGCCGTTTCCCATGGCGTGCACGAACTCACACTGGATAAACGGTTTTTTCTCGCCGGGTGCGGCAAAATATTCATCAATCTGCCGGGTAGAAGCATACATATGGCTTTCCACATCCAGCATGGATTCATCCTTCACATGTCCTTCCGGCTGAAAATGGCAGCTCTCATAATGCACCAGTCTGGTGGGATCATACTGCTTCACCCAGCGTCCCGCTTCCTCGATGTTGGTGCCCATGCCGGACTCATTGCCCAGAGACCAGAAAATGACGCAGCACTGGTTCTTATCCCGGATCACATTGCGCCGGCTGCGGTCAATCACAGCCTCTCTGTAAGCAGGATCTTCTGCGAGCTGGCTGAAGGTTTTCTCCGTACCGCCGCCATACTGATTCGCCACGCCGTGGGATTCCAGATCCGCCTCTGCGATCACGTAAAAGCCGTATTCACTGCACAGCTCCGGGAACCAGGGCGCATTGGGATAATGGCTCGTACGGATGGCGTTGATATTCGCCTCCTTCATGATGCGCAGATCGAACATGGCATCCACTCTCGAAACCACCGCTCCGGTGAACGGACTGCTGTCATGGCGGTTGACACCCTTGAATTTCACGGGCTTTTCATTGATCAGCACCACGCCGTTTCGAATGGAGATAGTACGGATTCCCACCCGCTGGCAGATAATCTCTTCCGGTGTTCTGATTTTCACCGTGTAAAGGTAAGGCTCCTCCGCGTTCCACAGAACCGGATGCTCCACGGAAAAGGAAACCGTTCCGTCCGCGTCCGGCGCCTGCTGTCCAAGGAGCGTTTCCCCGTCATACAGAGCGCATTCCACCTGCGGAGCTCCCACCGCATCCAGCCTGATCCGTACCTGCGCACTGTCCTTTTCGAAATCCACAGGTGTGGTCACCGTATAATCCCGCACCCTGTCCTTCGGGCGCAGAAGCAGATACACATCCCGGAAAATGCCGGACATACGGAATTTATCCTGGTCCTCCAGATAGCTTCCGTCACACCATTTCAGCACCAGGACGGCAAGGCGGTTCCTCCCCGCCTTCGTCTTTCCCGTGATGTTAAATTCGCTGGGGCTGTGGGAAACCTGGCTGTATCCCACAAATTTTCCATTCACCCACACATAGAAGCAGGAATCCACCCCCTCAAAATAAAGAAACTGCTCCTTTTTCGTCTCATTTTTATCCAGATCAAAATCCTTGATGTACGCCCCGCAGGGATTGTTGTCCGGTACATAGGGCGGATCGCAGGGGAAGGGATAACGGGTATTGGTGTATTGCTTCTGATCAAAGCCCACCATCTGCCAGCAGGAAGGCACCTCCAGCCTGCCGAAGCTTTCCTCGTCAAAATCCTTCCTGTAAAATTCCGGAACATCCTCGATGCAGGGAAAATATCCGAACCTCCAGTCCACGCTGGAAAGGAGCCTCCCCGTCTCCTTTTCCTGTCCGTCGAGAGGCACATACCAGCATCTCGTTTCCTCACAGCCCACATGCAGGATTTCCGGGTTCTCATAGTATTTTTCCAGAATCATACGCGCTTATAAACCCCCGTTCTACTGTATTTCAGCGGTAGCTCCGCTCTGATTGTGATACTGTAAATTATAATGAAAATATGATACACTTACAAGCAGAATCAGAAAAAGAAAACGGAAAAAACGCTTTCAACTGGAGGTAAGCATGCAGAATACACTCTATACCATAACCGGAACCGTCACTCTGAAAAAGGGCGCAGGCCGCTCTCTGAAAGCGGGCGGCATGTGGGTTTATGACAATGAAATTTCTTCCATGGACGAAAATGTGCAGGACGGCGGCCTGGTCCATGTGCTGGACTTCGACGGCTTCTTTCTGGGAACAGGCTTCATCAACCGGCGCTCCAAAATTACGGTGCGTCTGCTCGCCCGCAGGAAGGATACGGTGATCGACGATGCATTCTGGGAAAAGCGGGTAAGAGATGCCTGGGAATACCGGAAGCAGACGGTGGATACGGGAAGCTGCCGGATCATCTTCGGCGAAGCGGACTGGTTTCCCGGCCTGGTGGTAGACAAGTTTTCCGACGTGCTGGTGGTGGAATCCCTGGCGCTCGGCATTGACCGCTTCAAACCTCTGATCCTGGATATTCTGCGCCGCGTTCTTTCTGAGGACGGCATCCAGATGCGCGGCGTCTATGAGCGCAGCGATGCCAAAGTCCGCCTCCAGGAAGGCATGGAACGCTTCAAAGGCTTTCTTTCGGAGCCCTTCGATACCCGCGTACAGATCGAGGAAAACGGCGTGAAGTATCTGGTTGACGTGCAGGACGGCCAGAAAACCGGCTTTTTCCTGGATCAGAAAAACAACCGGGCCGCCATCCATCAGATCTGCGCCGGAAAACGGGTGCTGGACTGCTTCACCCACACCGGCTCCTTCGCTCTGAACGCAGGAAAGGCCGGGGCAGCTGACGTTCTTGGTGTGGACGCTTCCCAGACCGGCATCGACATGGCGGAGGAGAACGCCCGCCTGAACGGCCTGCAGGACCGGGTACACTTCACCTGCGCGGACGTGTTCGACCTGCTTCCCCGGCTGGAAGCCGAAGGGGAACGCTACGGCGTGGTCATTCTGGACCCTCCCGCCTTCACCAAATCCCGCAATTCCATCAAGAACGCGGTGAAGGGCTACCGGGAGATCAATCTGCGCGGCCTGAAGCTGGTGGAGGACGGCGGCTTTCTCGTCACCTGCTCCTGCTCCCATTTCATGGACCCGGAGCTTTTCGCCAAAACCATCCGGGAAGCGGCCCACGGCGCCCACAAACGTCTCCGCCAGGTCTATTTCGGCACCCAGTGCTGCGACCATCCCATTCTCTGGGCGGCGGACGAGTCCTATTATCTGAAGTTTTATATCTTTCAGGTGAGGGAGGAGATCTAGTAAGGCCGTCAGGATAAAAATGTGACCTGTGCTTGCGCTTCGACGTCAGAAATGTTTTTAACATCAGCCGTCAACTATTCCCAGTAGTTGGCGGCTATTTCTTTTCCAGCTACCAGCTCATCCTTCCCTCCAGCCTCACCCTCTCCTGTCCGGAAACGATCTCTCCGATTTCATAGCAGGCACATTGCCGCGATACCAGCCGCTTTACGGTTTCCGCATGCTCCCGGCCTGTCACCAGCACCAGTCCGGCTCCGCAGTTGAAGGTACGAAGCATTTCATCCTCCCGGATTCCACCCTGCTCCCTGATAAAGTGAAAAATGGCAGGAATCCGGAGACTGGAAAGGTCGATGCGGGCCGTCAGGCCATCCGGAATCACACGACACAGATTGCCCGCTATTCCGCCTCCGGTAATATGGGCCATGGCATGAAGAAGCTTCCTTTCCACCGCTTCCTTCACCGCTTTATAGTAAGGTGTGTGCGGCTTCATGATCTGCTCAATAAAGGTCAGGCCCTCGATCCTTTCCAGCTTGATCTGAGGCATCCGCTCCATCATCAGCCGGACAAGAGAATATCCGTTGGTGTGCAGTCCATTGGATGCGGCTGCCAGAACCACTTCCCCTTCCCGGACCGCGCTCCCATCAATAATTCTCTCCTTTTCCACAATCCCTGCAATGCTCGCGGTGAGCACGTAAGTTCCCGCATTCACCACCTGCGGCTGAATGGATGTCTCTCCGCCCACAAGGGAACACTCATTTTCCCGGCAGGCATCGGAAATTCCCTTTACCAGCGCATGGATCGTATCCTTTTCCGCGTTTCCGCAGACGATGGTATCCAGCACGGCAAGCGGCTTTGCTCCCATCACGATGATGTCATTGACCAGGTGGTTGATCATATCATGACAGATCGACTCCGTATAGCCGTATTCCACTGCAAGCTTCTGTTTGGACCCCGGCTCCTCGGATTTCAGCACCAGAACGGGATGCTTCATGTCAGGAAAGTCAATGTCATAAAGGGATGCGAAAGCGCCCAGACCGTTCAACACCCGGCGGTCTCCCCGCTCCAGTACACCGGCCATCTCCCGTTTCATGGCGTCCGTATAGGCAATATCCACCCCCGCCCTGCTGTAGGAAAGCCCTTCCTCCGCCCGTTCCCTGCCTGCCAGAAGTTCATCCGCCGTCACCCCCAGCACGGCGGCAAGCTCCGCCAGAAGCTCGATATTGGGGCATGCGGTACCGTTTTCCCATTTGGATACCGCCTGAAAAGAGATATTCAGCCGTCCCGCAAGCTGCTGCTGTGTCATGCAGTGCTGTCTTCTTTTTTCCGCAATAAAAGCGCCGATTTTTTCCGTATCCAGCATATTTTTCCGCTCCTTTCTCCTGGGATCAGCCGAAGGCTGTTTTCCTTCCCTGCGATTATTTTATCCTGTCTGAAGCCACCATGCACTAACCGCCGCATAGAATCTACTCCAATGGATTCAACCGCAGGTTGAAGCAGCAGGCCGGACACTCATTCCATTTTCAAAACCGTTACACCGCCGCAGCCCTCAACAGCCGCTTTCACCGCCTGTTCCTCCACCTTTTGATTCACAAACACTTCCGCAAATCCATCCCGGAAAGCCACATCGGTCACACCCTCTACCGAAGCGAGCGTATTCCTGATTCTTTCCCGACAGTTTTCACAGGTGATTCCGTCGATATACACGGCCAGATAATCCATCCGTTCTATTTTGAAGATGACGGGTCTCGTTCCATCCGAACAGCAGGTGATCATGACCCTCTTGTCCTTCATCCATCCCCGCATAATGGCGCCGCCCTGCAAGCCGGTGTAGATGTATCTGGCAATGGCATCCCAGGCCTCAGAGCAGTGGGGAAAGGCGCTGCCACCAGCCGTTCCCTCCGCGGTGTACGAGGTCTGCTTCAATGTGTTCAGCCCCATGTGCCAGAAATCGTCCGCTCCGCCATAACGCTCAAACAGAAACTCATCCCCCACATGATAACAGGGGCAGGCGCCGGATTGGGGATCCGCACAGTATTGCGCCTGAAGCTCGGGATACAGTTTTTTGTCGATTACAGTTACCTTTACTTTATGCTGCATATTTACCTCCATGCCGAAGCGTTGCTGAGGCACGTGCGCCGAACCTCCAGTTCGGCGCTACGATAACGGGATTTGCGACGCTTCGGCGCAAATCCTGATTGGAAAATGCGCTATCGAGCGCATTTTCCAATCTTTACCTCCATATTAAAACGTTTTGGCTGCTGCTCAACCAATGCTGCGCTTTACACTGCGCCGATTGAAATCATCCGGGAGCATATGGTACAATGATTGCACGCAGTACAATCAAGACATTATTACGGCAGAACAGAAATCGTTCCCGGCACTTTCTGCTCTGCGATGACGACTTGTGAGGTGACGCCATGCTGACGCCGCGGTATTTCTTTTCTCAGGATTTCCGGCAGTTCCAGGACTACTTTCTGTCCCGTCCGCACAGAAAAAGGACGTTTCAGAAGGGAGAATACCTCTGGGAACCTGGACGTCCCTGCGAAAAGATCCACTACTTCCTTTCCGGCGCCGCCATCCATTATGCCGATCATGAAAGCGGACGCAGAAAAATCATCAGCTTTCACGGTGCGGGTACGGTGTTTCCCGGTTATCACCGGACGGACTACAGGATCGAGCTTTCTCTGGTCACCACGGCGCTGACCGAAATCCGGGCGCTGGAATTTACTGTCCCTCAGTTTCAGGAAATGTTTGAAACCAACACGGCTCTCAGCGAGCAGGTCGTCAACTGGTATGCCATGTATGTCAACCGCTTTCTGTTTGAGGCGGTACACCAGGAGTACAATTCCTCTCTGGTAAAAATCTGCAATCTGCTCTATCTGCTTTCCGGCAGCCCTTCCATCTCTTCGGAGTCTCCGGCCGCTCCTTCCGAATGCGCCGTCTCAGAAGCCGGCATTGATCTGACGCAGGAGGAGCTTGCCGGCCTGCTGGGCTTGAGCCGTGTACAGCTGACGAGAGGCCTTGGTGAGCTTCGAAGTCGGGGAATCATATCCACCAGCCGTTGTCGGATCCAGGTGCTCAACTTTCCGCTGCTCGCTGCGCTGTGCACCTCGGAAACCCTGTAGCATCCTGCTTTTATGGTATCGGTCTGCACCCCTTTTTGTCTGCTTCAAATGATGCAGAAGGAAATAAAACCTCACGCTGAAAAACGCCCCTCCGCAGCGAGGCGAAGCTTTGCTTCAGAATAAGGATTAATATGTACGAAAGAATTGTGACAGATTTTGATATAAGAACCATCATGGATTCAGGACAGGTGTTCCGCATCCGCCCCCTCTCCGCGGCAGGCGAAACCTTCCTCGCCGCAGCGGGGAATCATGCCGTCCTCATCCGGCAGAAGCCGGAGTCAGAAGACCGGATGCGGGTATCCTTTTCCTGCACGGAGGAAGAATTTTCGGACTTCTGGAACAGCTATTTTGATCTGGACCGTGATTATGAAGCGATCCGCCGGTCGGTGGATCCAGCGGACGTCTTCCTCACTTCCGCCATCCGCTGTGGCTATGGCATCCGGATCCTGCGGCAGGATCTGTGGGAGACCATCATCAGCTTTCTCGTTTCCCAGAACAACAACATCACCCGGATCCGCCGGAGCCTGGAGGCGCTCTGTGAACGGTGTGGAGAAAAAATTTCCGTGAATGCCTTCCCGGACGGCCCGGATGACTCCCTGACGGACGGAAGCGTTCACGCCTTCCCTTCTCCGGAAGCGGTCCTGGAAGGCGGGCCGGACGGCCTTGACGGACTGGGCCTTGGCTACCGGGACAAATATATTTTCCGGATGGCGCAGCGCTGTGCGGGGCAGGAGGGACGGGAATGGCTTGGCCTGCTGCAGAAAAGCTCCTATGAAGATGCACTGGCGCTTTTGTTGAAGGAGTACGGCATCGGGAAAAAAGTGGCGGACTGCATCTGCCTGTTCGCCCTGCATCATGTGGACGCCTTCCCCGTCGATACCCATATGAAGCAGATCCTCGCCGCCTTCTATCCGGAGGGCTTTCCCTTTTCCAGGTACGAGGGCTATGCGGGCATCCTGCAGCAGTACATGTTCTATTATAAGCTGACTCAAAGGAGAACTTCGTAAATGGACGCAACAGACAAAAAGATTCTTTCCATATTAAAAGAAAACAGCCGGGAAAGCGCCTCGGAAATCGCAAAGCGGGTTTCCCTCTCCGTTCCCGCCGTCACGGAACGAATCCGCAAGCTGGAACAGGGCGGCGTGATTGAAAAGTACACACTGCGGATCAATCCCTGCGAGCTCGGCTATAATCTTCTGGTCTTTGTGCTGGTGAAAATCGACGCCTCCAGGAATCTGGAAGCCTTCCAGGACGAAGTGACGGCCCTTGCCAATGTGCTGGAATGCCATCACATCGCCGGGCCGTCCGACTATCTTCTGAAGGTGCTTGTAAAAGACATGCAGGATCTGGAAACCTTTCTCTCCTGCACCATGAAGGATCTTCCCGGCATGGCGGAAACGCAAACGCTGTTCTGCCTGTCCACGCTGAAGGAAGAATTTTCCGTATAAAAAAAGAGGCCCGATGGCTTATTTTTCAGCGGCTTGCGCTTCAACGCCGGGCTGCAGTGATCTCCCAACGGTGTCAGCGTTTCAACGAGCGCAGATGCGCCTTCGTCTGCGCGTCCACACAGCGGGACTCTGTCGTTTTCTGAATCGCCCGGTTATAGGTAAAATCATCCAGCGCACAGGATGCAAAATAACTTTCCGTTTTCTGCGGGAAACGCACGTAGCACATGGAAACCGCCCAGGCCACGGCCATTTTCACATAATAAGCCGGATGACGGATGCTGTCGTATAAGGGAAACAGTCTGTCGATGTATTCAGGGTTTATGTAGTAATCCAGAGACATGACCACGGCGAAGCGGACGACGAATTCTTTCTTCGACTGAAAATAGGGCAGAAGAAAATCCCATACCTCTTCCGGATATTCCCGGGCGATTTTCAGCGTGCTGCAGAAGCTGTCGCAGACAGACCAGTTATCGATCAGGGGCAGAAAATCTGCGGTTTCCGAAAGGATTTCCGAAAGGGGCGCTTTCGCCCTCCTGCGGGCATAGCCGATCAGGAAGCCTTTCAGCATAATTTCTTCAAAAAAGACTTCCTTTCCGTCTCCTCCATCCAGAGCAATGCTGTCCGCATAGCCCTTCCAGTCTTTGGCGGCAAGCTGCTCCGCCAGCTTTCTCAGCTTCGGAAGGCGCACCCCAAGGACATTTTCCACGCCCGGAAGCAGGGACGAGGAAAATTTCTGATATTCCGGCTCGGCAAGGTCCAGGAGCCGCTCTCTGATCTCAGTTTTCTTTTCGGAAGAACGCTGCATACTTTTTTCCTTCCTCCACATAATGACGGGCATTTTTCAGGCTGGCCGTCTTTTCCTCCTCCGTAACCGGACGCCGCACAACGGCAGGACTTCCCAGAACCATGGATCCGTCCGGGATCACCAATTTACCCGTGACCAGCGCGCCTGCTCCAATCACGCAGTCCGATCCGATCACCGCCCCGTTCAGGATCACGGCTCCCATGCCGATCAGGGTTCTGTCCCCGATGGTACAGCCATGCACGATCGCGCCATGGCCCACGGTCACGTCCTCTCCGATATGAACCGGGAATCCCTCGTCCACATGAACCACCGCGTTGTCCTGAATATTGCTTCCCCGCCCGATCAGAACGGGCGCGTCATCCGCCCTCACTACGGCATGGAACCAGAAGCTGGTATCCTCTCCCGCTGTCACATCCCCGTAAAGGTCTGCATCCGGCGCGACGAACGCCGCCTTTCTGCTGATTTCCTCTCTCTTATCCGAAATTTGATCCGAAATGCAATGTCCGACGGAATCCTTTCTTTTTATTTCCATGATTTCCCCCTTTCTGCCATTTTTACGGAAAATCCGGCTCCGGCCGCTCTCCCTGAGAGATCCGGCCAGGAACCCTTTCCAGTGATTCCATCATAGCAATGGGGCTGCCAAAAAGCAATCCCCGGCATTTATTCCGATTCATTCCTCAGCATAACCTGCAACGTAATTTTCTCCGCTCTCATACAGTCCAGAAGATCCGACTGGTGGTGGCGGCATGCGGACAAGCCAAATTTTCTCTGGCGAATTAACCCGAGAAATTTTTAAAACCCATTGACATTTCATACTTTTTCTTGTATTATTGAATAGCTTGATAAATGGATGGCGAAGCGTGGCTCAGTTTGGTAGAGCGCTGCGTTCGGGACGCAGAGGTCGCAGGTTCAAATGCAGGTTCAAATCCTGTCGCTTCGACTTCAAAAAATCCCCTGAAATCAATACTTTCAGGGGATTTTACTTTTTGCGCTTCGACGCTTTTTTGCCTGTTCTAAGATTTGTTCTAAAAATTTTTCTCCAGATCCGGAGCCATAATCTCCACTTTACGAACTTTTCAAAGTGATGCCGTCCGACCTACCAGGGAATCTCCTTCCCTTCATTGTCCATGAAAAGCAGCGTTCTGTCCGTTCTGTCGATTCCAGCAAACAGGTCTGCCAGCTGTACCGCCGTCTCATAGGGATCCAGATCCGCGTTCTGACCTCCCATATCGGTTCTCATCCAGCCGGGATGAACGGCAATCACACGGATACCGCGGGAAGAAAGATAATTGTCCAGAAGCTTCGTTGCCATGTTCAGGGCGGCTTTTGACATACAATAGTCAAATTCCTTTTCTCTGCGTGCGGTTCCAATGCTTCCGCTTTCGGAGGAAATATTGACAATCATCCCCTCTCCGTTTCCGGCTATCAGAGGAAGGAACGCCTTAACCACACGAAGCGGCCCTACTGCATTCACATCATAAACCGCCGCGCATTCATCCAGATTCGTCACTTCCAGTATCTCACGGGAAGACGGTCCGTGAATCCCGGCATTGTTGATCACAAGCTCAATCCGTTCCGTTATCTCTCCCGCCTGCTTCGCCGCTTCCTCTACGGAAGCCGTATCCGTCAGATCCATTCTGAGCGGATACAGGCTGTCCGGATATTTCCTTTTCAATCCCCCAATGCTGTTCTCTCCGGGGTGTCCGTCGCCGCGCACTCCCGCAAGCACACGCCAGCCCTCTTCCAGATACCTTTTGGCAAAATTCAGCCCCAGACCACGGGAGGCCCCCGCGATCAAAACCGTTTTCTGTTTCATTTCTTCCTCCATATTAAACGATTGTTCCGTTTTATACGCTGTGATAAATCCGCTTCACAACCTCATAGGCCAGCTTCGGCCGTCTGTATTCGTCCACAACTCCCTTGTTGTTCATGGTTCTTGGCCGAATATGGAACCAGCTGTCGCACACCCTGCAGTCGCAGAACTGCCAGATGTAGACGCCGCTGCAGCCCTCCTGGGAAAAGATGGCTGAAAGCTGCTTTTCCAGTGCCTGCGCCTGATATTCCTCTGACCATTTTACCTTCTCCGGCGTGCGGTAGCCATATATGGCGCCTGCGCCCACTTCCGTGATCAGGAAGGGCTTTCCGCTTCCTCCGGTTTCTTCCTGCACCCAGTCGTAAAGATCCTTCAGATAAACATCCACCGGCGTATCGTGATACCATTGAGGATAGATGTTATAGGATACCACATCCGGCAGATCAAAACAGATATCCGTCTTGAACTGGCAGCTTGCAAAGGAGCAGGGACGGCTCTGATCCAGACTGCGGATCAGTTCAAGCTGTTTTCTGTAGCATTCTCTCCCGTATTCCGTATGGCTGGCGCACTCGTTCAGAATACCCCAGATATAGATGGAAGGATGATTGTAATGAGCCTCAATCATCTCCCGGATGCAGTCCTCACACTGGCGTTCAAAGTTAGGGTTGCGCATATCCTCTTCAGAAAGCCCTCTGGCGTGATTTTCTTCCCATACCAGCATTCCGGTCTCGTCGCACAGATCCAGAAACAGCTCGTCATTGGGATAATGAGAGGTACGCACCGAATTGGCTCCCAGATCGCGCATCAGCGAAAGATCCCGGCACATGGCCGCATAGGGAAGGCTGCAGCCGAACTGAGGATGGTCTTCATGGCGGCAGAATCCCTTAATCCGCAGCTTCCGGCCGTTCAGCAGAATATTCTTTCCTTCTGTCTTTATCTCCCGAAAGCCCACCCGGTCAATCAGGTCATCCATCTGCTGTCCGTCCTGCGCGCACAGAACCGCAGACAGAAGATACAGCCGGGGATTTTCCGGACACCAGGCCTCAGCCTGCGGGAATGCAATTTCTCCTGTGGAAAAGGAAGCTGTCTTCCCCGGCTCCGCATGAATGGAAAGAGATACGAACCCTTCTCCATCCAGATACAGCTCCAGCCTGCCCTCAAAGGATTTTTCTGACAGATTTACTACTGATGCTTCTACAGAAGCATACCACTGCCCCTCCTGAAGATGCGGGGTAAAATGCAGTCCGGCCACATACTGGTCCGCCAGTTCTTCCAGCACCACAGGTCTTGTAATTCCTCCATAGGTCTGATAGTCGTTCGGCACATGCAGGGCAGAATCCGGCCCGAAGGAATTGTCCACGCAGACCTTCAGGGTATGTTCTCCTGCCGGAAGGCCCTTCACCACCGCAGAGAACGGCGTGTATGCGTTGTAATGCTCCACCGCCATTTTATCGTCCACATAGACCTGTGCCGTATGGCTGACTCCCTTGAATTCCAGCCGGATATTACCTGATGCGGAAAATTTTCTCTCATAGCATGCTTTTCCCCGGTAGGTCAAAGTTTCCGGCTCGCTCTGCCAGCAGCCCGGAACCGGCGTTTTCAGCCGCACCGCCTCTCCTTCCTCCGGAAGCGTCTGGAAATCCCATAGACTGCCGGAAAGCTCCTGCGTTTTTCTGATTTTGTGTGTTTCAAATGCGCGTACCATAGATACCCATCCTCCTGTGCGCTTTATTTTTTACGAACCGGTCTCCCCTACGGCTGCTGATCAACAGCCATCCGAGAACGGCCCGCATTTCACAAAAAGACAACCCTCCTCCCGAAAGAGAAACGGTTGTCTTTTCTGTTCACAGGCCGCGGTAATCCGCCTGCCTCATACTCATCCCATCGCCTGCTCGATCTTCTTCTGCAGCTCGTTCTTGGAAACCGCTCCGACGATTCGCTCCATCTCCTGGCCGTTCCTGATAATGAGGAAGGTGGGAATGTTCATAACACGATATTTGCCCGCAATATCCATGCAATCATCGATGTTCAGCTTTCCAACCTTGGCCTTTCCTTCCAGCTCATCCGCAAGCTGTGCCACCACGGGAGCCATCATCTTGCAGGGGCCGCACCAGTCCGCGTAAAAATCAACCAGTACGGGCTTATCAGACTTTAATACTTCTTCTTCAAAATTTTCTGATGTAAATTTATATTCCATATGCCTCTCCTTTCGCCGCTGCACGCGGCCTTTTATTTTCAGTGACTTCTATCTTCCCGTCTCGTCAACGGCCTTCATACCGTATTCCCAGCATAATACACAATCAGCCTCTTTGCAAGGCAAAGTTATCCACATATACGTCTCCTGTTTTCCACCTGCTGCCAGGTGCCGGGTTCTGTCCGAAAAACCGATTGACAAATCCCCCATACAGGACTACGCTGAGGGTAAGAAGAGCAACTTAATAACAGCACTGGACTACGGGAAGGAGGATTTCTATGAGAATTATTACCATCAGCCGTGAGTTTGGCAGCGGAGGCCGCGAGCTCGGAAAGCGTCTGGCGGATGCGCTCGGCTTTGCCTACTATGACAGAGAAATTGTGTCTTCCATTGCCGAAAAATGCAATCTGGACGAGGGATATGTGGAAAATGTGCTGAGAAAGGGACTGACCATCAATGTGCCGGTCACCTTCGGCCATACCTTCTATTTCTATTCCGATCCCACTTCCGAAAATGAATTGAAGGTGCTGAACACGCAGCAGCAGATCATCAAAGAACTGGCGCTGCGCGGCGACTGCGTGATGGTTGGGCGAAGCTCCGGCATTATCCTTGAAAAATACAATCCGCTGAGGCTGTTTGTCTACGCCGACATGGAATGGAAGGTGAAACGCTGCAGGGAGAGAGCTTCTGCCGATGAACACCTCACCGACCGGGAGCTTGAGAAGAAAATCCGCCAGATTGACGCGGGCCGCGCCAGACATCAGAAGCTGCTCACGGACCGGAAATGGGGCGACAGAGAAGGGTATGATCTGTGCATCAACACCACCAGTCTGGAAATCAAAAAAATCATTCCCGGCCTGAAGGAAATGGCTTGGTGCTGGTTCGATCAGCAGGAATAAGCGGGATAAAAATGAGGGAACGTTTTTCACGTTCCCTCTGTTTTTCCTTTTTTAATGATGTATTTGCAGATGGGATTGCCCGCCGCTGAAAAGCGCTCCTCATACTCCGTCATCACGTTTCCCTGCATCAGCCGTTCATCTGCATGCAGGTCGAAGGTCACCTCCTCCGCCTGCCATCCTGCAGGCTCCAGCTCCTCCAGCGCGAAATCGAACAGCGGCCTGTTGTCCGTTTTGAACTCGATCGTCCCCTCCGGCTTCAGAATCTTTTCATACCGGGCCAGAAACTGTCTGGATGGAAGCCGCCTCTTTGCATGCCGGTCCTTGGGCCAGGGATCTGAAAAGTTCAGATAAATACGATCCGCTTCACCGGCACCGAACACCTCTGTAATCTCTTCCGCATCCATGCGGATAAAACGCACATTGGGGAGTTCCTGCTCCTCCATCTTCTGAATCGCCCGGATCAGCACGCTGGAATACTTCTCAATTCCGATATAATTGATCTCCGGATGAAGGGCCGCCATTTCCATAAGAAATCTGCCCTTTCCCATGCCGATCTCGATATGCAGCGGCGCTGTCCTTCCGAATACCTCCACCCAGCTTCCCGCATGCTCCTGCGGGTCATGTATGACAAAACGGCTCTGCGCAATCGCTTCTCTGGAGCCCGGAACGTTTTTTAGTCTCATCTTCCTGTCCTTTCCCCTATCTTCGGCAGGCATTCCTGCTGCCCACTTTTTGTTTCATTTTAACAGATCTCGCAACAAAATGGAAGCCGTGGCAAAAAGGATGCCGCAGCAAAAGGAAAGCTGCAGCAAAAAGAAAATCTGAATTTTTTCTGAATTCCCTTAAAAACAGAGCCGGGATAGTGTATGATAGAATAAGTAAAAATTTCATGATTTCAAAAGAAGGTATGAAAAATTGAGGATATATTTTCTAAATAAAAATAAAAATCGGCGCGGTTCTGTCCTCCACAGGCGGGCACGTTCTGTCATCTCCGCTTTCTGTGCTGTCTTCCTGCTGTCTGCGCTCGTTCCCTGTTCCGTTCTGGCAGCGCCCGCCGAAGAAACAGGAACCGATTATGATGCGCAGGCGGAAGCGCGCAGAGAAATGACCGTGGAGTCCAACGAATGGGAAAACTGGCCCGCAGGCCCGGCCATCAGCGCACAGTCCGCCATTCTCATGGATGCGGAAACCGGCGCAATTCTGTATGAAAAAAATATCCATGAGCAGCTCTATCCTGCCAGCATCACCAAGATTCTGACTGCTCTGATCGTCATGGAACAGTGTCCGCTGGATGAAATGGTGACTTATTCCAACGAAGCGGTAAACAGCATCAACTGGCAGACGGATTCCAACATCGGCATCAAGGCCGGAGAACAGATCACAGTAGAGCAGTCCCTTTACGGACTTCTTGTCGGCTCCGCCAATGAAGTGGCAAATGCTCTTGCGGAGCATGTCAGCGGAAGTGTGGATGCCTTTGCAGAACTGATGAATGAACGCGCGGCAGAACTTGGCTGTGTGGATTCTCATTTTGCTAATGCCAACGGAATTTTTGATGAAAATCATTATACCTCCGCTCATGATATGGCACTGATTGCGAAGGCTTTTTTCTCAAACGATCTGCTTTCCAAGATATCCGGAACATCAACCTATACCATTCCCCGATCTGATACCGTCAGCGAGGAGCTTCTCATCACCTGCCGGAATCAGCTTCTTCCCGGCAAATCGTATGCCTACGAGTATCTGGTGGGCAGCAAGACGGGCTACACCTCGGAAGCCCGTCAGACCCTGGTGTCCTGCGCCCAGAAGGATGGCATGAAGCTCATCTGCGTGGTCATGAAGGAAGAGTCTCCTTCCCAGTTCACGGATACGATCGAGCTGTTTAACTATGGATTCAGCAGCTTTCACATGGTGAATGTGGCCGATGCGGACAGTCGTTACACGGTGGGAAATGAGCTTTTCTTTGAGGCAGACGCTGATGTATTCGGCAGTTCCTCTCCTCTTCTTTCCATCGATTCTGCCGATTCCATCATCCTGCCGAATACGGCTGATTATGAGGACACGCAGTCCACACTTTCCTATGATGATCCGGAGGACGAGGATGCGGTCGCGGAGATTTCCTTCACCTATAACGATGTATATGTAGGCAGCGCAACGGTCCGGGTGGTAGACCAGGTTTCCGGCAATTCCGTTGGGGATTCGGCTTCCGGCAGCACAGGAGACACGGAATCTTCCAATGTGGATCCTTCCACCAGCCGGATCTACATCAATGTACGAATGGTACTCATCGGTGTAATATCCTCCTATCTTCTGCTGAATTTCCTGGTCTGGCTGATCACCCTGTTTCTCAACTACAGCTTTTCCAGTCAGCGGAAGGACCGGAAACGGCGGAAAAGACGCCACACCCATGAAACCATCGATTATGACCGGTATTCCCGGAAGGATCCGGAGGGGTTCTGAGAGAATGCCCGTCTGTAAAAAAAGCCCGGGGCCACAGCTCCAGGCTTTTTGCTTTTTATTTTTTCTTCCCTTTCATCTTCTTCTGCCCTCTGGCCGCGTCCCTCCTGTGGAAAAGCTCCGCCGCGTCTTCTTCCGAAATAAACTTCGTGGTCTTCACTGCATAAACCCCGTCGTCTTCTGTCCTGCGGATGCGGATTTTTCCCTTCATATAGCCGTGCTGGTTGCAGAAGGAAAGGCTGTAATAATGCTTACCGTTTGGAGTGAACCATTTGATCTTCCGTTTCAGATTACGGCGGCAGATGTAGCATTTCGTACTCGCCACCTCCCGGTCCGTGAGAAGCTGTGCCTTTTCATCGAACCGCCTGGAAATGTACTTGGCATAATCGTCAAACACAATGCGGACCTCATCCTTCCGGCTCTGCGGCACCTGAAAGGTGTCAAAGGAAACCTTCTGAAGCACCTGCGGATCCTTAATCTGCTGCAATACGCCCGCCGCATAATAGGCGTCGCTCAGGGCGCGGTGAAAGGCGCTGTCCTTTGGGATTTTCAGATAATCCACGGCATATTCCAGATTCCGGCGGATTTTTTTATCCTCAAAAGCGATGCTGAACAGCTTCTGGATATCACAAAACTTCACCGGCCCGCTGCCAAGAGGCTCCATCCCGTAAAACCGCATATTCCTCTGCAGCTCCGTCAGATCCTGCGGTCCCCAGGTGGCGAACAGATACGGTACGGGTGTCGTTTCTGTCAGATCGCTCCGTACCGGTTCCCCGTCCGCATCCTCCTGCGCGGGCGCACTGCACCAGGAAAGGAATCGCCTGCAAACGCCCGGAAAGAAGTCTCCCTCCTGCAGCTGTTCCATGTCCATATGGAGAAGCTGCCTGGTCTTACGGTGCATTTCCTGATAGACCTGCGGCTTTACGACCTCATGAAAGCTGCCGCACAGCTCCATCCGGCCGTTCAGCTTAATCGCGCCGATTTCTATAATTTCGAAAGGGATATCCTTTCTCTGCTTCTCTTTTTCCTCATTTCCCTGATTCCACTCCAGGTCCAGTACGATATAATTCATTGGCCTACGCTTTCTTTCCCAGCTTTTCTTCCAGTTTTTCCGCCATTTCCTTCATGCAGCCTTCTTCAAATGGAAGCTTCAGGCCCACTTCGGGTATCATGCTGGTGAAGAAATCGGAGGCGGAAAGCCTGCAGAGCTTCAGATAGCTCTTCCAGGCGGCCTCATAGTCCTCATCCATCCAAAGTTTATACTCGAAGGCCACGGTCTGCGCGATTACATAGTCAATATAATAGAAGGGGAAGCTGTAGATATGGTGCTGCTGCTGCCAGTAGCCTCCCTTTCCGAAGAAGGGATCTCCCTCATAATCCAGATGAGGCTTATATTCCTTCTCCAGCCTGCTCCACGCCGCCTTTCTCTCCGCAGGCGTCAGCTCGGGATTTTCATAAACGATATGCTGGAACTCATCCACCATACAGCCATATGGAATGAACATGCAGGCGTCCTCAAAATGCATTTCCCGATAGGCGTCAGCTCCGTCCCCGAAGAACCATTCCATCCATTTTTCCGTGAAAAATTCCATGGACATGGAATGGCATTCCGCCGTCTCCATGGTGATGTCCGCATGCTCCCGAATGGGATCCTTTCCGGAAAGATAGCCCTGGAAGGCATGGCCGCATTCATGGGTGATTACATCCACGTCCCCGCTGGTTCCGTTGAAGTTGGCGAAGATGAACGGCGCGTGATACAGCGGAAAATAGGTCATATATCCGCCCACTCTCTTATCCTTACGGCCAAGCACATCAAACAGACCGTTTTCCATCATGAAGTCAAAAAATTCCTTTGTCTCCGGGGACAGCTCCTCATACATCCGCTGTCCGGCAGCCAGGATCTCCTCCGGCGTTCCCGTGGGATTGGGATTTCCCTCCTTAAAATAAACGCCCTCGTCAATATAAGAAAGCTTCTGCAGTCCCAGACGTTCCTTTCTTCTTTCATGCAGCTTTTCCACAAACGGCACGAAATCCTTCTTCACCTGGCTGCGGAAGGCCTCTACCTGCGCCTTATCATAGCAGTTTCGGTTCATGCGGTAATAGCCCAGCTCCACATAATTTTCGTACCCCAGCTCCTTCGCCTGCTTCGCACGGTTTTTCACCAGCTTATCATAGATGTCGTCCAGTTCCTTTTCATTTTCCTGGAAAAAGGCGGAAAACTTCTTCCAGGCTCTCCTTCTGATCTCCCGGTCGGGATTTCTCAGATAGGGCCGCAGCAGGGACAGGTTCAGCGTCTCGCCGTCCCAGTCGATCTTCGCCGCGGCGAGAAGCTTTTCATAGGAAGTTGCAAGCGCGTTTTCCTCCTGCACCAGCGGAATCAGCTTCTCCTGCATGGACTTGCGGGAAAGCTCCATGTTTTTAAAGGCCACCGGTCCGATCTTTTCCTCCAGTACTTTGCGGTACGGGGAATCATACAGAAGCTTCTGGTACTCGATCACCATATTGCTGTAGCGCGGGCTCATTTCATCATAATAATCCTGCTCCGCGCTGTAAAATTCATCCGCGGTATTTCCGTCATGCCTGGTCTGCGCCAGCGTCATCATGGTATCCACCCGATCCCGCAGCGCATAATACCTTTCATGAACTGCGAACTGCTCTTCCCCGCTCTTCGCCGCGGCAAAATCCTCTTTCAGACCGTTGAATTCCTTCTCCACCCGGTCAAAATCCACCCTTTCATAGGGCATATCCTGATATTTCATGCCTGCCTCTTTTCCTGCCGCCTTCCTGGCGGCAACCTTTTCTTACTATGAACCTATTATAGTGGATTTATACGGGCTGTGTAAACCTGTATTTATCTTAGTCTGCAGTCGTCTATGATGGGTATGCCACTTTGCAGCTTTCAAATACCTTATCCATCCGGTGAGTATTGCCTTTGGCAATATCACCACCGCTGACAAAAGACTTTCTAATTCCGTAATAAGTTATTGAATTAGGACACAAGATATGCTATATTGAAAAAGGGAAAGCCAGAGACACATGGCCTACCCTAAACGTTGATTAATAAACTAAGCCTTTACAAAGGCCAGCCGTCAACTATTCGCGGTAGTTGGCGGCTATTTCTTTCCCCCGAAGATTGTATAACACAATCCCACGAGGGTGACAGCTTCTGGTATTGAGAAAGACAACGCTCTCCATTATGCCCTCTGATAATCCGTACAATATCATTCTGTACCAGGCCTCACCAGGACTCTTTTTTCAGTCCTGTCTTTTCACCTCTTATTCCCCGATTTCCACCTCTTGCTTCCGGACGGTTGACCCCGGGCAGCGCATCTGTATAATCAGAATTATCAACAGCAAAGGAAAGCGGTACACCGCAGAGGGGGAGCCCATGAAGGTAAAAATTGAAATCGATCCGACACTCGCCGAGGATGAGGTGATCATCCGATGCCGGAGAATGGATGAGCATATCCTGAAGCTGCAGCAGGACATCGCAAAGGCGGAGCCGGAAAAGAACTGCATTTCCCTACAGGATGCGGGCACCAGCTACTTTGTACCGCTGGATGAAATCCTGTTTTTTGAAACCGAAGGGAAACATATCCAGGCACATATGGCTTCCCGGCTGTACCTCACGGAGCATAAGCTGTATGAGCTGGAAGAAAGCCTGCCGGGAAGTTTTATGCGGATTTCCAAATCCACCATCGTAAATCTGGATCATATTTATTCCATCACAAGGAATCTGGCCGCATCCAGCGCCGTGGCGTTCTACGGGACGCCAAAGAAGGTCTATGTGTCCCGCAGCTATTATAAGGCGCTGATCGAAAGACTGGGAGAAAGAAGGAGAAGATTATGAGAGATCGAAAAAATGTATTCTGGGGTATTCTGTTTCTGCTTGGAGCCTGTGCCGTTATCGCCGGGCAGCTTGGCTTTCTGGAGGGGATCGGCTTCTGGTCCATCCTGTTTTCCCTGGTGCTTGCCGCCGTGCTGATCCGGGGCATCGTCAGGCGCAACTGGGGCATGATTCTGTTCTCCATCGCCTTTCTGTGCATCGTCAACAACCAGCTTCTGGGAATTGAAAAGCTGACCCCCTGGCCCGTTCTGGGTGCGGCGCTGCTCGGTACCATCGGACTGAACCTCCTGTTTCCCCGGCGAAACTGGAAACATATGGACTGGCACAGAATCGGCATGAAAAATACTCCCTCTGCTTCCGAAGACGTGGAGGCCTCCGCTTCCGGGGATGCCGGGAATTCCGAATATGAATCACACATCGGCGATGACGGCGCGGAAAGCATAAGATGTGAGGTCAATTTCCACTCCTGCGTAAAATACCTGCAAAGCTCTGCCCTTCAGCATGTACGTCTGGAAAACTCCTTCGGTTCCCTTGCCATATATTTCACGGACTGCACGCTGTGGCAGCACAAAGGGGCCGTTGATGTTGATGTATCTTTCGGAACGACGGAGCTGTATATCCCCGCTTCCTGGCATGTGGTCTGCAATGTTTCCTCCTCCTTCGGGGGCGTGAACGAACATGGTCATCCGGCCCCAGCCTCTGAGGAGGTGCTGACCATCACGGGAGACGTATCCTTCGGATCACTGGAAATTCATTATATCTGATCCTTTCTTCTTTATCCTGCATTGCTGCAGGGAATCAGTTATTTTAAGAGAACCGGAAACGGACGCCCGCAAATAAAGGGAATCCGTTTTCGGTTTTTAGATTTTACTTAAGTTTTACATAGTTTTTAACCATTTTACGTTTAACATGCAATTCTTTCCCCTTATAATCTAAAATTGGGGGGGTGACCCCGTTTTTTCAAAAAACAATCCGTATCCTATCATTATAAAGGGGGAAACTCTGCGTGAATGAGGAACATACCATCATCCAACAGGTATATGCGGCCAAAACGGATAATCAGGCGGCCGACCGTCTGATCGGGGCATATATGCCCTTTATCAAAGCGGAAACGGCAAAATTTCTGAAGCGCCCGCCAGCCTCTCAGGATGACGAACTGAGCATTGCGATGATCGCTTTTCATGAAGCCATCCAGGGGTATTCCCGCATGCGGGGAACCTTTCTGAAATATGCCTCCATGCTCATCAAAAGCCGCCTGATCGATTATCACAGGCGGGAGCGCCGGCACGGAAACCTCGTTTCTCTGGATACCCCGGCGGATGAGGACGACGTCCCTCTGGGTGATACGCTGACGGACGCCCGGGATCATGGGGAAGAGGTTTCGATCCGGGACGCTACCCGGAATGAAATTGAAGAGCTGAGCCGGCAGATGGACGCGTTCGGCGTAAAGCTTTCCGACGTGGCGGATAACTGTCCCAGACAGCAGCGCACGCTTGAGGCATGCCGGAAAGCCCTCCGGTACGCGGTACATACCGACGGACTGCTGGATGAATTTCTCCAGACTAGGCGGCTTCCCATCGCCAGGCTCGCCTCCGGAAGCGGCGTGGAGAAGAAAACGCTGGAGCGGCACCGAAAATATATGGTTGCCCTCATGCTGATCTATACCAATGGATATGAAATCATTCGCGGACACATCAAACAGGTCATGAAAGGAGGTGCGGCACAATGAAATACATGGTAATGGAATGCCATACCGGCTATGCGGTTCTTCTGGATGAAGAGGGCCGGTTCTGGAAAGCGGCCGATCTCCACTATGAAGTCGGCCAGACCGTGGAAAATCCCGTGCTGATGAAACAGCCGCAGCCCTCCGGCAGACGCCGCATCACCCGCCTGGTGAGCAGCACCGTCGCCGCGGCCGCCGCCTGCCTTTTCCTGATTTTCGGCTTCAGCTATTACCAGAATTATCTCCGCATCTATTCCTCCATTTACCTCTCCATCAATCCTGAGGTACAGATGGATCTGAACCGGTACGGAAACGTGGTCAGGCTGACCGGAACGAACGAGGACGGCGCAAAGCTTCTGGAAGGCTACAGCGGTAAGGGAAAGGATAAACTGACGGTTGCCGACGAGCTCATCGACCGGGCGATCGAGATGGGCTTTCTCTCCGAAGGCGGCCAGGTATCCTTTTTCATTGATTCTCCTGAGGACGCCCTGTTCCAGGAATATGGCACAGAGCTGAGAACGGAAATCAACGAGCATCTGGACGGCCGGATCACCATCACCATTGAAATCGTGAATTATCAGAATACGCCGGAAACCGAAAGCTCCACTTCCGAAAGCTCCGTTTCTGAGACCGCCGCACCGCAAAGCACCGCTCCCTCCGGCGGCGATACGGATTATGTTCCGGCTGACGACACGGAAGACGACTATGGCGATACCGACTACGGTCCCGAAAACGACGACGACGCCGATGATTCGGCCCCTGTACCCGCGGCCTCCTCTCCTGCGGTCCCTTCTCCCTCCGCGCCTGCGGCTCCCGCCGCGGAAAGCACACCGCCGGATCATACCGATGGGGATACCGACTATGAACCCGAAAACGCCGCGGCTCCGGTTCCCGATGACGATACGTCCGAAGACGGGGATTCCGATGATGACAATGACGACGCAGATGATGACGACGATGACAGCGATGATAATGACGGCGACGATGATAACGATGATGATGACAACGATGACGACTGACAACAATGACGGCTGACAACAATGATGACTGACCCATCATAAACATCATAAAACCATTGTCCCCTCAGAACAGATCTCGGGAGCCTGTTAAGATGATAAAGAGTAAATATATCAATATAATCTGCATCGGCGCGGCAGCGCTTGCCGCCCTTCTCACCCTGCTTCTGATGACCATTTCCGGAACAACGCAGAAGGTTCAGACAGCCGGCTCCTTCGGTTCTTCCCCCGAATATGCCGGCAGGCTCTTCGATCCGGACCGTGTCCACACCATCGATATCCAGCTTGAGGACTGGGAGGGCTTTCTGCAAAATGCCGGGAAAGAGGAATATGTTTCCTGTACCCTCGTCATCGACGGGGAAGAATTCAGCCAGGTGGGCCTGAGGGCCAAGGGAAACAATTCCCTGCGCCTGACTCAGGAATATGGGCTGTCCCGCTACAGTCTCAAGGCCGAGTTCGATCATTTTCTGGACGGCGGGAATTACTACGGCCTGGATAAGTTTTCCCTGGACGCTTCTTTTCAGGACAACAGCTATATGAAAACCTTCCTTGTCTACGATATGATGACCTTCATGGGCGTTCCTGCGCCGCTTTGCAGCTACGTCCAAGTTACGGTTAACGGCGAACCCTGGGGGCTGTTTCTGGCTATAGAGGAGCCGGAGGAAGCCTTTGTGCAGCGCTGCTTCGGCAGTCTGGACGGCAATCTGTATAAGCCGGACTACCGTTCCCTGAACGCGGAAAATAAAGACCTTGCGCTTCAATATATTGATGATGATCCGGACAGCTATCCGAATCTTTTCGACAACGCGAAGCTCCCCTCCTCAAACGCGGACCGGAAACGGCTGATCCGCGCCCTGAAAACACTTTCCACCGGCGAAAATCTGGAAACGGCGGTCCAAGTGGATGAGGTGCTTCGGTATTTCACGGTTCAGGTCTTTGTCATGAACCAGGACAGTTATCTCGGCCACACCGGACACAATTATTACCTTTATGAAAAAGATGGCATTATGAGCATCCTTCCCTGGGATTATAACCTTGCCTTCGGAACCTATGCGCTTGGAATGACGGATCCGATCCGTGATCCAAATGTGCTGATCAACTATCCCATCAACACACCGGCAGAGGGCGAGGTCATGCTGAATCGCCCTCTGTATCATAACCTGATGAAGCAGGAGGAATATTTTTCCCGTTATCATGCGTATTTCGATACCCTCCTCTCCGGCTACTTTGAAAACGGACGGTTTGAGGCCACGCTTCGCAGGACAGAACAGCTGATTGCCCCTTATGTACAGGATGATCCCACCGCCTTCTGTTCCTATGAGGATCACCGTCTCGCCGTGGATACCCTGGAAGAGATCTGCCTGCTCCGCGCAGAAAGCATCCGCGGACAGCTGGAAGGAACCATTCCCGCCACCATCCGCGGCCAACAGGAACAGCCGGAGCTTAAGGTTGACGCTTCTCACATACGGATCACGGATCTGGGAGACTTTGACGACCTGGAAAACGCCGCTTCCGCATCTTAGGCTCTTTCCCAATAGTTCCCTTTTCCGGCTTTTACCCCTGGCTGCAACGCCTGCCGCCGGATGATTAAAAAATTTTTTAAAAAATTTTCCTCATTACCCCTTTTTTTCAAAATCCTCTTCGTAATCTTTCTATGTAAGATGAAAAATGGTAAATCAAACCACAATGTAATACTTAAATGAAAGAGAGGTATCACTATGAAAATGAGAAGAAATTTACTTGCTGCGGTATCTTCCCTGGCTGTTATGTCAGCAGTTCTTCTGACCGGCTGCGGCGCTCCTGCTGATGAAGGAACGGCGATTCGGGATACGGGCTTTCTCACACTGAGCGTCAATCCGGAGATCCGGATCGAATATGATGAAGAAGGCAGAGTGATCGACCTTACCGGCCAGAACGATGACGGCAAAAACATTGTCGCATCCTATCAGGATTATATCGGAAAGGAATGTGACGATGTTTTAAACGACCTGATCGTCAAAATCAATGAGGCCGGTTACTTTGTCGAAGAAATAGACGGCGGCAGAAAAAACATCGTTCTTCAGCTGGAGCCCGGCTCCGTTGTTCCCAGCAGCACATTTCTTGAGGACGTGACCGCAAGCACCCAGAACGCGGTAAAGAACCTGAACCTTTCCTCAGGAATCGTGACCATAGACGATGACGACTATGATCCGGCCTATGCCAAAAACGGTTCTCCTTCTCCCTACATCACTCTGGAAAAGGCGAAAGAAATTGCCCTTGCCCATGCAGGTGTCAATGCGGCAGACGCCGTTTTTGACGACAGGGAATTTGATCATGACGACGGAACCGCTGTTTTCGAACTGGAATTCACCGCAAACGGCGTAGAATATGAATACAACGTAGACGCCGTACACGGAACCATCTTTCAGGCGGAGCACGACGCCTCCGGAAGCGGGTACGACGATACGGATTACGGCCCCAACAACGACGGCGTTACCGACTATGACGACACCGATTATGGCCCAAACAGCGACGGCGTCACCGACTACAATGACACGGACTATGGCCCTAATAATGACGGGGTAACTGACTACGACGACACGGACTATGGCCCTAATAACGACGGCGTCACCGACTACAATGACACGGACTATGGTCCTAATAATGACGGGGTAACTGACTACGACGACACGGACTATGGCCCTAATAATGACGGGGTAACTGACTACGACGACACGGACTATGGCCCCAATAACGACGGCGTCACTGATTATGACGACACCGATTACGGCCCAAACAATGATGGAGTAACCGATTACGATGACACCGACTACGGTCCCAACAACGATGGCGTCACTGACTATGATGACACGGACTATGGTCCCAACAATGATGGGATAACCGACTACGACGATGGCAGTGATGACGATGATGACGACGACGATGACGACGGCGATGATGACGGCGACGATGACTGACCGTTCCGCTGCCCGCGGCATGCGGCATGAATACAAGCACCAGATCAGCCCGCAGGATGATCTGGTGCTCTCCCAAAGGCTGCGAAAGCTGTTTTCCCATGATAAAAATGCGGGAGCCGACGGGACGTACCGGATCACCAGCCTGTACTTCGACACGCCCGATGACAGCGCGCTGCGGGAAAAGCTGGACGGAATCGGGAAACGGGAAAAATTCCGGCTCCGATATTACGGAACGTCCCCTTCCTTCATCCGGCTGGAGAAAAAATTCAAGGTCAACGGTCTGTGCGGAAAAAAGAGTGTAAAAATGACGGCAGAGCAGGTTCAAAAGCTGCTTTGCGGAGAATACGGTTTTCTTCTGGAATCGGGAGAGCCTCTCTGTGTGGAATTCTACAGTAAACTGAAGGGAAAGTGCCTGCGTCCCAGAACCATTGTCCGCTATGACAGGGAAGCCTTTGTCTATAAGCCGGGAAATGTCCGGATCACGCTGGACCGCAACATACGCACCGGCCTTGGCAGCACGGATTTTCTGAACGGAGAACTTTTCTGCGCGCCGGTGCTGGAGCAGAGCACGGTTCTGGAAGTCAAATACGACGCGTTTCTTCCGGATCTGGTCCGCATGGCCGTACAGATTCCCAACCGGCAGGCAGCCTCCTGCTCCAAATATGCCCTCTGCAGGCGGTTTGACTGACCGTATTCCCCCGAACGATTGAAAAAAGGATGGTAAACGGCATGACTTTTCAGGATATTTTTAAATCAGACTTTCTGGAGAACATAAACAGCATCCCCATGTTTGACATGGTACTCGCCCTCGCACTGGCATTTCTGCTGGGTCTGTTCATCTTCTTCATCTATAAAAGCAGCTACAGCGGCGTCATGTATTCCGACAGCTTCGGCGTGACGCTGGTCGCTCTTTCCCTCATCACCACGCTGCTGATTCTGACGGTGGTGAGCAATGTGGTGCTGTCACTCGGCATGGTGGGCGCTCTGTCCATCGTCCGTTTCCGGACAGCCATCAAAGAACCGATGGACATTGCCTTCCTGTTCTGGTCCATCGCCGTTGGCATCGTGCTCGCTGCCGGCCTGATTCCTCTGGCGGTATTCGGCAGCATTTTTATCGGCATCGTTCTGTATGCGTTTTCCAAAAAGAAAACCGTGGACTCACCCTATATCCTGATCGTCCACTGCGCGGACGGCGATACGGAAAAACAGGTTCGCAGTTTTACAGGCTCCCAGGTCAGAAGGATGAATCTGAAAAGCAAAAGCCTGGAGAACGGCTGCGTGGAACTCAATTATGAGGTCCGGCTGAAAAATGATGACAGTTCCTTTGTGAATGAGCTCGACGCCATGCAGGGCGTCAGCCGGGTGACCCTCGTCTCCTACAACGGAGACTATATGGGATAACGAAAATAAAGTCCATACGCTTTGAACGCAGTTTTGTCCGTACACAGTTTTTACATATCTTTTACCAAAATCCTCTGTCTGGATCCTTCCCGAAACGGATACAATAAATCAGACCGCTGCGCCTGCGGATACGGACAGGCGCGGCCAGAGCATACAGGAGGATGAAAGTTTATGAAATGGAATGTAAAACGGGCAGCAGCAGCAACGCTCGGACTCATGATGGCCTTCCAGACCGCTCCTGCGGTTTCGGTACAGGCCGCGCAGGCTCCGGAATGGAACACGGAGGTACTCAGCGTTTCTCAGATTGGCGGATATGAATCCGGACAGTTCAATGTGGACGGCGGCGTCATGGAGATTGTGGCCTATAACCGGAACACGGGCCGGGCCTACGCGATCAACGGCCAGTCCGGCACCCTTGCCTCCATTTCCCTGAAAGACCTGCAGGGAGACGGAACCTTTGAAAAGCTGGAAGGCATCGATATTGATGTGAAAGGTCTGGTAGAAGCCGCAGATTCCGGCTTCGCATACGGAGATATGACATCCGTCGCCGTCTCTCCCGATCAGACCACGCTCGCAGCCGCACTGCAGGCCGAGGACTACAGAGATCCCGGACGGGTGGCGCTGTTTTCTTGCAATTCAGACGGAAGCCTCACGCTTAAGGGGCTTGCGGTTACCGGCGTACAGCCCGATATGGTGACATTCGCAAATAACACGACGGTCCTTACCGCAGATGAAGGCGAGCCCAGAGAAGGCTATGGAAACGGCGCCACAGATCCGAAAGGATCCGTGACGATCATAAACACGGACAGCCTGATCAGCAGGACTGTCGGTTTCGACGCTTTTGATGGCAGCGCACAGAGAACGGCGCTTACGGAAGAAGGCGTGGTGCTGAAAAAGGATACGGCTCCTTCCGTGGATCTGGAACCCGAATACATTGCGGTTTCCGGTCAGAAGGCGTATATCACCCTGCAGGAAGCCAATGCCATAGCCGTTCTGGATCTGGTATCAGCAGCCTATGACGGAATCTATTCGGCGGGCTTTGAAGATTACAGCACCGTGCCTGTGGATCTGGATAAGGAGGATGGCGCTTATGCGCCGGCAGTCTATGACAGCCTGAGAGGAATCCGTATGCCGGATGGAATTGTCGCATATACATCAGGCGGAAGAACCTGGCTGGTAACCGCCAACGAAGGCGACAGCCGGGAATGGGGTGACGAAGATCTGGGAACAGACTATCTCAACGAGGATGAGCGCAATTTCGAGGATGGGGAAGATACCTCCCCCACCGGAGCGATCACTGCCGATAACTCCGGCCTGACCGGAAAAGTGGTCTTCTTTGACAGCTCCGATTACGATGGCCTGGACGAAACAAAGGATTATCTGTTCGGCGGACGTTCCTTCACCATCTATGAGGTGACGGCGGATGGAATCCGCGAAGCCTATACCAGCGGCAGCGCATTTGAAGCCCTGACCGCGGCGGCATTGCCTGAATACTATAACTGCTCCAACGACAACAGCGTTGTGGATGACCGCTCCGGCAAGAAGGGACCTGAACCGGAAAGCGTTACGGTAGGCGCCGTGGGCGGAAGAATCTACGCATTTGTGGCTCTGGAGCGCACCGGCGGCGTGATGATCTACGATGTGACAAATCCTGAGAACGCTGGCTTTGTCAGCTACGTCAATTCGCGCGACTTCGCGTCCACAGTGGACGGTTCTCAGGTATATGAGGACGGCGAACTGGACAAATGGGTGACCGGAGGCGACGTTGCGCCCGAAGGCTTGGCATTTGTGGACGGCTCCGCCAGCCCCACCGGAAATCCGCTTCTGCTCGCGGCCTGCGAGGTATCCGGAACGGTAGCGGTTTATGAACTGAACGCCGCGGACTGAACGGAAGATCTGTCTATATCAGAAAAATCACCTGATTTCTCATAACACAGCTTCAAGGCACCGTCTCAGAAAAAGAGCCGGTGTCTTTCTTTTTCCGAGAATTACTTCGGATGTTGACTCCTGCTCCGGTTTTCTTATAATCAGGTTATCAGCTTTATATATATCGTCACTGTCCTGCTGAAAATGTGTGGAAAGGAAAGAAAAGCATGCAATGGAAATATCTGTGTTCCCTTCTTTTTCTTCTTCTGCTGCTCACATCCGGATGCGGTATGGAGTCAAAGGAGGAAGATTTGCTGGGCACCATCCGAACGGAGACCGAAGAAATCGCGGAGCTTTATCGTGATATTTATGAAGATGCGAAAACCCGAAACAGCCTTGCGGACACGGAAACCGCCCTCGCCCTCGCCGCACGTCTCGGAGAATCCGGATTCTGCGTGACCGACGCGGAAAATCAGAATCTGATCAATCTGACCAATCATGAAACGATGGAAGCCTTCTGCAGTCTGGTAGATGAGGGACGGGACGGCGAAGCCGTTTTCTTCTGCGTCATGCAGACCGGAGGGCTGCTCCGTTTCGATCTCACCTCCGCAGGCGGAGAGGTTTCCGTTGTGCGTACCGTGCTGAGCTGGGAGGAGGAAAAGCCTTCCGTCACTTACCAAAGTTCTTACGCCGCAGATGGCTGGACTTATGAAGACGGCTGCCTGTTCTTTGAGGAAGCGCAGCCCGTCGCCTATGACGGCGCTCCCGGCTATACGGCCCTGCGCATACAGCCTCTGGACGAAGCCTGCCTGAAATGGAACCGGGAATGCCTGCGCCTTGTGGGATACCCTTCCAACAACCTGTTCTTTCTGGACTGGACGGAAGAGGATTACGGGGCTCTGAATTTTTATGACCTTTTTGCCATTCTGTATCCCGTCGCCCGCGGAACACAGATTCCCTATGAACAGACCATAGATGGATCGGAATATCAGGTGCCCGCAGAAGAGTTTGAATCCGTCATTCAGACCTTTTTCTCCATTGATGCGGAAACTCTGCAGCAGATCGAGGGATACCAGCCGGACACAGACAGCTATGTCTATCAGACCAGAAGCTTTACCAATAAAGCCGGTTCACCCAACAGCCCCTATCCGGAAGCCGTCTCCTGCCGGGAAAATACGGACGGCACTCTGACGCTGACGGTACGCGCCGTCTGGCCCTCGGAGCATTTGCCGCAGGCATTTTCCCATGAGGTGACGATCCGTCCGCTGCCGGACGGCGGTTTTCAGTTTGTCTCCAACCGCATGCTCCCCTCTGCGGAGGATGTGTTTCCCTCCTGGGTTGAGGAGGTCCTGGGGGAATCCAGCACGGCATCCTCTTCTGCCAGAACACCGAAATCAATCAGCAGCACCATGCTGAAATAAGATACAGCAGTGCAATATGGGCCGGATAAAAAATATAGAAAAACCACTTCTTTCCGCGTCCCGCTTTCCCATTATACAGGAATATGGGAATTGCCGCGAAACACATCATCCACTGAATCCCGCCGTCTACGAAATAGCTGAATCCGGAAAGAATCAATAACACCGCGATCTGGAGGACTCTGTGATTTCTGAAGACATAAAATGCCGTTCCCAGCACGACGAGGGAAAACCCTCCTTCCACCGTTAAAATGTTGGGAACCAGCAGCGCAAGCGTGGCAAGAAAACGGATCGTGAAAGGCGATACATTTTCCTGAAAAGAGAGCACCGCAACCAGATAGATGGGAAGTGCACAGGCCACCGGAATCAGACCGCCCAAAACTGATTTTATGATTTTTTTCACATCTCTTCTGCGGAGTCCATCCATGAAACCGTCCCAGAACATCATGTACAGACCCGTGACAAAGAATGTACTGAACGCGTTGTTCATGAGGACAACATTATCATTTGGAATCAGTTTCTGCAGAAGGAACGTGAAAATCGTCATTCCCCAGCTTGCGGCCAGAAGCCGCTGCAGATATTTCCTCTTGCTGCGGGTATGATAAAAACTCTCTGAAGCGGCAAACAGAAAAAGCGGGAATACGGGCCTTCCCGCCATGGTCAGCCAGAGGGGAGCGCCAACAGCCGAAAACATCTGATGAATATGATCCAAAAGCATGAGAACGGCAGCAAGCAGTTTCAAATTGGTTGCGTCCAGTATCTTCCCCTCAAAGTTTTCTTTCCGTACATCTGCCGTTTCCGTCCTTCCGTTTTCTGTTTCCCCGTTCATGACTCCTTCCCTTCTGAAGCGCTGTTCTCTGCGGAACGCGCGCCACTTTCCTTCCTCTGCTTCCCGCCATCTCCCGCGCTTCTCAGCAGCTCCTCTGCGGACACACCATACAGCCGTGCGATGGCAAGCAGATTTGAAGTGCTGGGATCGGATGTTCCGTTTTCCCATTTGGAGACTGCCTGTCTGCTCACCCCCAGGGTTTCCGCGACAAATTCCTGGGTCATTTTGCAGCGAAGCCGATTTTCCTTCAGAAGTTCTCCCAGAGATTTTCGGATGATCTTTTTTTCCTTTCTTACCTCTCCGGAATTGATATATTTCTTCAGGGCTCTGATAATGAGACTCAGGAGGTAAATGGATACCGCAATCACAGCAAGCCAGAAAACCAGATACAGCACTGCGGCAAAAATTGTAAGGATACGGGTTGTACTCATACTTTTCTCTCCTTTTTATTTGATGGCCCTATTTTAGCAGTAAACCGCAGTTGCCGCCACCAACTGTCACGCAACTTTGGGTTGATTATCTGTTCTTGTCTCG
Source organism: uncultured Eisenbergiella sp. (assembly GCA_904392525.1). Classification (GTDB taxonomy): domain Bacteria; phylum Bacillota; class Clostridia; order Lachnospirales; family Lachnospiraceae; genus Eisenbergiella. Next base: position 69,455 of record CAJFMW010000009.1, read on the forward strand.
AACGAACAGAGGAATTATAATAGAAGTCAATTCCATGGTATCAAATATAACCTTATTTACTCCTGTACCACGAATCGAGGTACCCCATGAAAATCCTGACCAACCGAAAAATCAAACGCCTTTTCTGCCGCGTTCTGCTCTCCCTCATACTCTTCACCCTGATCTCCGTCTCCTGTACGCTCCTGCAACTGAAACATGCGGCGCTGTATGTGCTGCTTTCCTGTGCAGGAATGGGGCTTTCCATCCTTGCATTCCTGTATCTGTATTTCCGGGAACAGGACAGGATCATGGAGGAAGCCGCCGCGCAGATCAGAGATTATCTTTCGGGAGATAAGGACGCCCGGATCTCCTGCGATGAAGAGGGCGGGCTGTACCGTCTGTTTCATGAGGTCAACGCTCTGGTTTCCATCCTGAACGCCCACGCGGAGAATGAGGCGCAGGCGAAAAGCTTCCTGAAGAATACCATTTCCGACATCTCCCACCAGCTGAAAACGCCCCTTGCCGCTCTGAATGTCTATAACGGAATCCTGCAGGCGGAGACGGCAGATACGCCGGAAATCCGGGAATTTACGGAGCTTTCCGAGCATGAGCTTGACCGGATCGGGAACCTCGTGCAGAATCTTCTGAAAATCACAAAGCTGGATGCGGGAACCGTCCTCTTTGAAAAGGCGGATGAAAATGTCTCCGACATGATGCGCTGTATCGAAAAACATTTTGCCTGGCGGGCCGGGCAGGAGGGAAAGATCCTCTCCCTGTCCGGGGATGATACAATCACCCTCTTCTGCGACCGCACCTGGCTGATGGAAGCGGTCAGCAATCTCGTGAAAAACGCGTTCGACCATACCCGGAAGGGATGCACGATCCGTATAGAATGGCGGACCTTCGCTTCCATCGTCCAGATTGTTGTGCTCGATGACGGCAGCGGCATCCATCCGGAGGATCTGCCCCATATTTTCAAACGGTTCTATCGCAGCCGCTTTCCCGTAAATGACTCCGCAGATGCGCAGGGAATCGGGCTGGGGCTTCCTCTGGCAAAGGCGGTTGTGGAGGCTCATAACGGAACCATCGAAGTAGACAGCGAACCGGGAGCCGGAACCGCATTTACCTTAAATTTTCTGATTCCTACAAAATTGTAGGCTTTCTGTCACCTCAGAGTAGGGCCGGCGTGCTACGCTTCCCTTATCCAAAGGAAAAGAGGTGTTGCATCCATGAATTTGCTTGAAGTAAAAAATCTTTCCAAAACCTATGGAAGCGGCGAAGCCGCTGTTCACGCTTTAAAGGGAGTGTCCTTTCGTGTTCCCAAAGGGGAATATGTCGCTGTGGTGGGAGAATCCGGTTCCGGAAAAAGCACCCTGCTGAATCTGATCGGCGCGCTTGACACTCCCACATCCGGTAAGGTATGGATTGACGGCAGGGATATTTTTTCCATGAAGGAACGCAGCCTGACCGTTTTTCGACGCAGAAATATCGGCTTTATTTTCCAGAGCTTTAATCTGATCCCGGAGCTGACCGTGGAACAGAATATCATTTTTCCTCTGCTGCTGGATTACCGGAAGCCGGATAAAAAGTATCTGGAAGAGCTGCTGAGTGTTCTGAATCTGAAGGAACGCCGCCGTCATCTGCCCGGTCAGCTCTCCGGCGGCCAGCAGCAGCGTGTGGCGATTGGGCGGGCGCTGATCACACGTCCGGCGCTGATCCTGGCCGACGAACCCACGGGAAATCTGGACACGCAGAGTACCAGCGAGGTCGTTTCCCTCTTAAAGGAAGCCTCAAGGCGTTATGAACAGACCATCCTCATGATCACGCACAGCCGGAGCATCGCTCAGACCGCAGACCGTATTCTGCAGGTTTCCGACGGTGTGCTGACGGATTTCGGGAGGTGCCGCGAATGAAAAGCTATCTCAGCCTGATTCCCATTTCAGCCAGAGTACACAGACGCCAGAACCGGATGACCCTGCTCTGCATCATTTTTGCCGTATTTCTGGTAACTGCCATATTCAGCACGGCTGAGATGGGCGCAAGAATGGAACAGACAAGACTGGCGCAGAAGCACGGAAGCATGTCCTTTCAGCAGATCTTCGACAGCACGATGGGGCAGTCGCTTCTGCTGACCGCCGCAGTCCTGTGCCTGCTGATCCTCGCCGCCGGCGTTCTGATGATTTCAGGAAGCATCAACAGCAGCGTGGCCCAGAGGACGCAGTTTTTTGGAATGATGCGCTGCATCGGGATG
>CAJFMW010000010.1 GCA_904392525.1 uncultured Eisenbergiella sp.
AAAGTGACTCTCAAAGAGATCCACTGGCTGTGCGATGGATTATCCCTGAACCCCAGCGGCGCTTTTGAAGAACGCCACCCAAAGATCGTAGTCTGATCCCGATTCCTGTCAATTCGCAAAAAGGTAACCTATTTGGCGCTTACATTGCTACAGCAAACTTAAAAAGTAAGAGATAAACCTTCCCCTGGCGATGCCGGGGGATTTCTTATTTTGTCAAGGTACGGGTGATTACCTACTTACGATCTGCTTATGCTCTGGATCTGCTTCCATGGCAAATCGGTATCTTGCCTGGACCGCTTCAACCTTGGGGTTTCGGAAGGACTATTGATGAGGCATTGATATAACTGGAAGACTAGATTTCTCAAGCAAATATCATAATTTCAGGCCAGCAGATTCACTGCTGGCCTGATACTATTCAACAGAGATTATATTTTCAAGTTTTTTCAGTTTCTTTTTCAGGCAGCCTAAATACAGGAATAAACCACTTAAGCACACGATGATAATGGCCAAAGGAAGTAACAGGTGAAAAATCCAGAAGATGGCCTGAATTTCATATTCCCCCAAATGGAAAATATCTTGCACGAAACGGAAGACGGAAAAACCGGTGAATGCACCGATAAATGTACCCGCAAAGACTAAGATTGATTGATACATACCCTGTAGATTCCGCTTTTCAATCCTTGCCCGTATTATTTCTAATTTCATATCTTTTGAACTTTCCATGATATCTCCTTGTGCATATGGCAGAAAAATACCCTATCGGAATATCTGTGGGGTTGTTGTTGGTCTTGTTTCATTGAAGGATTCTGTCAATATTTTAAGGCAAAATAAAGACCTTTTCAAGCTCTACCTAATTTCTCAATTCATGAAAGTGGTTCCCCTCTCAAATTCGGGGAAAGTTTTGAACGGGAAAATTTCAGGAGATCTGAATTACTTCCACCATAGCAGCTCTGGGCGCATAGAAGGTTTCAATATCCAGATTAGCCCCGCTCATGACCTTTACCAGAACGCGGGGAATGTTGGAACAATTTTGAAACTTGATATGGCTTCTTAATGTGCCGGAGGGAAGATATTTTTCCGCATTTTCTCCGGGAGGGATAAAGGCAATGACGATACCTTTCTTTTGCTTGTAATAACCGCCGGATTGTGATTCCCATTGAATAGGAGTCCCAGGTTGAATTTCCATTTTTGCCTCTTTTCTTATATTTATAAATTTGAAATCCTTACGATTAACGTCAGTATACCATAAATGAATGATCCTGAGAAGTAATCATGTGATTATTAAGACGTTTCTGTAATTTTTACAGAAAATCCCGTATTTTTTACAGTTGATATTATATTGGACATTTCTTTGCCTGATCTGGAAATGTGCGATCACATATTTCACGTATCGATATTTGATTCACTTATGAGTCCGGTACACCGTCGCATACAACGTTCTAAAAAATCAGGAGCGGATCCTCCGCTGCTTGCAGCCGGATAGTTCATTTTTATAAATCGGCTTCCCATACCATGAGTCAGTGTGCTCTGAGTTTCGAGATGAAAAATCGCTGCTGTTTCCCCATATTGTAGAAGAACTTATGACAACATTTTTGTAGATTTTCGGTAACCTCTATGACCGTTAGGAGAATAATAAATATATGGACAAATTTATAAATAATTTTTAGAACAACCGTTATCATCTTTACATCTGCTATAGAGGCGATGATTTGAGGTTTTGAAACATTTGAAGAAATATCCTTTTGAGGATTGACATAGCAGCTTCAAATCAGCCTGCAGCAGTTTTGCGCTGTGTGAAAGTGGGTGAAACGGATGATTACAATACAGATCCCGTCTTGTGATTCCTTAAGCCAGTCCTATTATGATGATGTGGTAAATGCAATTCCGTTGGACAAGCTTCGATGTTGCTGCGGACAGTCCGGCTGTCTGATCCGGCACGCTTATTATACCAGAAAGATCAAGATGAAGTCGCGTGTGATCCGGTTCCGTATTCTTCGGCTGATCTGCAAAGCCTGCGGGCGGACCCACGCTATTCTTCTTTCTGAAATGGTTCCCTATTCGCAGATTCCATTTCAGGATCAAAAAGACCTGATTGCGGCTTCAGAAACACACACATCTTATGCTGATATTCTACAGCGAAATCTATGTATTGATGAAAATAATGCAGCCTATGTAATCCGATCGTTTCGGATGCACTGGAAAACGCGGCTGTTACGCGCCGGAATCCCCTTGGGTGATCATCTGATTTCATTCTGCTTTTTCCTCTTTTCCCGTCAGTTTATGCAAATCAAGGATGTTCCCAATCAACTTATTCGCATACCCACATAACCTTACAGGCGGTTGGCCTTTGCATCGCCTATAATCCTGATCAGAAGGTTTTCATATACTGTTTTCTCCTTCCGGTTTCTGTTCTCGGATCGTTCCAGATTCGATGGATCAGGAAGGGGGGAAAGCCATCTGCCAGTTTTTGGGGATGAAAAGTACGCGTGTAAGCCTTTGGGGAAGATGAAAGGAAACGTACATTTTCACAGAAGCGTATCCCGATTTCTCTTTTGCTGATTCTGAAGGTGGTTAAAACCGGAATTCGGAGATGGGATGAGTGAAAGGAAAAATTTCACAAGGGGAGTCTGCCCTTTTGTAAAACGCCCGGCGGCGGTACATACCGAAACAGGAAAGGGGGAAGAGGATTATGATACTTCTGATAGCGGGAATCATCGCCGCCATCCTTCTGGCCGCCGGGCTGGTTCTGCTTTTTGCCGGGATTGGATTATATAAGATCCGTTTATTCCAGGTGAACGCAGAACAGAACTCCGGCTGACCGGAAAAGTAAGAGAACATTGCGGGAAAACGGCTGCCGGTAAGGCAGCCAGTCCCGCTGTGCAGGGGTAGCTCTTCCCCCCTTCTTTCATTTGGGTATGGGATATTCCTTCCCCTTCGTGCACCGCCTTCCTTTGCGGGAGTCAGGTTTACGGCACAAAGGAGGAATATCAATGGAAAAGAGAGGAAAACCCCCGTATTTTGAAAAAATGTATCCGGAAGCGAGCAGGGAGGTCATCGCCTGCTTAAAGAAGAGCCAGCGGAAAATGCAGCATATGGAGTATGACATAAAGGTTCCGAGAACCTATGTGAGCAGACGGACTGGAAAGACGGTCACGCTTCCTCCGCTGGAAGTATCCATGGAATTTTATCTGGATGCTGGTTTCGATTTCCCGGATGAAAGGGTAGATATTGAAAATGACTTTATCAATAAAAGCGTACGTAAAAGCTTATATGAAGCGCTGGATCGTTTATCGGGAGAGGATCTGTATCTGATTGTGCAGCTGTTTTTCAAGGGAAGAAGCGAACAGGCTTTGGCAAAGGAACTGCACGTGTATCAGAATGCGGTTCACAAGCGGAAAAAGCGGATTTTGCGGGATTTGAAAAAAGCGCTGAATGGAGAGGTGGTTAAAACGAAAAATGGCTGATGTTATTTATAGGAGGGTATATCTATCCTTCCGACTGAACCTTATAACTGCATACCCAGCGATTACAATACGTTAGCTGTATGAAGCGAGCGACGGGAGAGGATACGCGATGACTGCCTGCAGGAAAATGTGAAAAATAAGACATCCAGGGTGAGAGCGGAAATATCCATTTTCAGAATCCTTTGTGGCAGAAGGATACCGCGATGACCCATGCAGCCTATCATGATACTTCCGCATAGTCACAGACATCGCAATGAGTGCGGCGGCCAGAGATCCTGGCCGGGGTAAGACCCATGACGGATTGCCGAATCCGGTTGTAACCGACTGCCAGCTTCGGGGAGGAGTGCCGAACAGAAGCAATACGAAAAAACAAAAGGCTATTTTCATAAAATATTGGGCGGCAGTCTTTATGGCTGCCGCTGTTTTAAGAGGGGTTGACCTATGAGGTACAGAAGAGAAATACAGCGGGGAGATATTTATTATGCCAGTTTAAATCCGGTGATCGGAAGCGAGCAGGGAGGAATCCGGCCTGTTCTGATCATTCAGAATGATGTGGGAAACCGCCACAGCCCGGCGACCATTGTGGCTGCCATTACGGCGAAAATGAGAAAGCATCCTCTGCCTACTCATGTGTATCTTCCGAAAGGAACGAGCGGCCTGAAACGAAATTCGACCATTTTGTTGGAACAGATCCGCACCATTGATCAGATCAGGCTGAAGGACTACATAGGCTATGCGGATGAGCAGGTCATGGAGCAGGTAGATAGTGCATTGGCAATCAGTCTTCAAAATGTCGGCTCAGGTAACTGCCAGCAGGACATGGACAGGAGGAATTGTCTTTGTTTATGAGAGCTTTGTGAAAGCGATACTTTCCATATGTGCTTGCACTTTTCAAAAAGTGTGAGTTTACGCGAAATACCCGATGCTTGTTTTAAAAATTCTGTCTATTTTAGAAAATAGCAGAAATATCGTGGAAATGTGGAAAACCATGTTGATTTGTGGAAAAATTCAGTAAAAAGGGAAAGGGAGATGAAATATGAACCCGTATATGGTAAGCCGACAGAAAAAGGCCTCCCTTTTATTTTTTCAGATCCTTTACCGGGCCGATCAGTCGGTTGTAGTGTTGCCTACCAAATATCTGGCCTATAAAACCCGCGCCAATGCATCGCCCAATACGGTGAAAGAGATTGCATTTTCCCTCTGCTATTATTTAAACTACCTGGAATCCACAGATATGAATGTGGGACAGGTCTTTGAACTGAAATTTGATGAACAGCACAGGCATTTCACTGATTTTTTGCGATGGCTGAAGCTGGGCTGCCATCTGGATAAGAGAAGAAAGAAGACGCCGAATAATGGGACATGCAATGCCTACCTGCAGGATGTGTTCGGCTGGTATCAATTTTTGGAAACGGAAGAAGAACAGTTTCAGGATTTGAAAGTGTTATCCAGCCATGTGGTATCCTTCGTCAATCCTGCCGGAATCCGGTTCCACCTGACCAAAAAGACATTTCGCGGCTACCTCCCGGAAGAGATTCATAAAGGGAAAAGAATTGAAGAGGATAACATTCTCATCCTGCTGGAACATTGTACCAATCTGAGGGACCAGCTTTTGATTCTGCTTTTGGCGGAAACCGGCTTCCGGATTGGAGAAATGCTGGGTGTTTACTATACAAAAGACATCAACTATCAAAAACACAGTGTCCGGGTAAGCTTCCGGGAAGGAAATGAAAATGATGCCCGTGCCAAAAATGCGGAGTACCGGGAAGCGGTCATCAGCCCGGAAACCTTCCGGATTCTGATGCTCTATTTGTCCGAGAACCGGGAACTGCTCAAAAAAACAGAGCATCTTTTTATTAATCTGTCCGGCCCGAATGCCGGAAAACCCTTAAATGCGAACGCTGTATATGCCATGATGGGCAGGCTGGAGACGAAAACAAAAATCAAAGTGACTCCGCACATGCTCCGCCACTATTATGCAAAACAGAGGCGCGACAGTGGATGGGATATCTTTTTACTCTCCCAGGCCCTCGGGCATCGGCATGTGGATACCACCAGACAGTATCTGGATGAGGAAACAGATAAGCTGGCAAAGACGGCGGAACAGTATTTCGATCAATACGGCAGTCTTCTCATGGCGGATAAGCTTTTATAGGCAGAAAAAGAAAGAAGGGGAATGGATGGCGCAGAGGATTCTGGCACCCGCGGCAGAACGGCTGCGGGAGGATATGGCGGCCTGCCCTTACCTTTCGCAGAAAGCGGCTGATATGGTGGAGGATTTCCTTCGAAGAAAAGGAATCCGCTCGTTATCAGAGGTGACATTGGATGAAGAAATCGCCTATTTTCGATTCGCCAGTTTTCATCCGTTTTTATCCCCCAGGCAGCAGCGCTATTATGGCGGGGCGCTGGAGGCATACATGTTGTGGTATTTACGGCCGGGCTATGCTGAACTGGAACAGGAGATGCAGGAGTACGGCAGGCTTTCCAGGCCTGCTTTTAACAAGATTTATCAGTTTCTGATGATAAGCGGGATTCACCGGCTGGATGAAATAGATTATGCTGTCCGCATGTCCTACGAGAGATATCTTTCCGAGTGCAGAATCCGCAAGGTGGGGGAGCATATAAAGATGCTTGACTGGTTAAAGCTGGAAGCCATCAGAAAACACGAACATCCGATCAGGAAGGAACGGCTGGTATTGAAAGAGCAGCCCCTTTTTCTTTTATATCATCCGGATTACCAGACGGCAATGCGCTTTTATTTTATACAGGACAAACAGGATCTGGTATTTGATTTTTCTTTTTCTGCCTCTTTGACTTTAAAGAAACAGATTTTTTCCATGCTGGAGGCTTCTCTGGAACTGGATATGAGCAATAAAGCGTACCGGGAGCAGTACCTGGTGCCGTTGAAAATGCTGTATCTGTACTGCGTGAAGGAACAGGTCAGGGATATCGAACAGATGGAGCTTTTCCAGGCGGAAGGCTTCCGACGGTATCTGGAAGAAAATGCGGGCGGCAAAGCCGACAGCTATTCGCAGATCCTGGGGAGGATGCGGAAATTCCTGTTTTTAAACCCGGCAAAAACCAACTGGAACGCCAATGTGTGGTATCTGGACCGGTTCCGCCTGAAGGGGGATCGGATGAATCCGGCAAGGAAGGTGGGAAGCTTTCATTTCTATTTGATTCAGGATCCGGAAAACCGGAAGCTGTTCCAGTTGTATATGAAATACTGCATCGGAATCAGCAGCCGGTCCATGAACCGGATCCGGGCCGAATACTATAACATATATTTGTTTCTGCAGTATTGTGACGGGAAAGGGATCAAAGCAGCCCGCCTCTCCCCCCAGGAATTTGAACAGTATATGACTGCCGAGCAGGACAGACCTGTTCTGGCCGCCACCTATAACCAGCGGCTGGAGGATATCAATCATTTTTACCTTTACCTGCTCTCAAGGGGATATATCAGTAAGGTGCCTTTTATGACAGGCCTGTATCTGAAGAAGGCCATCCCAGTTCACCACGACCGATCCGTTCCGCCCGAAGTGCAGGGAGAGATCCTGGCCCACTTAAAAGATTTCCCGGAGGAACTGCGGCTGATGTATCTGCATTTGTGGTGTGCCGGGCTGCGGGTGAATGAGGTCTGCTGCCTGACCGGGGATGCTTATTCCTTTCGGTACGGGGTGGCGTGGCTTCAGGTCTATCAATATAAAATGAAACGGGAAAAAGTCATTCCCATACCGGAAACTCTCTACCGGCTGATGCAGGATTACATCCGCAAAAACCATCGTCTCCCCCGCGAATATGTATTCCAGGGGAAGGACGGGCAGGCCTATCCGGCGGGTACCTTCTGCATTCAGATGAAAAAGATTTGCCAGGAATATGGCATCCGCTGCGGGGACTATATTTTCCGGTCGCATGATTACCGGCATTCCGTGGCTACCAGACTGTACGATGAGGGAGCTTCCCTGCAGGCGGTGCGGGATTTTTTAGGGCACTTGGAGGAAGATATGACCAAACAGTATCTGGATTATATTCCCCAGAAAATCAATGCGGCAAACGAAAGATATTTTGAAACGAACAGTCTGGCAGACAAACTGCAGAAGCGGAAAGAGGAAATGGAATGGAAAACCGTATCTATGTAAGGGACTTGGACTGCTACCGGCTGGCCTCCGAAGAGGAACGATCCGGCAGGCTGGTGAGCCCTGACCGGTTTTTTGACCTGTCCCGGCTGCCAACCGAAGGGCTGCAGGATGAGTTTGGCGAATACCTGTGGAACAGGGGAAGGACGCTGTCCTTAAAAAGCATCCGTGCGGAGTTCTGGCCTTATCATGTGATCTGCCGTTTCCTCAGTGACCGTTATAACACGATGGAGAGCCTGCAGGAAGAGACGCCGGATGTGCTGGTGCATTCCCTGAAGGCCTGGATGATGAAAAACGGATATTCCCTCACCCAGACCCGGCGGCGTACCGAGTATGCCAAAACAGTGGTGCGGGATTCGGACATCATTCTTTTTTTGAAACGCGTGATTTCCTATTTTTGCGCGCCGGAAGAAAAGCAGGAGATGGAGAAAGACATCTGGAACCTGGACCGGATCGGGTTCCCGGTACGGAATAATCCGGTTCATCCGGTGTTTTCTGTGAATTTTACACGGATTCCCCAGAAGGGAATCCGGGAAGAAGTAAAGAGAGCATGCGCGGTAACTCTCCGTTATCTGGCTGCCGCTTCTGTGGCGGCGCAGATCCATGCGGTGGACCGGTTGGCCGGGTTTTTGAAAACAGAATATCCCCATTTGCAGTCCCTGACGGAACTGGACCGGGAGATGCTGGAAGAATATCTGATTGAGATCAATACCAGGGTGGAGGGGAAAAAATCCTTCCACAGCGAGCTACACCATGTGAAGAGCCTGCTGGATATGATCGGGAAGATCTATGAAAAGCCCGGCCTTTGCCGGATTTTTGTGGCGGGTGATATTCCACCTGCGGCTGCGTCGGAAAGAAAACCTTATTCAGACGGGGAACTCAGACGGCTGAATGAAGCCATTATAGAAATGGATGAACAGTTTGCCCGCGCTGTCGTTCTGCATCAGATTCTGGGAAACCGGATCTCGGAAACGCTGACCTTAAAAAAGGACTGCCTGGTGCAGAGGGGCGCACATGCTATGGTGCGTGTGTTTCTGATCAAAACACAGAAAACCTGCGAAAAGCCTGTGACGAAAGAGGCAGTCCAGCTGATCCGGAAATCCATTGCCTATACACAGGAAAAGTATGGGGATCGGGAATATATCTTTGTGGATGATAAAAATCCGGATCGTCCTCTGTCTTATGAAGCCGTACAGTATCGGATTATGGCCATGATCCGGGAAAAGGATCTTCGGGACGATCATGGCGAGCTATTTGGCGTGGGAACCCATCGGTTTCGGAACACTTTAGGACAGAGGCTGACACAGATGCATGTGGATGACATAACCATAGGGAAAATTTTGGGCCACAGCGGCACCAGATCCGTACAGTTCTACCGCCAATTTGGGAATCAGGCAATGGCAGAGGAAACCAAAGCGGCAAGAGCGTCCATGGATGAGGTGCTGGCCCAGCTGATACAGGGGTGGTGAAGTTGAAAGCAGAAAAGATGGTACAGCTAAACCGGGCTGCCAGCAGGGAAAAGGTAAGCAGGGCTCTTCGGGAAATCGACAGAATGCTGGAGGATGAGGAACTGGTAACGATTGCGGACCTGGTGGAACGGACCGGACTTTCCAGAGCCTTTTTTTATAATAATAAGAAAGTGAATCAGGCGGTAGAACGGGCCAGGGATCTGCAGCAGGGCAGAAAGTTTGTAAAACCACAGCAGGTGATTCTCGATCAGGCAATGGAACAGCAGATCCTGATGCTGAAAAAACATTTGGGGGATTTGCAGGAAGAAAACGCCGGTCTTATGAAAGAACTGGAGGAGCTCAGAGAGGAAAATATGGACTTGCAGATGGAGATTGACAGCTTGCGGGTGGAAAACGAAAGCCTGAAGGAAGATTCCTGGCAGAGGGAGATGCTGAGGATGTCACATAACCCTTAAAGATGCAGGAAGTAAATCGTATGATATATTGAAACTATTTATACTATTGGTTATACTGTAGATAACGGTAAAGATCATGCTTATTTTGAACCTGTAGTACGTTAATTAAAGCAGAGAGAGCAGTGTAAAAAGCTGGGTCTTGTAACTATAAAAGCTTGTAAATATGTGATATACACTTTATAAAGACAGCTATGATTGAAAAGGCAAAGTAATTGGGGCATGGTGCGGTTTTGTTTCTGGGACAACCCGAGTATTACCCGTAGTTTGGATTCGAGGAAGCAGTGAAATTTGGGATAAGTGATTGCGATGGCAATAACTATTCTGCATTTATGGCTATGGAGCTGGTGCCGGGATATTTGAGTAGCGCATATGGAGGGCGATTTTTTGAGTCAGATATATATGATGACAATTTGAACCGGGAACAGGTGAAAGAATTCGACAAGCAATTTAAGGATTTAGCTTTTTAATCAAATACAGAGGAAGAGATTGGACATGAAATGTATTATATGTAAAGAAGAAAAAGGAGAATCTAAAGAACATATTATTCCGGAAGCATTAGGGAATAAAACATTAGTTACCAAGAGAGTTTGTAAAGAATGTAATAATAAACTCGGCTCTAATGTTGATGATTGCTTAGTCAACAATTTTTATACAAAAATCGTTAGAATAAACTTCAATTTGACAGGGAAAAATGGGAAACTACCTCGATTATTTAATGGGACTGAAGTTGATGGAAATACAAACTCGAAATTCAGTCTAAAAAACGATATTCCGAAACTTTTACCTGCTGTAAATAAAGAGGAAGATGGAAATATAAGAGTCACGGCATCTAATTTGGAAGAGGCAATGGATTGCCTAAAGAAATATTTGTGGAGGAATGGATTTGGAGAGTCCCAAATAGAAAGAATTTGTGAAAGTGCTCAAATTGTTGAAAGGAAATTGGAGCCCCCAATATTTAGAGCTAAAAAGACAGAATATAATAAATTGAAGTTAGCGGCAATAAAAATAGCTTATGAATATGCATTTCACATTCTGGGAGAAAAGTATTTGGATGATGAAATAGCCATACTTTTTTCAAATGAGCTTTTCAAAGCAACAAAAGAGAAAAAAGGGGAAGTTGTTCCATCTGATGAGTTGATGAAATTTGTTACCTTTCCGAATGAGGTAGACAGGAAGAGATTTGAAGGGATACGTAATTCATTAAGTTTCAAACCAATGGGTATTCTTAACATAATAAACTTATGGTGTGATGGTAATATTATATATTGCGATTTAAATTTATGTAGGACAGATATTTGTTCATTTGTTGTAAAAGTGTCTGAAAATGCGAATTCTTATTCTAAAAAATTGCCGGTTACATTGATATCGGAGGATGGTGAGACTTATAGTTGGTAATAGGAATAGGTTGTAGAGAAAATATTTGCGTGAAATAGTTAGAATATTTGTTTATAGGCTGTTATTGAATTATTCATAATGGCCTTTTCTTAATTGTAGCTTAGGGATTGAAGTAAAAATATTTATACCGATTTTACCGAAAAAATAAAAAAGTATACATGTACGACATAAAACTACTCGTATAGGAAAATGAAACAGGAAATATCTTCAGAAAAAAATGGTGAAGAGAAAGGAAAAGGAAGCCAGAGAACTGTACCAGTGAACAATCACGAAGGGCTCATAGGATCTCAGTGAATCTATTAACTGACGTTTATAGACGGTAAGGATATAGGAAATTAAGGCGTTTAGCAAATAGTGCTGTACCAGAAAGCGAGCCGGGGATTGATGGAAACGTTGGAGAGATATACGAATGGACCGGTCAATCAAATAAAAGTAGAAGAGGTGATAAAATGTTAAGCATATTGAATATGGCAAAAAGCGAAAAGATTACCGAAAAAAAGTAAAGACGACGGATATCAAAAATAAATAGGAAAATAGACTTGCCATTACTTTCTTAATTATAGTATTGGACGACAGATTATGATAAAATATATTCAATACAGCTCGTTCGATAGGAGAAGGTTATGGCATTAATAAATAGATCAATAGTGGAAAATATTGAAGCTAAATATATTGAAACATATCTTATGCAAAAAGGATTTAAGAAAGGCGACGAAGAAGAAGGAATATCAGTAGTAGATTGGGTGAATAATCTTCTTGATGAAAATAAAATTGATATAGATGAATTTGAAAGATTTTTGTTTCATGAGTTATTCTTAGGGAAACGGAAATTAATTCGAGTATACCAACTGGGTAATACAAAAAAGATCAAATTCCCAGAAGATTGGATTGACATACTGGTAGAGAAGTATGGAGTTGCTTCTCTAGATTTTAGCGCTATTTTAAGTACATTTGTTAATTCTAAAAATAGAATAAAAATAGCCGGAATTCGTTCGGAAGAAAATGAGAAAGGGGAGTTGACAAGATTACGAATTTTATTTGTAATCTTGATAGAAGTGTATGAAGGGGGAACGTATAGGGATTCATATGCATATATACCTGTTGACATCGATTTTATCAAAAGAATCATGCTCATAAAGGTGTGGAATAGATACGGTATACCAGATGAAAATCAACGGCCAGAAGCCTTGCTTGATCATATAAAAAGTATAATGGCATTACTATTTCATGTTTCAACGAGACGTTATATGATGAAGCATAAAAAAGTGCTCTATAATATGAGCAAGGGAATGGTTGATGAAGTTTATAATAAAATACCTGCATTTAGTCAGATATCTATTTTGGAAAGCCTTATTAGTGATTTTGAACAAGAGATTTTGTCGAGATTGCCTATAGTAAATACGGATATTGATGAAAATGGGAAGAAAGTAATTCCAAAGGGAGTGATGGAATTTTCGGATGAAATTAGAAAGGCTTTGGAACGATTAGCTATAAGTGACTATTTTTATAATAGAAGTTATGACGAAATCTGGAATATGGGAGTGGATGCAGTTATAGCTAGAATTAAGTTTAATGATAATGAAAATGTTCTTACATCGTTGAGTGGTGAAGAAAGCGAAAAGCCCATTTTTTGCACTAAGACCTTTATGTACCTAAAAAAGTCTATGGAGGATTCAAAGCTGGTTGAAAGATTATGGGTTGCCAAAAAAAGAAATAGGGGTACGTTAAATATTAGATATGATGCTACAGATGAAGAATATCTTGAAATAATGATTAGATCAATAATAAGATACACAGAGGAAGATTTGGAAGCGGCATTGGAGATATATAAAAACTATGAATCAAGATCTACTAAAACGATTACAAAAAACGATAAAAGAAATGTCAGTTAATAGTTTGAATAGCGTTTATCCAGAGCAATTATTAGAATGGTTAAATACGCCACAGATGGAATTAAAACAGTTTATTGATGATTTATATTGCGAAAGATTGATTACATATAAATATAAATTTACGTGTAGATGTGGACAGCATTGTACTGCTTACTTACGCAAATTACAAAGGGAACCATATATCTGTAAGGATTGTGATTCGGTTTATGACATTGAGAAAATAAAGAAAATTGGAACATTAGTATATGAACTTGACAAGAAGGATATTTTGGAATTTAATGAAGAAAATGTTGATTTTGAAAATGAATCATTAAAATTTGCCAGAATTGTTTGTTTGGATACGCAACATCAAAAGGAAAGGGAGTTGAAAAAACAAATGGAAATTTTCTTAGGTAGTTCATCAGAGGCAATAGCAGATATGGAAGATATTGGATATAAATTAGAGCAGTTAGGAAATAGGGTATTATTATGGAATTCTGCTGGAGAAAATATTTTTCCTCCTAATGAAAATACAATAGATAGTTTACTTGCAATTACTAAACGAGTACAGGCTGCAGTTTTTATCTTTAATGCAGATGACGTGGTATGGCACCATAATTCTTTAAAAGAAAGCAAGAGCGTTAGAGATAATGTTCTATTTGAATATGGTCTTTTCTGTGGAGCATTAGGAAAATCACGAGTTTGTTTTGTTTGTAAGAATAATCCATCTCTTGCATCTGATTTATCTGGAATTACATATATAGATGGTAATAGCGGTGCTCTTACCGTAAAACGTAAGTTGCAAGATTGGATAAATGCAATGCAGTAAATATTGGGGTAAGAAAAAAAGACCAACTATGTTTGGGCAAATGCAAAAACATAGTTGGTCTTTTTACGTCCCATAATAAGCCCTCCTGTTATTCTAAGCAAGAAAACATTTTTTATAAGTATAGCCTTCCGTACTAAAATAAAAAAATTAAATTGAAAAGCTACAAATAATAAGGTATAGGAGATTCTAAAAATGGTCGTGAATAGTAGTAGCTATACCAAGAATAGGATATACATTGTATTTTGAGTAAAATATAGGATTTTACAAGAAAAAATATTAAGCAGTAAATATTTTTCTGGTGCTGATCGGCCTGGTCATTATCTTCAAGAGCCAGCTCACCGATCTGGTTGAGAGCATTTTTACCAAAATCACCAAGCAGGCCGGAACCATCTGAGAGAAAGGAGGGGACGAACGTGAAATGCGGCTATATTACGGTTTACCTGTCGCTGGTGACGGGAGTTCTGCTGTCGCTGATCCTGACGGTGGTTGAGGGCGTTCGGCTCCACACCATGCGCGCACAGACAGAATGTGTGATGGATATGGCGATGGACTCCGCACTGGCGGAATATCATAGAGAGATGCTGTCCCAATATGATCTGTTTTTTGTCGATATTTCATATGGAAGTTCGTCCCCCACCTTTGCCAATGTAGAAGAGCATATCAGAGGCTATATGAATATGAATTTTCAGCCCTTTGAAGTGTTTGATATTCCGGTGGGAAAGGATCTGACGGCCCTGAACGCAAATGGAGTGGAGCTTTTACAGGCTGCGGTTGCTTCAGACGACGGAGGTGCGGTACTGAAACGACAGGCGGTGGATTATATCAAAAACCGGTGGGGCTTAAGCTATCTGAATCAGGCTGCAGTAAATGCCGAGGTGCTGGAACGCAGGGGGTATCTGGACAGCGATGTGGAGCAGCGCAGAACGGAAACGGAGCGTCAGGTAAAGGAAAGGATCCTGCAGAAGCAGCAGGAGGAAGACGAGGACTGGGAAGGACGTAACGTGGAACTGCCTTCGGATGTGGTGAATCAGGCGAGAGGAGAGGGAATTCTCGGGCTTGCGTCCAGCCGTCCGGGAGAACTGTCCAGAACTTCGATCCCCGTGCAGACGCTTCTGTCACACCGGAGCAGTCTGATTCAGGGAACCGGCCTACCGGAAGAAAAAACGAAGCCTTCCGGTATATCGGGAAACTGCCTGTTTCTGAAGTATGTCATGGAAAAATGCGGCTTCTACGGAGAAGAAAAGGAGCATGCTGCCTTCTCCTATCAGGTGGAATACATTCTGGAGGGGGATGGAAATGATCTGAACAATCTGCGGGCCGTGGCAAATAAAATTCTTCTCGTCAGGGAGGCGGCCAATGCGGCATATCTGTTCAGCGACAGCGCCAGGCGGGAACAGGCGAGAGGAACGGCGCTTCTGATCAGCTCCGTTCTGGGCCTTCCTGAACTGACTGAGCCTGTCACCGCCCTGATCCTGTTTGCATGGGCCTATGCGGAAAGTGTACGGGACCTCCGCATTCTGTTCGATGGAGAAAAGGTTCCTTTGGTAAAAACAGCCGAAAGCTGGAATACGCCGTACAGTCAGCTTCTTACCTTCCGCGGCCATCTGTCGGAATATACGAAGGGGCAGAGCGGTATGAGCTATCAGGATTATCTGGGAGCATTCCTGTATCTGCAGCAGGAGGAAACGACATTGAAACGGCTGATGGATGTGATGGAGGCTGATATCCGTATGACACCGGGAAATGAAAATTTCCGGATGGACGGCTGTGTGGACGCGATAACGGCACAGGCCGCAGTGGAAAGCGGCTATGGCCGCAGCTTCCAGATTACCCGGACCTATCAGTATGAATAGCAGGGCAGGCGGCAGCCTGGCAGATGAATGATAAAAGAAAACGGGACGCCCGCCGGAATGAAGAAAAACGGTGGAGAAGATGGAAAGGAAGTGAACCGGGATGCCCTCTTTGCGGTCAAAGAACATATGTCATTATCGCAACTGTAAACCATATATTATCAAAAACGCCATGAATTTCCGAACGCTTATTTCACACATCAAACAAACGGATCGTAAGTTCTTTTATGCTTTCCCAAAGCATGCTCCCCAGAAGCAGACGGTAAAGAGGGTGTCCCGGTTCGCTTCCGGCAGAAGCGGAGCCCAAAACGGGGCTGAGGCTTCCATGACCGTGGAAGCCTCGCTGGCAGTACCCCTGTTTCTGTTTTTTATGGTCAACGTTCTGTCCATGGTTCTGTTTTTCCATACGTTTCTTTCCAACCTGGAGCGGCTTCATCAACAGGGAAGGCAGCTTTCCATGCTGGCTTATATGGCAGGAGACAGCGGGCTGATTCAGGATGATCTGGTACAGCTTGTGCATCCGGAAAGAATCAGCCCGGTGGTTCCAATTATCGGCTATCCGGGAGCGATGGTCGTAAGCTGCTGCTATATGCGGGCGTGGACGGGCTATGATGTGGAGCACAGGGCAGAGGGAGAAGAGGGGGAGGAAACCTATGTCTATATTACGGACAGAGGGAGCGCCTATCACATGGCAAGAAACTGTACACACCTGACCCTGTCCATCACGCTTGTGGGAAAAGAGGAGCTGACAGCCCTGCGGAACGCATCCGGAGGAAGATACAGTCCCTGTGAAAAGTGCGGTGGGGACGGCAGCGGGATTGTGTATATCACGAACGAAGGAGACCGGTATCACAATACCATAGAATGCAGCGGACTGAAGCGTTCAGTGCGTTGCATACCGCTTTCTGAAGCCGGAGGAAGATCGCCCTGCAGTCGTTGCTGTGCATGAAGTATGCCGATTCAAATGAAGGGAGAACTGAAAAATGGCGGAACATATCATACTGTGCGGATATCTTGGAATCTGTTCCTGCTATGACTGCAGGTATAGGCGTATTCCGTTATGGCTTTTGAGACTGGGAATTGGAATGGGATTCCTGTATGCGGCGGTGATGCTGCTTACCGGACGGATTGTCTGGCAGATGGCGCTTGCTGGGGCGGCTCCCGGAACAGTGATGCTGCTCTATAGCCGTCTGTCACAGGAAAAGCTGGGATGGGCCGATGGCCTGATGGTGCTTGTGGCCGGTCTTGTGCAGCAGTGGGAAAGATGTACGGCAGAGGTGCTTGCGGCCTGCTTCTTTACCTTCCTTGCGGCGCTGCTTCTGCTTCTTTCGGGGAAGGGAAGCAAAAGCACGAAGATCCCTTTTGCACCGTTTTTTCTCGCCGCTGTGCTGATTTTGGGGATGATGGATATGGTACTTGGGAACGGAGGGAAGCTATGAAAAAACGGTCAGGCAGAAAAATGTCGGAAGAAACCTGCAGCCGCCTTAACGCCTATATGACGCTGGAGGCCTGCTTTATCATGCCGATTGCGGTAATTTTAACGGCATTTCTGCTTATTTTATCCCTTTATCTGTATACGGTCTGCTTTTTGAATCAGGCGGCTTATATCGCCGCCTTCCGCGCGAGTCTGACGGAAGGGGCAGGATATGTCAGAGAGGAAAAGGCAGGGGAGGAGCTGGAAAAACTGCTTTTGGAAGCGCTGATCAGTCTGCCGGAAACACAGAGGGAGATTACAGCGTCCTCCTCCGGCGTGACGGTGGTGCTGACTGCCCAGTGGACACTGCCGGGGCTTTCCATTCTTCCGGCGGATGTGGGAACGCTGCAGATTAAGGCTGAGAAGGAGGCTCTCGTCAGAGATGCTCCCGCATTTATCCGGGGCATGAGGAAGCTTTCCGGAATCACAGACAGCGGCTGAAGACCGCAGAAAGGAAGAGAACATGAGGAAACCTTTGTACAAACGGGAGCTGAGTCACAGCTACCTGGTCATGGAAGATATTCCGGAGGAGCTTTCAGGTCATTATCAGTACCGGATGATTCTGAGAAACCGGATTCCGGGATTGCTGGCGAGCAGCGAAAGGTATATGGAGGGAAGAGCCTGCCTGTATTATGATATCAGTTCCAGACAGTCTCTGGAGCAGATGTATCTGTCTGCAAAGATCGGTATGAAGGAGATCAGGGGAATCATTGATAATCTGGCTCAGGTCCTGGATTCCATGGCGGAATATCTTCTGGAGGAGCGCTTTCTGATTCTGGAGCCGGAATATATCTATATGGATCTGGAGACGGAGCAGCTTTTCTTTCTGTACTATCCTTTTCGGGAGGAGGGGATGGAAACGCGCTACCTGCCGCTGGCAGAGTTTTTTCTGGAGCATGTGGATCACAGGGAGGAAAAGGCGGTGAGCGCCGCCTATCAGTTCTATAAAATGTCCAAGGCGGAAAGCTTTATGGTGGGAAGCTTTCGAACCCTTCTTGAGAAGGGAATGCAGGAGGAGCGGGATGCTGTTTCTGCAGGTGAGTGGAAGGCAGAATATTCCCGGGAGGGATATCAAAGAGCGGAGCCTTCGGAAATGAAATATGGCCATGAGGGTATGCGGGCGGTGGAAAGAAAGGCGGCTGTCTGCTTCTATGAGGAGGAAGGGCCCTATGAGTACAGGGATATAGAGGGGGAAGAGAGCTTTGAAGAAGAGGGAAGTAAGGGAGAACTGGAAGATCTGAAACAAAAGCGGAAGGCCCTGGAACTACAGAGAAAGGGAGTGCGGAAAGCGGTGGGACTTCTCGCGGCTTCAGCGCTCATCTTTCTCCTGCTCTGCGCTGCAATCTGGTATCTGAGGCCGGAAGGCGGAGAAAGAATTGCAATGTTCGGACTTCTGGCAGCGGACGGCCTGTTTCTTCTGGTATGCCTGTGGAAGACGACTGCAAAAGCGCCTGACGAAGAGGAAGTGGAGGAGTCAGAGGAAGAGGAAATAACTGAGAGCAGCGCATCATTCTGGGAGGAATATATCCGCCCGGAGCACGAGGAGCTGGAAGGACCGACGGTATACC
The DNA here is from genome assembly GCA_904392525.1 of uncultured Eisenbergiella sp. Taxonomy (GTDB): domain Bacteria; phylum Bacillota; class Clostridia; order Lachnospirales; family Lachnospiraceae; genus Eisenbergiella. Next base: position 18,512 of record CAJFMW010000010.1, read on the forward strand.
TGAGCCGGAGCGGCATGCCGGGGAACGGTTCGGGATTCAGAAGGCCCAGGCTGACCGGAATGTGGGAAGGGACGGATGGAGGAACGCCTGAGTATTCTCTGGAAAGGCTGCCCGTTCTTGTGGGGAAGTTAAAGAGCAGGGCGCAGATTCTGCTGTCGGATGCGTCGGTGAGCCGGATTCATGCCAGATTTGTGGAACAGGAGGGAAAAACCGCCCTGATTGATCTGAATTCCACGAACGGGACCTTTATCAACGGCGTGCGGCTGGAGCAGGAAGAGGTGGCAGTGCTGGAAGACGGGGATGAGCTCCGCTTTGGGAATGTGCGGATGAAATATGAGGAATAAAGGAGAAAAGGCGAAAAATAAGGAAGGGTATGCGGAATTGACAAGAAAGAAGGGAAGTGATAACCTTTAAATAATTGAGGGGAGAATCACCAAAACAGGACGGGGGATATATGCGGATACAGCAGTCTGGTTGGGAAATGAAGCGGGAACTGGAGAGGATACCCTGGTGCAGTGCGATTCTGACGGCAGTGAATGTCATTGTATTTCTGGCCTGTCAGTTTTATGGAAATGTTTTATATGCGGAAGGGTCTTTCAGCATTCTGTATCTGATCCGGAATGGAGAGTATTATCGGCTTGTAACGGCGATGTTTCTGCATGCGGATATCAGCCATCTGGCAAATAATATGATCCTGCTGTATTTCGGCGGGGAGATCGTGGAGAAAACAATTGGAAAGGTACGCTATCTGATTCTTTTCTTCCTTTCCGGCATATGCGGAAATCTCCTTTCTGCTGTATATGAGCTTTCCACAGGAAGCTTCTACGAATCCATCGGGGCGAGCGGCGCTGTTTTTGGCCTGACAGGCGGACTGCTTTATCTGGTGATTGCGAGAAAGGGAAGAGCGGCCAGCATCTCGGTGCAGCGGATGACTCTGATGATTCTTCTTTCTCTGTATTCAGGCTTTCAGAGTGTGAGGGTGAATAATGCGGCGCATCTCGGAGGACTGCTGAGCGGTTTTCTCGCAGCCTTTCTCCTGTGCCATGTGGGAAGACTTCCCGGTGAGAGGGCCCGGCGCATGGAGTGAGCGGGACCTGATTCCCGCTGCTGGCAGCGGGCGACTGTCATTGCCGTTTGGGCGGCAGAAAGAGAGGTAAACGTGAGAGGCGAAGGATGTATTTTCTGTAAAATAGCGAACGGAGAGATTCCGTCCAATACCCTGTACGAGGATGAGGGATACCGGGTGATTCTGGATCTCGGTCCGGCCACAAAGGGACATGCGCTGATCCTGCCGAAGGAGCATTATGCGAATCTGTATGAGCTGCCGGATGAGAACTGCGCAGAGGTGCTGAAGCTCGCGAAGAAAATGGCGGTGCGCATGAAGGAAAAGCTGGGATGTACCGGAATGAATCTGGTGCAGAATAACGGAGAGTCTGCGGGGCAGACCGTACATCATTTCCATATGCATCTGATTCCGCGTTATGACGATGGAAGCAGAATCGTGTCATGGACGCCCGGAGAGCCTTCCGCGGAAGAGCTGGCCCGGATCAGGGATACGATCTGCGGATAAAATCTTAGCGGTCAGGAACGGTTGACTACCGATGTGCCGTATAAAAAAGTGTGCGCCTTGGCGCACACTCGCGCCGAGCGCGATTGCCGTTAGGCAATAATTTCCCTTCGCGCGAGTGCGCATCAACGTCTTTTTTTATACGATAGGAAATGAAATTTCCTATCGTATAAAAAATACCGCTTCAGGTAAGGCTTACGCCTTTCCTGAAGCGATTTCGTCAAGCAGTCCCGCGATGGTCTTTGCAGCGTTCATCTGCTGACTGGAATTCATGGCCTGGATGAAGCTCTGCCTGTTGAAGTAGAGCTCCTGAACCTTTTCTACCAGAAGCGTGGGACTCAGATAATCCTCATCTATGACCATGCTGAAGCCCTGCGACTCAAAGGAGCGTGCGTTCAGGATCTGGTCTCCCCGGCTTCCTGCGGAAAGGGGAATCAGCAGATTAGGCTTCTTCAGGGCCAGAAGCTCGCAGATGGCATTGGCGCCCGCACGGGAAACCACAACATCAGCCATGGCAAACACATCCTTCAGCTCGGCCTTCAGATATTCAAACTGGACGTAGCCGGGCGTATTCAGAAGAAGATTATCCATCTTATCGTTTCCGCACAGATGTACAACCTGAAAATCCTTAAGGAGCTCCGGAAGAGCTTCTCTGACCGTCTGGTTGATGGAAGAAGCGCCCAGAGAACCTCCGATCACCATCAGAACCGGTTTGTTTGCGGTGAAACGGCAGAGGGAGAGTCCGGCTGTTTTGCTTCCCTTCAGAAGCTCTTCGCGGATGGGAGAGCCGGTCAGCACCGCTTTGTCAGCGGGAAGCCCCTGCATGGTTTCCGGGAAATTGCAGCAGACCTTTTTCGCGACGGGAATACAGAGCTTATTCGCAAGTCCCGGCGTCATATCGGATTCATGAATGACACAGGGAATCTTGAGAGAAGCCGCCGCGCGGACGACAGGAACCGCAACGAAGCCTCCCTTGGAAAATACCACGTCGGGGCGGATTTCCTTCAGGATACGCCTGGACTGTGTATAGCCCTTCAATACCCGAAAGGGATCCGTAAAATTCTTCAGATCAAAATAGCGGCGGAATTTTCCCGTCGAAATCCCGTAATAGGGGATTTCATAGTCTCCGATCAGCTTCTTTTCCATTCCCTCATAGGAACCGATATAGGAAATCTCATAGCCGAGCTGCCGAAGCGACGGCAGAAGGGCAATGTTTGGCGTTATATGTCCGGCGGTTCCGCCGCCGGTAAGAACGATTCTTTTTGACATGAATACTTTCCCCCGGACTGTTTTGTTATTATGCCTGGCCCTGAGCGAGCAGGGATTCAAGGGCGGTGGCAAGCTGATCCGGGCAGGATGTGGGCTTGAAGCCGCACCGGATGCCCTTCAGGCGGGAAATGGCGTCCTCCGCCTTCATCCCTTCTACCAGTCTGGAAATGCCCTGCAGATTGCCGTTGCAGCCGCCGGTGAAGGATACCGACTTAATGATGTCTCCGTCCATTTCGATATCAATGTAGCTGGAACAGGTGCCTTTTGTCTTATATTTCATTGTGAATGCCTCCAATCCGTTTGTATCCGATCTCCCCGGCCGATTTTAAAAGGCGGCCATAAGAGAATCGACCATACGCATTATATCAAATATCGCCTTATGTTGCCAGCCTTTTCACAGGAAATGGAGATTTATGAGCCTTTCCGGAAAAATGAAGCGAAATTTTACGGCCGGATTCCGGCCCGGCGGTATTGTGAGAGCGGCGGACGGCCTCTATAATACAGGTACAGCGGATGAAAATCCGGCTGAATCAGAAGCTGTCCGGCATGCCCAAGAGGCTTCCTGCTCAGTCCGGCTGTCCGGAGACAGCAGAATGCAGGCCGCTTCGGAACGGAGGAGAATATGGCATCATTTCTGGAAAATAAAGAATTTATGGTTATGACCATTATACTGCTGTTACTGAGCATTTTATGCAGGTTTATCACAGGAATTTTTTTGAATTCACTGATTCGGGAGGCGGAAAACATGTCGACCACGCAGAACCGTCTGCTGAAGCAGTGCAAGGTAAAGTTCAGAAACTGTTATAAACTTAACGATGGAGTGCCAAATATTTCAGTGTTTGTGGACAAGTTTATGGGGAAGATTCAGATCGGAAGAATTTCCGTGGACGGACTGTCCCATCTGTCCGGCCAGCTGATGCTGCTCGCGGTTCTGTCTGCGGGCCTGGGAGCCTGCGGGGCAATCATAGACGGAAAGACGGTGGGGGAAATCCTTCCCTTTTATCTGCTGAGTTTTTTGGGGCTGTATCTGTATTTCAGCGTTTCCGGTCTTGTGGATCTGGAAGGGAAAAAGGAGCTTCTGAAGGTAAGCCTGACGGATTTCCTGGAAAATCATATGGCGCCCCGGCTGGCCATTCTGGAAGAAGCAGAGATGGGGCTTCAGGAGGAGAAGAAAAAATCTGCAGATTCGGAAGCCGTGGCGGCTTTTGCTTTCGCGAAGGAACCGGAAACGGGGGAGGATGAGGGAACGGTGCAGACTGTGGCAAACGGGAAGAGTGCGGCCCAAAAGCGCATGGAGGAGCAGGTTTTTTCCAAGACACAGGAGAAGGAGCTGGAGGAGCTGCTTAAGGAATTTTTTGCATAAAATCTTGAAAAGGTTGTACATCTTTGCTACACTAAGAACGGATTTACAGAGATTTGTTTGCCGCAAATGCGGCAGAACAGGAGGCTGGCACGAACGTTGTTCGTGCCAAAGAATGCCTCCGGCACTCTTTTATGATTTTATGCCGCCTGTGGCGGCAGAACAGGAGGAAAACAAATGAGCAAGGTGACTTTTGACTATTCGAAGGCGACATCCTTTATCGGTGCGCACGAAGTAGATTTTATGAAAAAAACGGTTTGCGACGCCAGAGACGTTCTGGTTTCCAAAACGGGAGCGGGAAACGATTTCCTCGGCTGGATCGATCTGCCCGTGGATTATGATAAAGAAGAGTTTGCCAGAATCAAGAAAGCGGCGGCCAAGATCCAGAGCGATTCCGACGTACTGCTGGTAATCGGTATCGGAGGTTCCTACCTGGGAGCGAGAGCGGCGATTGAATTTTTAAGACACAGCTTCTATAACAGTGTGAGCAAGGAGATCAGAAAGACTCCGGAAATCTATTTTGTTGGAAATTCCATCAGCTCCACCTATATTAAGCATCTGATTGATGTGATCGGAGACAGGGATTTCTCCATCAACATGATCTCCAAGTCAGGAACCACCACGGAGCCTGCGATCGCATTCCGTGTGTTCAAGGAGATGATGGAGAAGAAGTACGGCAAGGAAGAGGCTGCGAAGAGAATCTATGCGACCACGGACCGCGCGAAGGGATCCCTGAAGGGACTCGCAACGGAAGAGGGCTATGAGAGCTTTGTGGTGCCGGACGATGTGGGAGGACGTTTCTCCGTGCTGACGGCTGTAGGCCTGCTTCCCATTGCGGTGAGCGGCGCGGACATTGATAAGCTGATGGAAGGCGCGGCAGAAGGACGCAGACTGGCTCTGGAGACGGAATATGAGAAGAACGATGCGCTTCTGTATGCAGCCATCCGCAACATCCTGTTAAGAAAAGGAAAATCCGTGGAGATTCTGGCCAACTATGAGCCCAGCGTGCATTATGTTTCCGAATGGTGGAAGCAGCTGTACGGAGAGAGCGAAGGCAAGGACCAGAAGGGAATTTTCCCGGCGAGTGTTGACCTTACCACGGATCTTCACTCCATGGGTCAGTTCATCCAGGACGGCGCGCGCATTATGTTCGAAACGGTGATCAACATCGAGAAGTCCAGAGAGGAGATCATCATTAATGAGGAGCCTGTGGATCTTGACGGACTGAACTATCTGGCCGGAAAGAGCGTGGACTTCGTAAACAAGAGCGCCATGAACGGAACGATCCTTGCGCATACGGACGGACAGGTTCCCAACCTGATGGTGAATGTGCCTGAGGTGAATGAATACTATCTTGGTGAGCTCTTCTATTTCTTCGAGTTCGCCTGCGGTGTGAGCGGATATCTGCTCGGCGTGAATCCGTTCAATCAGCCCGGCGTGGAAAGCTACAAGAAGAACATGTTCGCTCTTCTTGGCAAGCCCGGCTATGAAGCGCAGAGAGAGGAGCTTCTGAAGAGGCTGTAATCCACTGCGGCTGCTGCGGCACTTTGGTGCTTTTGGCAGGATAAATGCAGAATAACGTTCTGAAAGCGGATGCCCCGGGCGGCCGGTTCCATGATTGCATGGGCGGCTGGCCGGGGTATTTTTACGAAAAGGCAGAAAGATATGGCGTATACGGATTGATGGAGGAGGGAGAGAAAATGCTGGACTGTATTGTTGTTGGAATCGGCGGATTTGCCGGATCTGTCTGTAGGTATCTGATCGGACTGATCCCGGTCACCGGAAAAAGCGGGTTTCCGGTAAAAACATTTCTGATTAATATCATCGGTTCGTTTCTCATTGGGCTGATAGCGGCGGCAGCCGCAAAGAACGGTTCGTTAAATCCCAGGATCATTTTGTTTTTAAAGGTTGGCATCTGTGGAGGATTTACTACGTTTTCTTCCTTTGCGCTGGAGACGGGGGATCTGGTGAAGAATGGGAATGTGGGAATCGCGGTTCTCTATGCAGTGCTCAGTATGGTGCTGGGAGTGGCGGCGGTATTTGGCGGAGAAGCGGTTGCCGGCGGCATGTGAATGCAGGACTAAATCCGACAATCGTGTTAGTTTACCCGAGTTTTGAACTGGATTCTGTGGATGCGTATGGATATAATAGAGTTATCAAAAAGCGGAAAAGCATAGCGCGCCCGCCTGCGGCGGCATGAACCGACAGCTTATACAAAAGGGAGGTACATCATGGACAAAATTTATCGGCTTCCGGCAAGGCCGGAAGCAAAGGAAGCGAACGTGGTAAAGGGGGATAAATACCGGATCACGGTATTGACGGAGGGGCTTCTGCGCCTGGAGTACAGCGAAGACGGCGTCTTTGAGGACCGGGCTACGCAGACGGTGCTGAACCGGGATTTTGAGGAAACCGCGTTTGAGGTCAAGGAGACGGAAGAGGAGCTGATTATTGTTACAAAACGGCTTCGTCTCACCTATAACAGAAAAGCCTTCAACCCGAGAGGACTCATGATTCAGGTATACGGGATCGGCGGAGGCTCGACCTGGCATTACGGGGACGAGCTGCACGACCTGCGCGGCACGGCGAGGACACTGGATACCATCGACGGAGCCTGTGAGCTGGGACACGGCCTGGTTTCCAGACAGGGCTTTTCCGTGCTGGATGATTCCGGATCTCTGACGCTGAATGAGGACGGCTGGGTGGAGCCGAGGAAAAAGGGAGTTCAGGATCTTTATTTCTGGGGATATGGGGCGGATTTTTATGGCTGCCTGAAGGATTTTTACTATCTGTGCGGAAAGACGCCCATGCTTCCCCGGTTTGCTCTGGGCAACTGGTGGAGCCGCTATTATGAATATACCGAGGAAAGCTATCTGGAACTGATGCGGCGGTTCGACGAGGAAGGGATTGCCTTTACCGTAGCAGTGGTGGACATGGACTGGCATCTGGTTCATATCGATCCCAAATATGGAACGGGCTGGACGGGATATACCTGGAATCCGGACTTTTTCCCGGACCCGAAGCGGTTTATGGACAGCCTGCATGAACGCGGAATGAAAATCACGCTGAACGTGCATCCGGCGGATGGGGTACGTGCTCATGAAGAAATGTATGAAGCCATGGCAAAGGAGCTGGGGAAGGATATTTCCAAAGAAGAGCCGGTTTCCTTTGAGATCACCAATCCGGCGTTTCTTTCCGCCTATTTCAAGTATGCCCATCATCCCAATGAGGAAAAGGGTGTGGATTTCTGGTGGATTGACTGGCAGCAGGGGGGAATCACGAAGCTGGAAGGTCTGGATCCGCTGTGGATGCTGAATCATTTTCATTTTCTGGATAATGGCAGAGACGGAAAACGTCCCATGACCTTTTCCCGGTATGCGGGGCCAGGATCTCACCGCTATCCGGTGGGATTTTCAGGAGATACGGTGATCACCTGGGAATCTCTGCAGTTCCAGCCCTATTTTACCAGTACGGCTTCCAACATCGGTTATGGCTGGTGGAGTCATGATATCGGCGGTCATATGAACGGCTACAAGGATGATGAGCTGGAGGGAAGATGGTATCAGCTCGGCGTGTTCTCTCCGATCAACCGTCTGCACAGCACGAAAAATGAGTTTAACGGCAAGGAGCCCTGGCGCTTTAAGGCGGAGGTGCGCGCTGCGATGGATGACTTCCTGCGCCTGCGCCATAAAATGGTGCCCTATCTGTACACGATGAATCACAGGGCATATGCGGAGGATATTCCGCTGGTACTGCCCATGTATTATGATTATCCGCTGGAGGAGGCGGCCTACCATGTACCAAACGAATACTGCTTCGGTTCTGAACTGATTGTCATGCCGGTGACTTCACCCCGCATCAGGGGGCTGAACCGGGCGAAGGAGACCGTATGGCTTCCGGAAGGGCTTTACATGGATTTCTTTGACGGAACCATCTACGAGGGCGGCCGTGTTCTGGATATGTATCGCGGCATTGAGGCCATTCCCGTGCTGGCGAAGGCAGGGGCGGTCGTACCCATGCAGGAGGAAACGGACGCGGTGAGCGTCTGCGGCAATCCGGACCGGCTGGTTCTGAAAATGTTCGCAGGAGCGGACGGACGTTTCGTTCTGTATGAAGACGACAACGTTTCCTGTGATTATGAAGAGGGAATCTGTGTGGAGACCGGACTGGAACTGGTATGGAACGGGGAACAGAAAATCCTGATCCATCCGGCGCAGGGAAGAAACGGCGCAGTGGTAAAGGAATTGATTCCGGAGGAACGATCGTATAGAATAGAGTTGTATGGCTGCACGGACGCTCCCGTTATCTGTATGGAAAACGGAAAAGCCCTTGCCGTGACACAGTCGTATGATACACAGAAGCATTGCCTGATCATAGAGCTTCCCGCGACGGATGTGGAGACGTTAAAAACCGTGACCTTTGGCGCGCCGCTTTCCCTTGCGCAGAATGACGCGGCGGGAGCAATATCCCGTTTCCTGAATCAGGCAGAGATGGAATTTGATAAAAAATCAGCGATTGACACCCTTGTGCGCAGCGGGAAAAATCCCCTGGTCGTAATCAGCCAGCTTCAGACGATGGGACTGGATGAGGATCTGGTGAAATGTATCAGCGAGCTTCTGACGGCGCAGCCGGGTTGACCGGCAGCAGAAGCCTGAGCAGTTTGGAATCGGCAAAGCCTGCAACAGGTGTCAGTACGCGGAATGGAGACAGAAATGAAAATTGTGGTACTGGACAGAAGCAGCGTTGGAGAAGACGTATCCGTGGCCCCTTTCGAAAAGTACGGAGAAGTGGTTCTGTATTCGAATACTGTGGCGGCGGAGGCAGCGGAGCGAGTGAAGGACGCGGATATCATCGTGGTGAATAAGACGCCCATGAACGAAACTACCTTAAGCGGCGCTTCCCGCGTCAGGCTGATCTGTGAATTCGCGACGGGCTTTGACAATATTGACCTGGATTACTGCCGCAGCCGGGGAATCACCGTGGTGAACGTGAGGAATTATTCCACGGCGGTGGTGGCGCAGCATACCTTCGCCATGGCGCTCTATCTTCTGGAAAAGCTGCGTTATTATGACGATTACGTGAAAAACGGCGTGTATGCCTCTCAGTCCAGTTTTTCCCATTTCGGCATGACCTTTGGAGAACTGGAAGGAAAGACCTGGGGCATTGTGGGCATGGGAAATATTGGACGAAAGGTGGCCTCCATCGCGCAGGCTTTTGGCTGCCGGGTAATTTTCTATTCCGCATCGGGTAAAAGTACCTGCACGGATTATGAGCAGGTGGATTTTGATACGCTGCTGGCCCAGTCTGATGTGCTTTCCCTGCACTGTCCGCTGAGCGACCGGACGAGAGGACTGATCGATCTGGCGGCCATGAAGAAAATGAAGCCTTCCGCAGTGCTGATCAATGTGGCAAGAGGACCTGTGGTGAAGGAAGCCGATTTGTGCACGGCGCTGAAGGAGAACCTGATTGCGGCAGCCGGGCTGGATGTGCTGGAGAAGGAGCCTATGGTTCCGGACAGTCCGCTTCTGGAGTTTCAGGACAGCAGCAGGCTTCTGATCACACCGCATATGGCCTGGGCCAGTCTGGAAGCCAGAACCAGAGTGGTGACGGAAACCTGTAGGAATATCGAAAGCTTTCTGGCCGGCGAGCCGCGGAATGTGGTGAGCTGAAGACGCAAGATGGAAAAAGACAATTTTTGAAGAAGAGGGACACCGCAGCCGCGGCGTCCCCTTTTATCTCTATTCCTTTTTCCTCTGCCGCCTTTCCTTCATCCGTTTTCGTGCCCGCATGGAGTGTTCATGCAGATATGCATTTCTGTCCTCAATATATCGGGCTTCCCGCTTCAGCTTCAGATAGCTTTTGAGGCGTTCCTCTGAAAGCTCCCCTCTCGCAACGGCAGCCCGCACTGCGCAGCCGGGCTCGCTTTCATGGCCGCAGTCACGGAAACGGCAGTAGGGGAAATAGCGTTCCACATCTTCAAATGCCGTATGCAGTCCCTCCGCAGAATCCCACATGCCGAGCTGTCTCATGCCGGGCGTATCGATGATCATGGCGCCTGGAAACAGGCTTTTTTCGGAAAGAAGGATCAGCTGACGGTGGGTGGTGGTATGGCGGCCTCTGGAATCGTCTTCACGGATTTCTCCAGTGGACATGAGAGATTCTCCGGCGAGGGCGTTGACCAGGGTGGATTTCCCTACGCCGGAAGACCCCAGGAAAACCGTGGTTTTTCCGGGCTGCAGGTATGGCGACAGCGCATCAAGTCCCCAGCCGGTTCCGGCGCTGATGGGAATGACGGGGACGCCGGGGGCGGCGGCCTCGGTCCGTGCGGTCATCTCCGCAGGACTGTCTGTCAGGTCGGCCTTGGTGAGGAGGACGACAGGCGATGCGCCCGTTTCCCAGGCCTGGGTCAGATAGCGCTCCAGCCGACGCGGATTCAGGTCGTGGTTCAGGGACTGCAGAATAAAAACATAGTCAAAATTTGCTGCGGCTGCCTGTCCGGCATGGCCTGCTGATGACGGATCCAGCCGGGTAAAAACGCTTTTTCTTGGAAGCGTTTTCAGAATCAGACTGTCGCCGTGCTCCTGCAGGTTCAGAAGAACAAAGTCTCCGACGGTTGGACAGCTGTTTTCACCGGAGTAGTAAGCGCCTGCCTTCAGACGCGCGTAGCCGCTGCCGGATTCGCAGATAAATTCATATCTGTCTCTGTAAACGGCGGTAATTCTCGCCGCATCCTTCATATCGTATCCCGCGGGCAGCCAGGCGGGATCGAAGCCATAATCGGTAATATGCATAATTTTTTCTCTTTCTGCCGCTGAGAACGGCACTGTGGAGGTCGGGACGCAGACGCGTACCCGTCCGGGGTTCTGGTAAGAAATTCCTTGCAATTTTCGTAAAAAAAATTCATGGCTTTGTCGTCAGAAAAAGCTTTCCTGACCTTGCTGGTAGGGCATACACAGTCGAAAAGATTCCTCATAGTAACCATCTCCTTTCAGCAGAACGCAAAAATCCCGCAGAATCCAATTGCCTTTTTCTTCCCGCGGGATTATCATGATCCTGCGGACAGCTTTTGCGGAAAACGACAGGGCGGGAACAGTGTCGGCGTTTTCGGCGGGAAAAGGAGAGAAAGGACAGGAAGAAGAAAAGCAATGAGAGCGCATTATGAGACGATGATCCGGGACAATGACCGGAAGGTGAAGAAGGCCCTGCGCATCCAGAACCGGGATGATAAGAGCGCATTCTGCGGGGGCTTCCCGGACGAGGACGGGCTGTATCATGCCAGATACGCGCTGTATCTGTTGAAGAACATGACGGCGGCGTACTGCAATGAACAGAGCGTTTATTTTAAGAATGAAGGAGTGGCGGAGAGGGTCCTTTCCGGACTTTCCTTCGTGGAAAGGAACCAGCATGAGGACGGGCTTTTTGACCTGATTAAGTGCAATTTTCATTCCGCGCCGGACACGGGCTTTAATCTGAAGGAGCTGCTTCCCTGCCTGTATTATCTGCGGGACAGGGAGCGGGATGCTTATGAGGAGCAGATCTACCATAGAATGTACGCCATAGCCGGACACGCGGCGGACGGGCTTCTGTGCGGCGGCTTCCATACGCCCAACCATCGCTGGGTGATCGCCTCCAGCCTTATGGTGAGCGCGGATTTCTTTGGAAAGGACGAATACGCGAAAGGAGCGGAAGGTTATCTGGCGGAGGGCATCGACTGCAACGAAGACGGAGAATACGCGGAGCGGTCGGCGGCGATCTACAACTGCGTCAACAACAACGCCATGATCGACCTGGGAATCTGTACCGGGAAGGAAGAATATTTTGACCATGCGGTGCGGAACCTGCGCATGATGCTCACCTACATGGAGCCGGACGGGACGGTGTTCACGGCCAATTCCACCAGACAGGACAACGGAAAGCGTTCCTACCCGTCAGGGTATTACTGGCCCTATCTGTACCTTGGCAGGAGGAGGGAGATTCCGGAATTCGTGGCGTTCGCAAACCGGATTTATGAACTGACGCAGGAAAATCATCTGGAAGCGCCGGACTGCCTGATGGAATACATGACTCATCCGGATCTGATCGATTATGAGAGCGGCGCGGGATATGAGCCGGAGGACTTCCGGAAGCTGTACCGGGAATCGGGGATTGTCCGGGCCCGGAAGGGAAATTTCACTTATACGCTGATGAAGGGGAAGAGCAATTTCCTGTATTTCAGCAATCCGTCCATCGACGTGGCGCTGAAAATCGGCGGCTGCATCTGCGAGCATCGCGCCTTCCAGGCGGAGGAGCTTAAGGAGACGGAGGATGGCTTCCGGCTTTCGCAGGTGATGCACGGCTGGTATTATCTGCCTTTTCAGGAGCCGCAGGGAACCAGCGACTGGTGGAAGATGGATCACACGAAGCGGGAAAAGAAGCTGGGGCCGGATCTTTCCATCGAGGTGGAGGTACATGAGGAAACGGATGGCGTCCGTGTGGATTTTCACCTGCACGGGGTGGAGGGAGCACCCTTCCGGATCGAGGCAGCCGTGCTTGGCGCCGATCATGCGGAAGGGGAGCATTTCTGCATGCAGAAGCTGAAGGGCGGTCAGATTCTGGCAAAGGACGGCATGATCCGCTTCACCAACCGGGAGGACTGCCTGGAGATCGGGCCGGGCTTTGGAACCCATTCCTATCTGGCCGGGATGTTCGGAAGCGAGGGAGTCGATCCCAACTGCTTCACCCTGTACTTTACGGACTACACGGAGTTTGACCGGAGCATTTTTATCCGGAATGTGGAGTAGAGAATATGAAAAAAATTTTTTTAAGTCCCGGCGGCCTGGAGGTTTCCGTTCTGGCGCTGGGGACGGCACAGTACGGAACGGGAATATCTGAAGAGGAGGCGTTCCGGCAGATGGACCTGTATACGGAACGGGGCGGGAATTTCCTGGATACGGCTCTGGTCTATGGGGACTGGGGATGTGCGGAGAGGGGCTGCAGCGAGCGGGTGATCGGCCGCTGGCTGTCTTCCCGGAAAAAGAGCTCTCAGGTCGTTATCTCCACAAAAGGCTGTCATCCGCCGCTTGAGGATATGTCGGAAAGCAGGGTGAATGCGGACGCTGTTCGAAAGGATGTGCGGCTCAGCCTGAAAAATCTGGGCTGTGACCGCATCGATCTGTATTTTCTGCACAGGGATGATCCGAAGCGGCCCGTAGGGGAGATTCTGGAGGCTCTGGAGGAAGAGGTGAGCCGTGGGAATATCCGTTATTACGGCTGTTCCAACTGGAGCCTTTCCCGTGTGAAGGAGGCGGCGGACTATGCGGCCGCGCACGGTCTGCAGGAATTTTCCTACAATCAGATCATGTTCACGCTGGCAGAGGTGGATGAGAGGGTTCCGGGAGAGACGCAGATGCTGGTGCTGGACCGGGAATATTATCAGTATCATAAGGAAACGCAGCTCGGCCTGATGTCTTTTAAGTGCCAGGCGGGCGGATATTTTACCAAAAAAGGCGTCGGGGCGTCCGGTTTCAAAAAATCAGGAACGGATGTATCCGGAAAAAAGAAATGAAAAGCTCCTGCGGAAGCTGATGCAGTATCAGGAGGAAGGCTGCCGTATCAATGACTTCGTTCTGCAGTATGTGACCCACGCGGAATTTCCCGCCGTTGCCATCGGCGGCTTCCGGACGGAGGAACAGCTTCTGGAGGGGCTGGACGGCGTGGAGAGCAGACTCCCGGAGGAGGCTCTGCGGGAGCTGGCGGAGCTGAAAGAGAAGCAGCGGGTTTCGCAGGAAGCTGCGACCTGACAGCCTCCGGGAGCGTCTCCGCGACACCGTTTCCGGAGACGCCCGCGAGACGCTTCAGAAGCCGGCCCCCGGAAGCTGTCATTAAGAGGCCGATCTCAGGAAGGCCGGCCCGCGGAGGAAAGAAACCGCTCCACCTCGTCCGCCTCCGGCATGACCCTCAGCGCGCCTTTCCGGGTGGTGATGATGGAAGCCGCCGCGTTGGCGAAGGTGAGCATTTCAGTAAGCCTTTCCTCATTCAGACCGTTCAGGCCGTATTTCAGAACAAAGTGCAGGCAGCAGCCGCCGAAGGTGTCCCCTGCGCCCGTAGTTTCAATGGTCCCCTTCTGCAGGAAGGGGGCTTTTTCTACGCGCAGATCCTTATAATAGGCCCGGCTTCCGTCCCGTCCCATGGAAAGCAGGATCAGCGGGATATCATATTCCTTCCGGAGCCTTTCGATTCCCTGATCAAAATCCTCTTCTCCGGTAAACCACTGGATTTCATTATCGGAAATCTTCAGCACGTCACACTGAGAAAAGCCCCAGGCGGCCTGTTCCTTCGCTTCGTCCAGAGACTTCCACAGCGGGGGGCGCAGATTGGGATCGAAGGAAATGAGCGCTCCGCTCTCTTTCGCCAGACGGACGGCCTTCTTCGTGGCCTTCCGCACGCCCTCATGGGTCATGGAAAGAGTGCCGAAGTGAAAAAGACGGGAGCTTCGGATCAGTCCGCCGTCCACCTCATCCGCGGTCAGCAGCATGTCCGCGCCGGGATTGCGGTAGAAGGAAAAATCCCGGTCCCCGTCCGGAAGGGTCTGAACGAAGGCCAGAGTGGTCCTTGCGTCCGCGTCCACGATCAGGCCGGCGGTATCGATACCCGCCTCCTCCAGAACGGCTTTCAGCTTCAGGCCGAAGATGTCCCTTCCTACCTTGCCGGTGAAGGCCGTGGGATGCCCCAGTTTATTGAGCATGGCCAGCACGTTGCAGGGCGCGCCGCCGGGATTGGCCTCAAACAGAGTGTTTCCCTGCGCGCTTTTTCCGTTATCCGTAAAATCGATCAGCAGCTCTCCCAGAGCCGTCACGTCATATTTTTTGTCCATTTTCTATTTCTCCTGTTCTTTTTTCGTGGTTCCCCCATATTCATACCGGACGGGCAGCAGAGTCAGGCTGGGAACGTCCGCCCGGTCTTCGGCCAGGACCAGCTCCACGCATTTGGCGGCAAGCTGGCGGACGGGCTGGCAGATGGAAGAGACGAAGAGAGATTCGTTTTCTCCGCCGAATCTGCGGATGCCGTCGAAGCCGATGATCTGCACATCCTCCGGCACCCGGTAGCCCTCTTCGCGCAGCAGGTTCAGGAACATGTAGCCGTGATAATCCGTATGGGCGAAGACGCCGTCAAAGGTCAGGCTGCCGTCCGGCCGCTCATGCTCCTGAAGAAACTTCCGAATCATGGACAGAGCCTCCGGGCTGTCCACCTCGTCCAGAAAGTCAGGCTCCAGGCCGTATTTTCTGCAGGCATGCAGATAGCCGTCCCGGCGCTTGTCCGATTCGCCGGGGAATATGGAATGGAAGCGGATGTAGACGGGATGCCGGCAGCCAAACTCCAGGAGCTTTTCGACGGCAAGGCAGCCGCCGGAAAAGTTGTCGGAGGCGACCCGCGGGATCACATGGTTGTCAAAGAAACGGTCAAAGACGACGATGGGAAGGTCGTCCGCGATATGGCTTCCGATATCGGAGTAGGTCAGCGCGATGATGCCGTCCACCTTGTTCTGCGTGGCCATGGTCAGATAAGAGACTTCCTTGTCCGGATCGCCGTCCGCGCAGCACAGGAGCGTTTTATATCCTTTTTCATAAAGCGCGGCTTCCACATAATCCGTGAAGGCGGCAAAAAAGGGGTTGATGGTATTGGGAATGATCAGGGCGATCAGGTGGCTTTTCTGGATTTTCAGGCCGCGGGCATAGGTATTCACTTCATAGTTAAGCTTCCGGATGGCGTCCTCCACCTTCTGACGGTAGGGTTCTCTGACATTGCGGCCGTTAATGACCTTGGAAACCGTACCGACGGCAACGCCGGCCTCTCTGGCCACATCCTTGATGGTTGGAGCATTCTTTTTTGTCATGTCAATCTCCGTTCCGGAGCGTAGCGACGGGGCGAATGCCTGAAAGCAATTTGCGACGCTCCGGCACAAACTGCAGCAAAGCTTCGCTTTGCTGAAGAACAATAAGCCGCCGGGCTTATTGTTCATACTGTGGCCTGCCCTTTTTTTCCGGTCTGTCTGATTTTACAGTAAGAAGAAACGGATTCTCTTCCTGTTTCCGGAAGACTGTCCGTTTTCTGCATCCGTTCATGAACGGAAAAATATCGTTCACGTAGATTTCACTTTCATTATAATTCATAACGTGAAACGTTGCAATTAAATATTTCATACAATTTGCATAAGCTGAAATTGTCGATAATTCACAAAATACGATTTTTGCGGGAAAAATACAGCAAAAATGCTTGACATGATAGAGGCATAGAATTATGATGATGACACAAAAACGTGAAACGTTACACGACGCGTGCAGGAAAACGACAGGAACAGGAAAACAGAGAATCAAGGAGGAAAGGGAAATGAGAAGTTTTACAAAAAGCGGTACGACGGCTGTAAAACGGACCGCCCGGGAAAAATGGAGGTATGTGATAAAAAACTGGCAGCTATACGTGGTGTTTCTGCTGCCGGGGCTGCTTCTTACCATTATTTTCAAGTATCTGCCGATGGGCGGCGTGCTGATCGCGTTTGAGGATTACAACGTGATCAAGGGAGTGTTTGGAAGCCCCTGGGTGGGGCTGGAGTATTTCCGGCGGTTTCTTTCCTCACCGGATTTCATGAGTTATCTGCTGAATACACTGAAGCTGAGTATCTACGGACTGCTCTGGGGCTTTCCGGTACCGATTCTTCTGGCGCTCCTTCTGAACCAGATCCGAAGGACCGGCATCCGGAAAAAGATTCAGCTTCTGATCTACGCGCCGAATTTTATCTCGGTTATCGTGCTCTGCGGTATGGTCCGCATGTTCCTTTCCCCGGTGGGGCCGCTGAATTCCCTGCTCGGAATCAGCACCAACTGGATGACGATGCCGGAGGCGTTTCGGACCATCTACATTGCCAGCGGGATCTGGCAGACGGCGGGCTGGTCCTCCATCATGTATACGGCGGCTCTGGCGAACGCCAGCAAGGATCTGGAGGAAGCTGCGATTGTGGACGGCGCGAACATCCTGCAGCAGATCTGGTATGTGCAGCTTCCCGCCATTAAGAACATCATCGTGATCCAGTTCATCCTGCAGGCCGGGAACATCATGAGCATCGGCTTTGAAAAGGCGTACGCGCTGCAGACGGACATGAACCTGCCCGCCTCCGAGATTTTGTCTACCTATGTTTACAAGATCGGCCTTTTGAACGGCGATTATGGCTATTCCACAGCGGTGGGCCTGTTTAACTCGGTCATCAACGTCATCCTTCTGATCCTGGTCAATCAGGTTGTGAAGAAGCTGAATGACGGGGAAGGGCTGTAAGAGGAGCGGGGAGTTGGGATTTGCGCCGAAGCGTCGCAAATCCTGGGGATACAAAATCCATGATGGGATTTGTATTCCCGCACGGACGCCGGACGGAAGGTCCGGCGCGCAAACCTCAGCGCAGTAAAACTGCATTTTACGACGCTTCGGAATGGAGGAAATCATGGAATCGAGAAGAAAAATGAAGCTCGGCGTATCCGACCGGATCATTCTGACCGTGGGATATGCGCTGCTGGGGCTGTTTGTATTGATCATTCTGGTGCCGTTGGTTTATGTGGTGATGGCTTCCTTTATGGATCCCAACGTGCTGAACAATCAGGGACTGAGCTTTCGCATGAAGGACTGGACGCTGGACGCGTACCGGAGAGTGCTGGAAAATGAAATGATCTGGCGGGGATTTGCCAACTCTCTGTTTTATTCGGCGGCTTTTACGGCGATTTCCGTATTCGTCACCCTGCTTGCGGCCTATCCCATGTCCAAAAAGGAATTTGTGGGAAGACAGTTCTTTAACGCGATCTTTATCATCACCATGTTTTTCGGAGGCGGACTGATCCCCACCTTCATCCTGATCAACAACCTGCGCATGGTGAACACCATATGGGCCGTTCTGATCCCGGGCGCGTTCAACGTCTGGAACATGATCCTGGCCAGAACCTATTATCAGTCCATCCCGAAGGATCTCCGGGAGGCTTCCGCTCTGGACGGAGCGAGCGAGATCCAGCATTTTTTCAGGATCATGATGCCGGTGTGCACGCCGATCATCGCGGTGCTGGCGCTCTGGTCCTTCGTGGGCATGTGGAACAGCTACTTTGACGCCATGATCTATTTAAACGACGCGAATCTGCAGCCCCTGCAGCTGGTACTCCGTTCCATCCTGGTGCAGAACACGCCGCAGCCGGGGATGATCGCGGATATCCAGAGCACGGCGGAAATGTCGAAGGTGGCGGAGCTTCTGAAATACGCGACCATCGTGGTATCCAGCCTGCCGCTTCTGATCATGTATCCGTTCTTCCAGAAATATTTTGACAACGGGATCATGGTCGGTTCCATAAAGGGATGAGAACAGGCGGCAGATGAAACGGCGAACCTGAGGACGCATTTTCATCTGCGTGAAACGTTTCGGGCAAGGAGGTAAATTATGAAAAGAAAAGGAGTACGTCTGACGGCACTGGCACTTTCAGCGGTCTGCCTGCTTTCCCTTGCGGGATGCGGGAGAGAGGACACGATGAGAGCGGATATCGATCCCGATACGCCGGTCGAGGAAGTGGCGTTTCCCCTGGCGGAAACGAGGGAGCTTTCCTTTATCACCAGCGCTCCGGCAACGACGACGCAGGAGCCGAACGAAAAGCTGATCTTCCAGCGGCTGGAGCAGCAGACCAACGTACATATCGACTGGACCTGCTTCGTGGACGATCAGTTCGCGGACAAGAAAAATCTGGCGCTCGCTCAGTTCGGGAATCTTCCCGACGGGCTGTTCACGGCGGGCATGAGCGATTATGACCTTCTGCGTTACGCGAAGCAGGGGATCATCATCCCGCTGGAAAACCTGATCGACAAATACATGCCGAACCTGCAGGCGGTTTTTGAAAAGTATCCGGAATACCGCACAATGTGTACGGCCCCGGACGGCCATATCTACTCCTTCCCCTGGATCGAGCAGCTGGGCGAGGGAAAGGAAGCGATCCAGGCCATCGGAGACATTCCCTATATCAATAAAAAGTGGCTGGATTTTCTGGGGCTTGAAGTGCCGGAAACGGTGGATGAGCTGGAGCAGGTGCTGATCGCCTTCCGGGACAATGCGGACCGGATTCAGCAGGAATTTCAGATTGAGGGAAGCATCATCCCCATGTCCTTCATCATCAACAACGGGGATCAGGACCCGGCCTTCCTCATCAACGGCTTTGGAGAGGGCTACGGCGATACGCCGGATCACTTCGCCGTGACGGATGATGGAGAGGTGATCTATACGGCGGTGCAGGAGGGCTATAAGGAAGGAATCCAGTGGCTTCACAGCCTGGTGGAGCAGGATCTGGTGGACCCGGAGGCATTTACCCAGGAATGGTCCACTTATGTGGCAAAGGGAAAGAATCACAGATACGGGCTCTGCTTTACCTGGGATATCGCGAATATCGACAATTATGACGACTACGTGATGCTGCCCGCCCTGGCCGGGCCGGACGGTCTGGTGAATATCACGAGGCAGAACAACAGCGAAACCAGCGGCTTTGACAGAGGACGCTGCGTGCTGACCACGAGCTGCCGGGATACGGCGCTGGCGGCCGCCTGGATCGATCAGATGTACGCCCCGCTTCAGTCCGTTCAGAACAACTGGGGAACCTACGGGGAAGAGGGCGAGCCGAATATCTTTGAAATGAGCACCAACGAAGAAGGCGGCCCCATGCTGAAGCATCTGAGCCTTGGAGATGCGTCTCCCGTGGAGGTGCGCCAGGCCCAGTCCGTGAACGGCCCGCTGGCTGTGCTGAACGATTACTACGGCGTGTATGTCACCCAGCCCGACGACGCGAAATGGCGTCTGGACAACATGCATGAGACCTATCTGGACGACATGCACAGCAAATATGTCTATCCCAACGTATTCATGAGCATTGACGATACCAATCTGGTGTCCCAGTACGATACGGATATCAAGAAATACGCGGATCAGAAGAAGGCGGACTGGATCCTGAACGGCGGCATTGAAGAGGAATGGGACGAATACCTGCAGAAGATGGAGGAGTACGGCCTTTCCGATTATCTGGCCATCAAGCAGAAGTATTTTGACCAGTATCAGGAATCCCTGAACGCGGAATAAAGAAATCACACAGACAGGGGCTTACGGGCTTTCCGGAAAACGCGGCCGCGGCTTTCCGGAAAGCGGTGAACCCCGGAATGGAGAGAGGAATGAGCAGTGAAAAGCTGAACAAAGCGAGAGTATATGAACAAAAAGGAGCGCTGAAGGTTCCGGAAGAACAGCGCCCTGCCTTTCACCTGTCCGTGCCGACAGGCTGGATGAACGACCCGAACGGATTCTCTTTTTACCGGGGAGACTGCCATCTTTTCTATCAG
>CAJFMW010000011.1 GCA_904392525.1 uncultured Eisenbergiella sp.
GTGAGCTTACAGACGAATTTCATCATGATCATCGGTCCGATGGCGATGCAGACATCGTAACTCTTTCCTTCCTTCTCCACCAGATCCTGGATGGTCTGAGTCACCATTCCACTTCTTCCATAGGAGCCGTCATCGGTGGTGATGTACAGGTTTCCGGCCACCGCCTTCATTTCTTCTTCCATGAGGATCAGGTCCTTTGTCTTCGCTCCCACAATGACGTCTGCGGCCACGCCGTGTTCATGCAGCCATTTTACCTGCGGATAAACGGGAGCGGTTCCCACGCCGCCTGCCACAAACAGGATTTTCTTTTTGGAGAGGCTTTCCATATCCTCCTCCACCAGCTCGGATGGACGTCCCAGAGGACCGACCACATCGTGAAAGGCATCCCCTGTCTTCAGTTCCGACATCATCAGCGTACCCGCGCCGACGATCTGGAACACGATGGTAATCGTTCCGGCTTCTCTGTCATAATCACAGATCGTCAGCGGGATTCTCTCGCTGTCCGCATCCTTTCTGACGATCACGAACTGTCCCGGTTCGCAGGATTTTGCAACCCGCTTCGCTTCCACAACCATTTCAAAAATGTTTGCGGTCAGTTCCTTTGCCTGTAAAATCTGATACATGTTTTCCTCCATTCTGACATCCGTATGTCTGCATGTTTCACTCCGGCGTTTCTCCGGAATCTATTTTGGGAAATCTAGTCCTGAGAATAAATTTCCTCCAGCGTCAGGCTGCTCCAGGGGTCTTGCACGGCTTCTTTCGTCTCCGCCCCGGCTTCCTCCTGTTCCTCTCCGGCCTCCGCTTCCCTGCCCGTAACGGCCGGTTCTGCCTCAGCCTGCACAGTCTGTAACGCCTTATAGCACGTTCCGTTCATGATGTCGACCACATAATCCGTGCCGGTCGCCGCACTGTTTCCGGCATCGTCCTCATAATATTCCCGGTACAGATAATAATCTACACCGTCTATGGTCACAGCACATCGATAGTTATACACATAATGCCCGGTCCCTGTTTCCACCGTGCCGTCCATATCCTGAATTACATCTGCTGCCATCAGCTCGATCAGAAGCCTGTTTCTTGCCGCCTCAATGCTCAGCGAGGCGTGCAGATTCAGAGAATAGGTCACCTGCGTTTCTTCACCGGCAGCCCCTGCCAGACTGTAACAGATAAAGCGGAACTTCGTTACGCCCACGGGCATGGGAAAGGGGCCCGTATATTCCGTTTTATCCTGGGTAGGCGTCGTTCCATCCGTCGTATAGTAGATTTTGCAGTTTTCCCCGCCGGTCACTGTGATCAGGGTCGGCCTGGAGTAGCTCCCCTCCTCCGGCGAAACCTGCGGCGCTTCCGGAACGGTCACATCCACGTAATAATTTCCCTCCGCTTCCTCGCTGGAGACGCCATACTGGTTCACAAACACCGCCCGGATCCGGTAGGCCCCCGACTCCAGAAAAATGGGAGACGCATACGTCAGACTGTTCTCATCCGGCTCGCTTCCGTCCAGGGTATAATAGATGGTCCCGCTGGTATTCGCGCTCAGGCGCAGGGAAAGGGCTTTGTCATAAATTCCGCTCTCATAGGAGAACTCAGGAGGCTTGGCCACATAGGCCGGATAACTGCTGACGATCTGTTCATCCGGACAGGAAAGAAGGAGTTCATTGATCTTTTCATATTCTCCATCCTCTTCATAGATGGCCACCAGCGCCCGATAGGCCTGCTCATTTGAAGCATCCAGCTCCAGAATTCTGAAACAGACATCCTCTGTTTCCTCCCTCAGACCTGTCTGTGCCAGACAGACCGCATAAGCGGCCAGATACTCCGACTCATCAGGGGCCAGACGTACGGCCCGTTCCGCATAAGCGCAGGCCATGTCAAAAGCGCCTGCCTGTATGTACCGCATCGCCCGTTGATACTGATAATCCGCATTTTGAAAACGCAGTCCCACTATTGCCGCAAAAATACATACAATCAGCAGGATTGCGCCGCTCACAGCAAAAAAAACCCTTCTTTTTCTGCTGAAACGCTTTTTTGCAGGATTCAGTCCGGGTATCTCTCTGCCTTTCCCGTGGTTTTCCATATTTACTTTTGTCTGTCTGACGTTGGAAGCATTTTCGAAGCCGGTCACAATTCCGTCGATTTCCGGTTCAAAATCCTGTACGATCCGGATTTCCTCGCCGCAGTGCTCACAGAACAGCATCCCATCCTTCATCTCGCTCCCGCATCTGGGACATTTCATGGGCTACCTTCCTGTCAGGATTCTTTCACACTGCCCGTCTGCATCCGCGCTGCCTGCAGACAGTTTTTCATCAGCATGGCGATCGTCATGGGGCCGACGCCGCCGGGTACGGGAGTGATTGCGCCGGCGATCCGGGAAACCTCTTCATAATCCACGTCTCCGCAGAGCTTATTGTTTTCATCCCGGTCCATCCCCACGTCAATGACAGCGGCCCCCGGTTTGACGTATTCGGCCGTGATCATCTTCGCCTTTCCGATTGCCACGACCAGAATATCCGCCCGTCTGGCGACAGCCTTCAGGTCTGCGGTCCGGGAATGGGCAACCGTCACCGTTCCGTTTTCCTTAAGAAGCAGCAACGCCATGGGCTTTCCCACTATATTGCTTCTTCCGATCATTACGCATTCCTTTCCGGCAATTTCAATGCCGGAACGCTTCAGTAGTTCAATGACACCCGCCGGCGTACAGGGAACAAATCCCGGCTTTCCGATACACAGAGCTCCCACGTTCTGCGGATGAAAACCATCCACATCCTTTTCAGGAGAAATGGCGCCGATGACGGCGTCCTCATTCATATGGGAAGGAAGCGGAAGCTGTACCAGAATTCCGTTCACATCCGCCCTGCCGTTCAGTTCAGCGATCAGTGAAAGCAGCTCTTCCTGGCTGGCGTTTTCCGGAAGGTTATAGGACAGAGAACGGATGCCCGTATATGCGCATGCCTTCTTTTTATTGTTTACATAAACCGTTGAGGCGGGATTGCTGCCCACCTGGACCACGGCAAGCGTTACCGTAATTCCCTGTCCGGACAGGCCTTCCACCTCCCGCTTCACTTCATCCTTAATTGCCTGGGAAATTGCCTTCCCGTCAATGATCTGTGCCATCTTATCCTCCCTGTCGATCCGTCCTGCTTTTTCAGAACAGTCCTGTGATCTGTCCGTCTTCATTTACATCAATGCCAAATGCGGCAGGCTTTTTGGGAAGGCCGGGCATGGTCATGACCGCTCCGGTCAGAACCACCACAAAGCCTGCCCCTGCGGACACGTAAGCTTCCCTGACGCTGATTTCAAAATGCTCCGGTCTTCCCAGAAGGGCAGGGTTGTCCGACAGGGAATACTGGGTCTTCGCCATGCAGACAGGAAGATTGGAAAATCCAAGCTCGGCAAGGCGGGCAAGCTGCTTCTTCGCAGCCGGAGAATAAACCACCCCGTCCGCACCGTAAATTTCCTTCGCTACCGTTTCAATTTTTTCCGGCAGGCTCAGGCTGTCCTCATAGAGCACATGGAAATGGCTTTCCTTCTTTTCCAAAGTTTCCAGCACCTTTTCTGCCAGAGCGATACCGCCCTCTCCTCCCTTCTCCCATACCTGGGAAATGGCGAACTCACAGCCACGCTCCTCGCAGAACTGCTTCACATAGGAGATTTCCGCTTCCGTATCGGTCAGGAAGGAGTTGAGGGTAACAACCACCGGAACGCCGTATTTCTGAAGGTTCTCAATATGCTTTTCCAGATTGACGATTCCCCTGGCAAGCGCTTCCAGATTTTCCGCCGCCAGATCCGTCTTTGCAACGCCGCCGTTGTATTTCAGGGCGCGCACTGTCGCCACGAGGACCACCGCATCCGGCTTCAGGCCGGCCATCCGGCATTTGATGTCAAAGAACTTCTCCGCGCCCAGATCCGCGCCGAAGCCCGCCTCCGTAATCACATAATCCGCCAGCTTCATGGCCGTCTTCGTCGCTCTCACGGAATTGCAGCCATGCGCGATGTTGGCGAAGGGACCTCCATGCACCAGCGCGGGCGTATGCTCCAGCGTCTGGATCAGATTTGGCTTGATGGCATCCTTGAGAAGCGCTGCCATGGAACCCACAGCACCGATGTCCTCCGCAGTCACCGGCCTTCCGTCAAAGGTATAGGCAACCACCATGCGGGCAAGCCGTCTCTTCAGGTCTGCCATGTCTTCCGCAAGGCAGAGAACCGCCATGATTTCCGTCGCCACGGTGATGACGAAATGATCCTCCCGCACCGTGCCGTCCGCCTTGCTTCCAAGACCCACAACGATGTTCCGAAGCACCCTGTCATTCATGTCCAGACAGCGCTTCCACACCACCTGTCTGGTATCGATTCCCAGCTCATTTCCCTGTTGAATATGATTATCAAGAAGCGCTGCGCAGAGATTATTGGCGGAGGTAATGGCATGAAAATCCCCTGTAAAATGCAGATTCAGATCCTCCATGGGAACCACCTGTGCATAGCCGCCGCCGGCCGCACCGCCCTTGATGCCAAAGCAGGGCCCAAGGGAAGGCTCTCTGAGGGCGATGACCGCCTTTTTCCCGAGCTTTCCGAACGCCTCTCCCAGGCCGACGCTGGTGGTGGTCTTTCCCTCTCCCGCCGGAGTGGGATTGATCGCCGTAACCAGAATCAGCTTTCCGTCCGGGCGGTCCTGGACGGACGCCATGAATTCCTCGGAAAGCTTCGCCTTGTACTTTCCGTAAAGCTCCAGATCATCCGCACCGATTTCCAGCTTCTCCGCCACCCTTTCAATCGGCTCCATGACTGCTTCCTGCGCGATTTCAATATCTGTTTTCATCTGTAAACCTCCTTGCCCGTCACAGGGTTTCTTCTATGTACTGTTCGAACTGTTCCTCACTCATCAGAATCTTTCTCGGCTTCGTACCTTCCTCCTCGCCTACAACGCCCGCGTCCGCCAGCTGGTCCATAATGCGGGCCGCCCGGTTGAAGCCGATCTTGAACATCCTCTGAAGCATGCCGATGGACGCCTTATCCTTATCAATGATGAAACGTCCCGCCTGTTCAAAATAGGGATCTCTTTCGCTTTCGCCGCCTCCGGAAGAAGAAGAGGAGGCGCTTTCCATGCTCTTCACCTTTTCCAGAATTCCTTCGTCATACACATTTCCGATCGCCTGGTTTTTCAGAAAATCCACCACATCGGAAACCTCGGAATCGGAAACAAAGGCGCCCTGTACACGGGCAGGCTTGGGGTAGCCCTGCGGATAGAAAAGCATGTCTCCCTTACCGAGCAGCTTCTCCGCGCCGTTCATGTCCAGAATGGTCCGGGAATCCACGCCGCTGGATACGGCAAACGCAGCCCGGCTTGGCATGTTTGCCTTAATCAGACCGGTAATGACATCCACAGAAGGACGCTGGGTGGCGATGATCAGATGAATGCCCGCCGCTCTGGCAAGCTGGGCCAGACGGCAGATGGATTCCTCCACCTCACCGGGCGCCACCATCATCAGGTCAGCCAGCTCGTCCACGATAATGACGATCTGAGGCAGGCGCTCCGGCGCATCCGGATTTCCCTTTTTCTTCTGCTCCTCCACCTTTTTATTGTAGCCCTTCAGATCGCGCACATTCCAGTCCGCAAATTTCTGGTACCGGCTCTCCATCTCCGCAACGCCCCAGTGCAGCGCGCTGGATGCCTGCTTCGGGTCCGTCACCACCGGAATCAGCAGGTGGGGAATGCCGTTATATACGCTCAGCTCCACCACCTTCGGGTCCACCAGAATCAGCTTCACCTCGTCCGGTTTTGCCTTATAAAGAATGCTCATGATCAGCGTATTGATGCAGACCGATTTTCCGGAACCCGTGGATCCCGCAATCAGCATGTGGGGCATTTTGGCGATGTCGGAAACCACCACCTTGCCTGCGATATCCTTCCCCACCGCAAAGGCAAGCTTTGACGGGAATTCCCGGAAGGCTTTGCTCTCCAGAAGCTCTCGGAGGCTGACGACCGTGTTCTCTTTGTTCGGCACCTCGATGCCGATGGCCGCCTTTCCCGGAATGGGCGCTTCGATTCGGATGTCGGTGGCGGCAAGGTTCAGCTTGATGTCATCGGAAAGCCCGACGATCTTGCTCACCTTCACGCCCTGCTCCGGCTGCAGCTCGTAGCGTGTCACAGCCGGTCCCTGGCTGATGTCCGTGATCGTCACCTTCACGCCGAAGGTGGCGAGGGTCTGCTGCAGCTTTGCCGCCGTGTTCTTAAGCTCCCTGGCCGCATCCTGCCCGTTCCTGTTCTCTGCCCGCTTTAACAGGGACAGGGGCGGGAACTGATAAGGCCTCGGCGGCGTTTTGGGACGGGACGGCGATACCTTTGACTCCGCCTTTGCCGCCGCGCTGCCGCCGGAACCGGCTGCCGCTGCCACAGGCCTTGCAGTGGGTGCTGCGACAGGTTTGGGCGGCGCTTTCTCCATCTCGGAAGCGGCAGGCTGTTCGTCCGCAAACCGGATTCCTGAAAATGCAGCCTCAGGCTCCAGATCTTCCGTCTCCCCTTCCCCTGCTGCATCTTCCCCGGCATCTTCGTCGGAACTTTCCCAGATTTCCGGCTCCACAATCTCTTCAGCTTCTTCGACAGCCTCTTTGGCATGAACAGCCGGTTCCTCTGCCCACAGTTCCTCCTGCATCTCTTCTTCAGACGCCAAAGAAGAGACAGGTTCCACCGTAATACGAAGAGGCTCCATCATCCGCATATCCCGAAATACATCCGCGTTCCGATAGGTCCTCGCCAGAGGGTCCGCAGACCTCTCTCCACTTTTTTCCAGGGAAGGGGCGGCTTCCTCCACGGACCGGGAAGGCGGATGTTCCGTTTTCTCATCTTCCTCCCCCAGAACGGCGGAATGGATGCGGATTCTTTCAAAATCAATCAGATTATCCTGCTTTATGGAGTCCCCGTTTCTGCCGGTCCTTCTTTCCTTTTCGGCGGGAGCAGAAGCCCTGACCTCCCGGATGCCGCCGGAAGTACCCGGCGTATTCTCTGCGCCGGCTGTCCTGGTATCTTCTGAAAGGGTCACATCCGGCATAACGCCGAACACCTTTTTATCCATACGCAGGATCTTTTCAGCATCCCGGCGCGCTTCTTCCTCTTCCCGCTCCTTCGCTTCCTGGGCACGGCGGCTTTCCTGCTCCTGCCGTCTCTGTCTTGCCCTCTCCTTTCGGGCGATGGCATCCTCCCGCGCGGACTCATAAACCCTGCGGCTTCCTGTTTTTACGCCGCCCACAAAAGATTTTTCCGTCACGATTACCAGGCAGATAATGGAAAGCACGATAATCAGAAGCACGGCGCCGACCATTCCCAGAAAATGCTCCAGAAGCCAGGCGACGGAACCGGACAGGACACCGCCGCCCGTCTTCGCTTCAGCACTCACTGTATACAGCGTCACAATGGAATAGCTTTCCATGGAAACGGCGTTTCCTTCGATCAGCTCCAGCACGACGCCGATCAGAGTGAAAAGCACGATCCCCGCTGCGATTTTCAGGGTGGCAAAAAAATTGCCGCGGTTGGACAGGCCAAAAGCCAATCCCACAAAAACAAGCACGGGGACCGCATAGGCCACCATGCCGAATATTCCGAACATCACGCTGCTCACAGCGTTACCCACCGGACCAATTACACCGAAATTACACAAAAAGAGCAGGACACAAAGCGCGAATACCGCAATCAGAATGATTTCATTCGCAATCGCACGCTCCTCCTGTTTTCTTCCCTTTGTCTGCTTTTTCTTACTGCCTGACTTTGTCCTGGAGCTGCTTCTCGTTCTGGAAGAAGATGTACTTTTTTTCCCTGTGCCTGATCTTGTGCCCGACCTGCTTCCTGAAGCTGATGCCATTTTACCGCCTCCGTAATCTGTATGACCACAGACTGAATCGAAGTTAGTATACCACGAAAAAGGAAAGTTGTCATCCTTCTCTTTCTCGCTGTGCAAAACGGGCGGAGGATCAGTCCTCCGCCCGCGTACCCATCTCATGCAGTTTTGCGATCGCCTCTTTAATGCCTCCCACCTCGTTGATCAATCCGGCTTCCACAGCCTGTCTGCCCACAAGTATGGTGCCCAGATCCTTGGTGAGCATTCCCGTTTCCATCATCATCTCCTCCATCCTGTTTCTGGACAGGGAGCAGTGAGAGCAGACGAATCCGGTAATACGGTCCTGAATCTGTTTGAAATAGTCAAATGTCTGCGGCGCGCCGATTACGGTACCGCTCATCCGGACCGGATGAATGACCATGGTTCCGGAAGGGACGATAAAGGAATAGTCCGCGCTCACGGCGATGGGAACGCCGATGGAATGGCCGCCTCCCAGAACCAGGGAAACCGTGGGCTTGCTCAGGGATGCGATCATTTCCGCAATTGCGAGTCCCGCTTCCACGTCTCCGCCCATGGTATTCAGCAGAATGAGCAGGCCCTCAATCCGGCTGCTGTCCTCAATTGCCGCAAGCTGAGGAAGGATGTGCTCATATTTGGTGGTTTTGGAGGAACTGCTCAGGTTGTCGTGACCCTCGATTTCCCCGATGATGCTGATCATATGGATCGCACGCTCCTCCTCGCCGTGCCGCTCCAGCGTGAGCTGTCCTGTCTGCTCAATCCGTTCATCCCTCTGCCTCTCCCGCTCCTGCTTGCTGTCCGCATCCTCCTCCCCCGCCTCCGCGCTCTGCTTAGCGCCTGAACCGGTACTGCGGTGCGCATTTTTTACCTTATCCTTCTCCGCCTGCTCCACTGTCTCCGCCAGGTGCTTCATTCCCGGCCTTCTTCCGTAATAGTCTGCCGTATCAATCCATATTCCCATAAGCTGACCTCTCCTTGTCTTTTCCTCCCGTTTTCAGGCAAATGCCCGTACCGGTCAGAATCCTCTTTCTTTTATTCTTTCAAAGAGAGGCATTTTTATTCATTGATCTTTCTTCATTGATAATCGAAGTCGTCTCCCTCTTCTACCCGGTCAATGTCGAAAAACATCTCGTCTTCCCCCGGCTCATAGGCATAATCCATTTCCCTGCGCTCATGCCTTTTCGGTACGGGAAGAGGGTTGGGGAGCGGTTCTCCCGGCATGGGATCCCGCCCTGCGGCCGTGTTTTTCTCCATTCCTTCCTTTACGGCATAAACAACCTCCGCGGGAACCGGAATCTCCTCCGATTCATCCCCGCGTTCCTTCCGCTTCCCCTCCCGGAAGAAAGCGCTGTGCAGTCCCATCCCGGCCATGATCAGCCAGTACAGAAGCGACATGGCCTGTTCCGCTCCTCCTTTTCCCCCTGAAGCAGAAACAGCGACAGAAAACAGAAAGGAAGGAAGCCAGACGCTTCCCACATTCCCCCGCTGGTCAAAGAAACCGAAAATATACAGGATACATAGGCAGACCACAGGAATCAGCCAGAACATGCTTTCCCCGGCCGAAACGGAAACGATCCCCACAGGGCTGTATCTTCCCATAAGCGTTTCCAGAGGCCCTTCTCCGGAAAGCCATACCTGAACCGCCAAGAGTGCGGCATATCCAAGAACGGCCGCTAAAATCAGGGCGATAATCCCCACCGCCCTTCGCTTCCCGTTTCCCGCCTGTCCTGAAACGGTTCTCCGGCCTTTCACAGCCGTACCGTCCCTTCGCGCCCGTGAGCCGCTCTGCGGCACAGCCTCAACCGGAAGGACGAAAAAGGATGTCCATATGGAAAACAACAGAAGGGAGACAAAAGCAGTATCCAGGAAAACAGCAGCTCCTGTCGAAAGGCCGCAGAGAACGGCCAGGCCTGCCACACTTTTTTTTGCAGCAGGCTTCTTTGCAGAAAGTTTTCCTGCCGAGAGACTTTCTATGTAAAAAGAAGAAAGGAGCAGCAGAATGGCCGCTGCCGTCAGAAAGAAACCGTACCGTCCTCCCGCTTCGGACATTCCCGGAAAAACAGGGAGAAATGCCAGCACAGCGGTCACCGTCACCGCAGAAAGCTTTCCCGCCAGGGAACGGAGCGCCGGATAGAATAAAAGAACACCCAGAGTCTCATATAAGGGCGCCAGAAAGCCTGCAGCATAAATTCCGCGTTCCGTCCAGGCAGACAGAAGCAGCTTCAACCAGGCATAAAGAGAAGATAAAGTTAGGGAGGCAAAGGGGAAGCCGGAGGTCAGAACCATTCCCGCGTCCCCCATTTCTGCCGCAGCCATCTCTCTCATGCAAAAGAGACGCAGTCCTAAGGAAACGGCAATCAGAAGGACCAGGTATCCCCCCTCCGCAAGCTTTTTCCCAGGGCGACCTTCCCTGCCGCGCTCTTTTTTCCCCGAACTCCCGTACCTGCCGGAAAGCAGGCGGACCGGAAGAAACAGAAGAAAAAACAGCAGTAAAATGCAGCCTGCCGCAGCCAGCAGATACCACTGAACTTCCGCCCATCCCAAAAGCATACAGACCGTTTCCGCCTGCATGGTGAGCGCCGCACAGACCGTCAGGCCGTACAGCGCCCAGAGTATATAGTTCACACCGCTCCTGCGATAGCTCATAACTCCCCCTGTTTTTTTAAATTTGCGCCAGCGCCTGTTCCAGATCCGCAATGATGTCATCCGCGTTTTCCAGGCCTACGGAGAAGCGGATCAGATCCGGATTCACACCGGCTTCCTTCAGCTGCTCATCGTTCATCTGCCTGTGCGTATGGCTGGCCGGATGCAGCACACAGGTTCTCGCATCCGCCACATGGGTCACGATGGCCGCCAACTCCAGCTTATCCATCAGCCCCTCCGCCGCACTCCTTCCGCCCTTTAGGCCGAAGGAAATAACGCCGCAGGTACCGTTCGGCATATATTTCTGAGCCAGCTCATAATATTTGCTGCTCTTTAAGCCGGGATAATTCACCCAGGCCACCTTTTCATGATTCTCCAGATACTGTGCCACCTTCAGAGCGTTCTCACAATGTCTGGGCATCCGCAGATGCAGGGTTTCCAGACCGATATTCAGCAGGAACGCGTTCATCGGAGACTGAATAGAGCCAAGATCCCGCATGAGCTGGGAGGTCGCCTTCGTGATGTAGGCTTTCTTCCCGAATTTTTCCGTATAAACAATGCCATGATAGGACTCATCCGGCGTGCACAGCCCCGGAAACTTCTCCGGATACAGGCTCCAGTCGAAATTGCCGGAATCCACGATGGCACCGCCCACGCACATCGCGTGACCATCCATATATTTGGTGGTGGAGTGGGTCACGATATCCGCTCCCCACTGAAAGGGATTGCACTTGATGGGGGTGGCAAAGGTATTGTCCACGATCAGAGGGACCTGATGCGCATGGGCCGCCTTTGCGAACTTTTCAATATCCAGAACCACCAGAGCAGGATTCGCGATGGTCTCCGCAAGCACGCATTTCGTATTGTCCTGAAACGCGGCGCAGAGAGTGTCGTAATCATCGTCCGGATCAACGATGCTGCAGGAAATTCCCATCTTCTTCATGGTATTGACGATCAGGTTGAAGGTTCCTCCGTAAACCGTGGAGGAAAGCACCACGTGATCTCCCGCTTCACAGATATTGAACACCGCGTAGTAATTTGCCGCCTGACCGGAAGAAGTGAGCATGGCAGCAACGCCGCCTTCCAGCTCACAGATCTTCTGTGCCACACAGTCGTTGGTGGGATTCTGCAGTCTGGTGTAGAAATAGCCTTCCTCCTCCAGATCAAACAGTCTGCCCATCTGTTCGGAGGTTTCGTATTTAAAGGTCGTGCTCTGATAAATGGGAAGTACGCGCGGCTCCCCGTTCTTCGGCTTCCAGCCGGACTGAATGCATATGGTTTCTTTTTCGTATGGTTTCTTCATCTTCTGTATCCCTCTGTTATGTAAATCATGAAAGCATCCCGCCCGGCAGTTTCCATCGGACAGGCTGAAAGTTACTCGTTCCAGTTATGATAAACCGCCTGCACGTCGTCATCCTCATCCAGCAGATCCAGCGTCTTCTGCAGGTTTTTGACGGCCGTCTCATCGGTCAGATCCACGTAGTTCTGCGGGATCATGGTCACTTCCGCGCTCGCCAGCGGGATTCCCGCGTCTTCCAGCGCCTTCTTCACGTTTTCCAGCTCATCCGGATCGGTGAGGATTTCGTAGCTGTCCTCTTCCTCGGAAAAATCCTCCGCTCCTGCATCCAGAGCCGTCATCATCAGTTCATCCGCATCCGCCTCATATTCTTCCTTATCGATGATGATCTGGCCCTTCTTATCGAACATGAAGGATACGCAGCCGGGGGTGCCGATGTTTCCGTTTCCCTTGGTAAAGGCGCTTCTCACATTAGCAGCCGTACGGTTCTTGTTGTCGGTCAGCGCATCCACGATGATGGCGATTCCGTTAGGGCCGTAGCCTTCATAGGTCACATATTCATAGTTTACGTTTCCCACATCTCCCGCAGCCTTCTTGATGCCACGCTCGATGGTGTCGTTCGGCATGTTGTTGGATTTTGCCTTGGCGATAACCTGCGCCAGCTTGAAGTTATTGTTCGGATCAGGGCCGCCCTCCTTTACCGCCACCGCGATTTCTCTTCCGAGAATGGTAAAAATCTTACCCTTCGCCGCATCGTTCTTTTCCTTTTTGTGCTTAATATTGGCAAATTTTGAATGTCCTGACATGTGTTCCTCCTCTTTTGCCGCCGGCGGCGGCAGTTTATTACTTATCTGTCGTTCTTCACCACGTTATAATATATCATTTGCCTGAAAAAACGTCAACCAGCCCTATGTAATCAGCTCCAGGCTGACCTTGAGGGCTTCATTGACCCGGTTCATCACCGGAGCGTCCAGATGGCAGACCTTATCCTTCAGGCGTGTCTTGTCAATGGTACGAAGCTGCTCCAGCAGGATGACGGAATCCTTGACGATATCGTACTGTCCGGCATGAAGCTCGATGTGGGTGGGGAGCTTCGTTTTATTGGTCTTTGATGTAATGGCCGCACAGATGACGGTAGGGCTGTGTCTGTTCCCCACATCGTTCTGTATGATGAGCACCGGCCGCACTCCGCCCTGCTCTGAACCCACAACAGGCCTTAAATCCGCATAATAAATATCTCCGCGACGCAAACAACCACGCTCCTTTTCAGAAATGATAGCATTAGTATTGCACCGTTTCTGAAAGGGTATGCAACAAAGCTTCATTATTTTTTAAAGTTCAGGAAAAATCACGGAAATTATCCTTTGTATAAACCGTTTTTCCATCTTTTTTGTAGACACGCGGGACGCGGCGGTTCAGGCAGCAGGCCAGTTCATAATTGAAGCGTCCGGAAAGCTCTCCCAGCAGCTCCATGGAAATGGTCTCGTCCCCATCGGTTCCGATCAGGGTCACCAGTCCATTCTCTTCCGCTTCCGGGATGTGGGTTACATCCACCATGAACTGATCCATGCAGACCCTTCCAAGGATCGGCGCCCGTTTTCCGGCAATCAGCACATATCCCTGTCCGGAAAGACTTCTGGGATAGCCGTCTCCGTATCCCGCAGGAACCGTCGCGACACGCATATCTTCCTTGGCAGTGAAAGTTCCGCCATAGCTGATCTGCTCTCCCGCCTTCACCTCTTTGATAAAAATGATCCGGCTGTAAAGGGACAGCGCGGGCCGCAGAGAGACGATGTCTCTTTTCACCTCATCGGAAGGCCAGAGGCCATAAAGGATGATGCCCGCCCGGACCGCGTCAAGACCGGACTGCGGCATTTCCACGATTCCCGCGCTGTTGGCGCAGTGCCGCATGGGAATCCTGATCCCCAGCTCCTTCTCTATCCTTTTGCAGAAGGAAAGGAAGGAGGAAAGCTGTGCCTCGGCATGGCTTTTATCCGCCTCATCCGCCCTCGCAAAATGGGTGAAAATTCCTTCGATTTCCAGTCCCGGCGTTTCCATGCATTTTCTCACAAAGGAAAGGCCCGTATCATCCGGCCGGATTCCAATACGGTTCATCCCTGTGTCCACTTTGATGTGGATCTTGAAGGGGCGCCCGCTGACGGCCGCCGCCTGCGACAGCTGCGGAAGCATATCCTCTCTGAAAACCGTTGGCCGGATCTCCTCCCTCGCCAGCTTTTCATAAGTATCCGGGAAGGCATAGCCCAGCACCAGAATGGGCTTGCGCACTCCGCTTCCACGCAGAATAAGCGCTTCCTCCACCGTTGCAACAGCAAACCCGTACAGACAGGGCATATCCTCCAGCTCATGGGCGATGGGAACTGCCCCATGCCCATAACCGTCCATTTTCACCACAGCGATCAGCTTGACACCCGCGCTTACGTTTGCCATCATATGCTCCACATTTTCATGGATGGCATCCAGATCCACTTCCGCCCAGATTCTTTCATATTTCATTTCCGTTACCTCTTTTTTAGCCGCCGTAAGGCGGCATTATAATCAAAGGAATTTGCGCTTTGCGCAAATTTCCAGGAGAAAGCCACAGGCTTTCTCCGCCTCTTTTTTAGCCACCGCAGGGCGGCATTTTATTTCATCACCACATCCAGCGCCTCCAGAATCTTTCCGGCGCTGACATTATATTCGCTGGCGCGCTCCGCCGCCGCGTCTCCCGCAAGGCCGTGCAGATAGACTCCGGCACAAGCGGCTTCAAAGGGCTCCATCCCCTGAGCCAGCAGTCCGGCGATGATGCCGGTCAGCACATCGCCGCTTCCCGCGGTTGCCATCCCGCTGTTGCCGCTCTGATTGATGTAGCAGCGGCCCTGCGGATTTGCAGCCACGGTTGCCGCTCCCTTGCACAGGAGGACGGCATTCATTCGAGCCGCCCATTCCAGGCAGACGGAAACCGGATCGGCAAGCACCTCCTGCATACTCTTCTGCGTCAGCCTGGCAAGCTCGCCGGGATGGGGCGTCAGGATGAGCGGCCTCCCTCCGTCTTCTCTCTGGCGGCACAGCGTTTCCAGAAGCGCCCGGTCTGCAGCCAGAAGGTTGATGCCGTCCGCGTCCAGAACCAGAGGCTGCTCCGTCTCCGTCAGAATCAGCCGTATCAGCTCCCCGGCTCCTGTCCCCGTTCCAAGTCCGGGGCCTGCGGCAATCACATCCGCCCAGCTCTCTGCCTTTCGGAAAACGTAAGCCGCCGTCTCCTGTTCTTTGGCGTCTTCGTCCCCGTAGAGGGACAGCATGGCTTCCGGAACTGCGGTCTGCAGGATGATCCGGTTTTCCTCTCCGGAAAGCACCCGGACCATGCCTGCTCCTGAACGAAGAACCGCAGATGACGCCAGGATGGCGGCTCCGGCCATTCCCCTGCTTCCCGCCGCCAGAAGCACCTTGCCGAAGGTTCCCTTATTCCCGTTTGGATCCCTCTGCGGAAGAGGCGGAGGCGATCCGGGCAAAAACGTAAATGCGGCAGGCAGCTTTCCATAAAAGCTTTCCTGCGTAATACCAATCTGCGCCGTCACCACCCTGCCCGCATGAGCCGCGCCGGGATAAAGCACAAGCCCCCTCTTTAAAAAGGCGAAGGTGACGGTCACATCCGCACGAACCGCGCAGCCGTAGACAGCGCCGGTATCCGCGCTCACGCCGGAGGGGATATCCACGCTCAAAACATATGCACCGCTCCGGTTGATGTAATCCACCGCCTCCGCATATCGCCCCACCGGCGCGCGGTGCAGACCGATACCGAAAATGGCATCCACAATGATATCATATTCTCCGTCCGGCATATGATCTGAGATATCACATCCATATTTTCCCAGAATACAAATCTGGGTTTCCGTCTCAGGAGAACAGCGGCTCCGCTCTCCGATCAGCCAGAAGTCCACCGAAAAGCCCTCCTGCATCAGCAGCCTTCCCACGGCAAAGCCGTCTCCGCCGTTGTTTCCGCAGCCAGCCACGATCAGCGTTCTTTTTCCGCGCGTTTTTCCCGCTTCCGGGAAATCCTTAAAAATCTCTCCCGCACAGGCGAGCGCGGCCCGTTCCATAAGAACCAGGGAAGGCACACCGAAGCCCTCAATCGTATTGCGGTCACATTCCTTCATTTCCGATGCTGTTACCAGATATTCCGTACATCTGACATCCATTTTTACCTCCATGCCGAAGCGTTGCTGAGGCCCGCGCGCCGAACCTCCAGTTCGGCGCTGCGATAACGGGATTTGCGACGCTTCGGCGCAAATCCGGATTGAAAAATAAGCCATCGGGCTTATTTTTCAATCTTTCTCTCGCTGCCTCCCTGCCGGGTTTATCGGTCCAGCTCACAGCAGAGCTGCTCACTGTCCGTTGCCCGTCGAATATCCGCATGTCTGTGCAGGCAGGCCTGCCCATCCATGCGGCTGCCCTCCGGGCTTATCGCGCAAAAATGCGTCCGGAAAGCTCCCCCGACGCATTTTCGTTTTACTGACTGTCTTTCTTCGGCGCTGCCGCTTTTGTTTCCTGGTCATACCGGTTGATCATATAGGACAGCCGGAACAGACTGTCCGAAAGATGCACATTCTCCACCTGCACATCTGCGGGAACATCAAGATCCACATGAGCGAAGTTCCAGATTGCCCTGACGCCTGCTTCCACCAGCTTCCCGGCGGTCGATACCGCACTTTCCTTGGGGATCGTGAGAACCGCAATATCAACGTCGTTCTCTCTCACAAAAGCCTGCATCTCCTCCATGGGACGAACCTGAATACCCCGGATCATCCTGCCGTGCAGCTTCTCATTGATATCAAAAATACCGGTAAAAATGAAGCCTCTCCGCTCAAAATTCATATAATTCGCCAGCGCCTGTCCCAGATTTCCTGCTCCGATAATGATCAGGTGGTGTTTCTTGTCCAGTCCGAGTATACTGCCGATTGCCGTGTAAAGATACTCCACGTTATAGCCGTAGCCCTGCTGGCCGAACCCGCCGAAATTGTTGAAATCCTGCCTGATCTGCGACGCCGTCACATGCATCAGCCTGCTCAGCTCCTGAGAGGAAATCCGCTCCACTCCCTGGTCCTTCAGCTCACCCAGGAATCGGAAATATCTGGGAAGGCGCCCAATTACTGCCTGCGAAATCTCTTTTTCCACTGTCCATGCCTCCCGTCAAGTCACTGTTCTGGATTCCTTTCTCATTATAGCCATCCGTTAAAAATATGTCAATGCATGGCGGACGAGTGAACTGTAACCATTGACATCCTCCCCGCTTCCCGGTAAACTGATTCTGGTAAAAAATGAAAGGAATGAAGAATATCATGGTTTTATCCTGTCAGAATGTAGGAAAGGCATTCCATGAAAAGCAGATTTTCAAAAACTGCTCTTTTCATATAGAAGATCACGAAAAGGCGGCCATCGTCGGCATCAACGGGGCCGGAAAGACCACCCTGCTGCGCATCCTCACCGGAAAGCTGGACGCAGACGAGGGAACAGTGGTCTGGGGAAAGGGAATCAGCTTCGGCTATCTGCCGCAGAATGCCCAGGTGGAAGGAGACCGCAGCATCTATGACGAGGTGCTGGAGGCGAAAAAAGACGTACTCCTTCTGGAGGAGGAAATCCGTTCCTGTGAGCTTCAGATGAAGCAGGCGGAGGGCAGCGCACTGGAAGAGCTGATGGAAAAATACACCCAGCTCACCCACCACTTTGAGCAGGCGGACGGCTACAGCTGCCGCAGCGAGGTTGTCGGAGTGCTGAAAGGTCTCGGCTTTACGGAGGAAGAATTTTCCAAGCAGGTTTCCACCCTTTCCGGCGGCCAGAAAACCCGCGTCGCCCTGGGCCGTCTGCTTCTGACCCGTCCGGATCTGATCATCCTGGACGAGCCCACCAATCACCTGGATATGTCCTCCATCGCCTGGCTGGAAACCTGGCTGATCAACTACAGGGGCGCTGTGCTGATCGTCTCCCATGACCGGTATTTTCTGGATAAAATTGCCACGAAGATCATCGAGCTGGACGGCGGAAAGGCCAGTGTTTTTTCCGGGAGCTACTCCGATTACGCGGTGAAAAAGGAGCAGATCCGTTCCGCGCAGATGCACGCCTACCTGAACCAGCAACAGGAAATCAAACATCAGGAGGCCGTCATTGAAAAGCTGCGCTCCTTTAACCGGGAGAAATCCATCCGCCGGGCGGAAAGCCGGGAAAAGATGCTCCAGAAAATGGAGGTGCTGGAAAAGCCCACAGAGGTACGCGACGATATGCACATCCAGTTAAAGCCCCGCATCGAAAGCGGCAACGACGTGCTCAGTGTGGAAGGGCTGGCCAAAGCATTTGACTCTCAGCAACTGTTCTCCGACCTTTCCTTCTTTTTGAAACGAGGCGAGCATGTTGCCATCATCGGAGACAATGGAACGGGCAAAACCACGATTTTAAAAATCATCAACGGCCTGGTGGACGCGGACGCCGGAGAAATCCGCATCGGAAGCAAGGTGCAGATCGGTTACTACGACCAGGAGCATCACGTACTGCATCCGGACAAAACGATTTTTGAGGAAATCTCGGATGAATATCCGACGCTCACGAACACGGAAATCCGAAACGTCCTTGCAGCCTTTCTTTTCACCGGAGAGGACGTGTTCAAGCAGATCAAAATGCTCTCCGGCGGCGAGCGGGGCCGGGTGTCTCTGGCGAAGCTGATGCTCTCCGAGGCCAATTTCCTGATCCTGGACGAGCCCACCAACCATCTGGACATCACCAGCAAGGAAATTCTGGAGGACGCGCTGAACAATTATACGGGTACCGTCCTGTACGTCTCCCACGACCGTTACTTCATCAACCGCACCGCCAGCCGCATTCTGGAGCTGGAAGACGGTAAGCTTTCCGGATATCTGGGAAATTATGATTATTATCTGGAAAAGAAATCCCAGCTTCTGCAGGCAGCTGCACCGGACGGCGCTGCAGCACATTCCCCGTCCGGCTCCGCAGGCATGGCAGCCGCTGCGGCAGGAAGGGGCGCTGCCGCGGGGTTTGCCCAGGCCTCCGGGAACAAAAATGCGGCTCCTTCTTCCGCTTCGGAAAGTGCCGTCAAGCAGGACTGGAAAAGTCAGAAGGAAGCGCAGGCCGCCCAGCGCAAAAAAGAAAATGCGCTGAAGCGCTGTGAGGAGCGCATAGCGGCCCTGGAGGAACGCAGTTCCCGGATCGACGAAGAAATGGCGCTTCCGGAGGTCTGCACCGATGTGGCAAAGCTCCAGGCGCTTTCAAAGGAAAAGGCCGAAATCGAGGAAGAGCTGCTTGTAAAGATGGAGGAGTGGGAAGCGCTGTCAGAATAAACTGTGGCTCTTTTGTCAATATCTGTATCAAAAAATTCAATATCTGAATGGAAAACCGCCGTCAGTCCTTCTATAATAATCAGGGTTCTGAACGAAGGAACGGAACGGAAGGCAGGAACGGTTCCGAAGCAGTGCTGTCATATGCCGCACTCCTCCGGTATCTGGCCGGAGCACACCCCATTCTGGAGCGGAAAGCGGCGGCAAACCGGCTGGCATTGCTGAAGCCGGTCATATCCGCGATCTGTGCTATGGACAGATTTCCTGCCTGCAGCAGGCGGATGCTCTGCGCGATTCTGTAATCCTCAAGGTACTGGGAAACGGTTTTTCCTGTCATTTTTCGGAAGAAGCGGCAGCAGCTTTCCCGTGTCACATGGATACAGGACGCGAGCTCCGATAACGAGAGCGGTCTGCTGTAGTTTGTATGCAGATAATCCAGCAGAAGCTTTAGTCTCTGGAGTTCCTCCGCGCTGTAGCCGCTTTCCGGCTTCACCTGTTCCCTCAGGTTCAGAATGATTTCATAAAAAATATTACACAGAAGGCTTTTTATTTTCAGCTCGAATGCAAAGGATTGTGCCGTATAAAGTTCATCTATGCGGCGCATGGATTCCAGGACCTCCTTCTGCCAGGAAACAGAAGGGTCCAGACGGATCCCCGCCAGCAGGCGGGAACGCAGATAGGGACGCATGACATTCAGGTCTACCGCAGTTCCGAGCGTGCCGTAGAGAATGGACGGATGTACTATGATCGTCAAAAGTTTCGGAGACACTGCGCCTGCCGGGACAAGCATATGGGGAATATCTGTATTGATCACCATTCCCTGTCCCGCTTCATTTTCATAGGATACGCCGTTCACCTGATAAACAGCCCTGCCCTCCATAAGCAGGGAGAGCTCCAGCTCGTCATGCCAGTGGCATCGGATGTAGCGCTCCTGAAAGCGCATCGGTTCGTCATGATTCACTTCAAAGGGAAAGGATGCCGTACCATGCGCACGGAGCTCACGGAGATTTTTATCGACAACTACGGTCCGGTTCATATCGTTCCTCCTTTTGCATAAGCCCGGATCAGTTTAACACAGGAAAAGGAGTATTGCAATCATGGCACAGGACTTAACAAAGGGACGTCCATTCCCCACGCTTCTGAAGTTCACGCTTCCCGTCATCGGAGGGAATCTGTTTCAGCTGTTCTACACGCTGGCTGATACCATGATCGTGGGCCGCACACTGGGTTCCAACGCGCTCGCTGCAGTCGGTTCCACCACCATCATCATCTATCTCGTCCTCTGCTTCATTCAGGGGATCACCAGCGGCTTCGGCATCTGCCTCGGACAGCGCTGCGGGGCAGGCGATGAGAAGGCTATGCGCCAGAGTGTCGCCGTTTCCTTCGTCCTTTCCGCAGCCTTTACGGTGCTCATAACCGTCGTCTGCTGTCTGCTCGCTCATCCCATCCTTCACTGGATGCAGACGCCGGACAGCATTTATGATATGGCCTACGACTATATGTTTGCCGTCCTTCTCGGAACGGGTGCGACCATTTTCTACAACCTGATTTCCAATATTTTTAGAGCCCTGGGAGACAGCAGGACGCCGCTATATTTCCTTATCCTCTCCTCCCTGCTCAATATTGTTCTGGACTTTGTGTTCATCCTTCCTCTGGGAATGGGTGTGGCGGGCGCAGCATGGGCCACCGTCCTCTCCCAGCTGCTTTCCGCTGTTTTCTGCATTATGGCAGGCTGGAAAAAATTCCCGGTCATGCGTGTAAATGCCGCGGACCTGCAGGATTTTGCCCGTAACGCGCAGATCCATCTGAAAACGGGATTCCCCATGGGCTTTCAGATGTCCGTCATGTGCATCGGCCAGCTCGCCATGCAGGCTGGCGTCAATGCCATCGGTGCCGACGCCATCGCAGGCTATACCGCTGCGACAAAAATCGACCAGCTCTCCGTTCTTGTGGATCAGGCCTTCGGCGTCGCCATTTCCAGTTATGTGGCCCAGAATTTCGGCGCCGGAAGATACGACCGGATACGGCAGGGTGTACGCGTAAGCCTGATTCAGACGGAAACAGCGAACCTCCTTATGTGCATTTTTATCCTTTTGTGCCGCAGCCTGTTCGTTCCTCTTTTCGTGGATCAGCCCACACAGGCCATCATCGAATACAGCAACGGTTACCTCATTGCAGTCTCTCCCTTCTATCTGATTCTGGGGCTGCTCACCGTTTATCGTTCCTCCATTCAGAGCATGGGAAATGGAACCATTCCTTTCGCCGCATGTATCATTGAACTCGTCATGCGTATCTGCGGCACCATGGGACTTTCCATGATCTGGGGATATACCGGCATCTGCCTCGCTTCGCCGCTGGCATGGATCGGCGCCACCAGCCTGCTCATCGTTGTGTATTACCGGATGATCGGGAGGCTGAATCCGTTGAAGAAGTAAGAGAATGTCAACCCAAACACACTATCTGGTTAACGTCTTTATATAAGGCCGGCTAATCAAATAAGTTTATAGAAATAGCATAGATAAAAGGCCACAAAGCAGCCAATCGTTCAATTTCAAATTGATTGTCGGTACTGCACTGAACAGGATCAGAAAGCACATGGGTGTTGGAATGAGTAATTTTGCTCAAATCTGATTTTTTATCAGTTTTCTATTTCTCTCCCCCCAAAAACGTTGGTTTCAAAATTTCCTGCCAGGTGGTGCCGCCAATCTGAGGCGAATATTCTGTTTTGAAAGCTCGGGTCAGACTGCCCCATATCTCATGTCCATAGCCTAAATGGCATTCCAGATGAAGCAAAAGGCAAATACACATCCCCATGCGTTGCCTGTCTGCTTTCTTACCAACAGCATTACTATTTCACATAGATTTCTTATAATGTGCAATCAGCTTTATTCATTGCTGCTATTATCCATTTGACTTCAACTCAATCATATATCCATGACTTTTGAGAACTGAACCATCGCCTCTCAAAATCTTCATCCCGCAAAACCGCTTGATATACAGGCTCGAGGAACTGCTCCAACCGTTGCAGAGTCTCCGAAAATTCCAGTCCAGTTTCTTTCGCTGGCTCAAACCGCAGCCACTGCGCTTTCAAAAATGGATTGTCGGCAAATTCTCTGATACGCTCAAACGCATCCTGCTCCAGTACCCGTTCTCTGTGTTCTGAGGTAAACATAATCGCATCCTTCAGTGTCTTGCCGGAAAAGTCAAAAACACTTGACAAATAATAAATGTCAAAAAAATCTTTCATTCTGCTCGTTGTTTCCATCCGCTGGAGAATGGCGTCAAACTTCTCCGATATTGTGCTTTCCAGTGAGTATGTAT
This sequence comes from uncultured Eisenbergiella sp., assembly GCA_904392525.1. Taxonomy (GTDB): domain Bacteria; phylum Bacillota; class Clostridia; order Lachnospirales; family Lachnospiraceae; genus Eisenbergiella. The sequence continues at coordinate 22,443 of CAJFMW010000011.1, forward strand.
AAATCTCCGGAGCCTCAAAACCATCCAGACGGGTAGAGAGACGCCTGACCATGGCATCAGGCACAATTATGTCATCAATCCCGACATCAACTGAAAATGGGACTCTGACATTATTGATATGTCCCATGAATTTTGTTTTTACACCAGGGTATTTCTTTTCCCTTGTAATTTGTTCTGCACCCGTCACTTCCAGAAGTATATAATCATTTTCCGTATGCGCCGCACAGATCTCACCCATCACGGTTATAATATTATTCAGGTCGTTAGACAAGCTCCTCATCAGGAAATCCATGTCACGTGTTGGCCTGCTGTCAAAAGCTGTAAGTGTGTATATAAACATTCCGCCCTTCAGTACCAGGTTCTCTCTGTATTTCGAGTGTGAAAGTCTCCGCAGGAACTCTTCCTGAAAAAACAACTGAAGGCACATCTGATAGTTGATTCCTTCTGTCTTTGCCTGAGTTTTCAGCCTTGCCAATGTTGAAGCAGCTCGATTCTTTACAGCCATATTCCAAGCACCTCCTGTACCTTCCCCTGTACTCTGAGTGTAACAGCATACTTGCCAAGGCGAGCTTCGCTGCGCTTCGGGTCTGTGAGATATCCTCGAATAGCACTGTTAAACACCTCTGCATCCATTTTGTTTCTATGCGTCAGGCAATCACAAATTGTCCGTTCCCTGTCATAGATCTTTACCTTTGTCCCTTCCAGCTCAGTGTCTGTAATTCCAACAGGGAACCTGCTCTGGCAGATAAAATGAGGTTTTATAACAGGCCATGTAATGCGGAAACGCCGTCGGGAAGAACTGTCTGGCACGGCAAGGTTCCATGCAGATGGAGTTCTTTCCGTGTATCCATAATAATCCAGTGCGCTCTCCATGCAAAGAACAGCATCCGGAAACAGTCTGGCAATGATAGCAATTTCAGAATAAGAATTATCGCCTATGCGTTGATAATAGCCTCTCCGTATCTGTTCGATTTCACCATTACTAATCAATTGTTGTATTTTTCGATGGTAATAACCACTTTGAAGAAGCTCGCTTGTTTTAAGGATGCCGCCGTGAATTTCAAACATTTCCTGCAATTCTTTGTCCATTAAAATCCCTCCTTCCACTTCAGAATTACTCATATCAAAAAACAATGTTGTAAAATGCACAAATATTTTTATTATCTTGTGCATTTTACAACATCACTATACGCTTTTAAAAAAAGATTATCAAGTGGGATTTTTAAATTTTATAAATCATACCCGGCAGCAAAACGTAACGCACAATGATAAGAAAAAAATAAGAATATACTAAGGAATCATAAAACAACGATCTGCCGGTAACTGATATAATAACAGGCAGATACCTGTTTTTGTAAGGAGGGGGACAGTTATGAATAACAGGAAAATCTTGCATTTCGTTACCATCGGACTGTTCGTCACGTATCTGGCAGTGCTGGTTCGTATCGTTCTGTTTAAGCAGGCGCCATTATACAACCTGTTGTCCGCAGCGGGTTCCTCGGTGCGGACAATCAGTTTTATCCCATTTAAATCTCTATATGATATGGCAATCAGCGGTACTTCAATCATACGGATCATTGAGAATATCCTGGGCAACATTGCCATCTTTATTCCATTCGGTCTGCTGCTTCCGATTATCAAAAAGGGAAGATCCCCAAAAGTGATACTCTACGGTCTGGCAGCGAGTATACTGCTTGAGATAATCCAGTATGCTTTTGCCCTCGGAAGCAGCGACATTGACGATCTGCTCTTTAATACATCTGGTGTTATGATCGGCTGTTTTCTGTATAAAATAATCCGCCGGAAATCACATACTGATATTTTGGCAGACATCTCCATCGTCGTTCTGACCACCGTCCTGGGTACTGCCGCTCTCGGCATATTGTTTATCCATCATACGGAGCTTTTTATGCTTTCAGAGAAAAAAATTGTCGTTGAAAATGAGGAACTTGTCCAGGACTTCATCGATTCTCCCCCGGCTTACGCCGGAAAGCTTGTCGGAGTAAGCGGAAAAATTTTAACCATCGAAAAAAATGTCAACAGCGCAGCTGATGTGCGGGAACGGATTGATCTGGAAATCACGCCAAAAAGCGGCATATTTATCTGCCATAACAAAACAGATTATTTTTTCAGCACAATAACCGGCGAATATGTGAAATACGAGCAAACAGCATACGCCGATTTTATAAATGAAAAAGCCGACTCTTTTGCCAGTGAGAGAAATAATGTGCAGATATGGAGCTCTGACGGGAACACGGTTGATTATTTAATAATCTTCCAGTGAACTCCTGTTCTTCATCAGAGAGAAATGAAATGCGGAAGCGAAAGGAGCAGATATCCTTTTTTCAGGATACCTGCACCCGGGACGTTCTCAGTCCTTCTTCTCAATAAAAATCTTTCTGGTAATGAAATTATAGACCATCACCACTGCCGTGGCGAAAATCTTCACCAGCATGTATGAGCGTTCCATATACTGATCCAGAATACCGGTTCCCGCCCACATGATCAGGGTGTTGATTCCCAGGCCGATGACGCTCAGAATCAGAAAAACGGTAAACTGCTTCGCCTTATTGGCCTCTCTGTCCGCATCAAAAACAACCGTTACGCTCAGAATATAGTTGACAACCACCGAAACGCAGAAGGAGATTCCGCTGGAAACGGTGGAATTGATGCCGGCAAGCTCCGTCAGGGCAACCATGATGCCATAATCAATGAAAAAGCAGAGAAAGCCCACCAGCCCGAATTTGATAATCTGCTCAAATAATTTTTTCATATTTTTCAATCTTCCTCCATGCCGAAGCGTTATGCTGAGGCACGCGCGCCGAACCTCAAGTTCGGCGCTGCGATAGCGGGATTTGCGCCGCTTCGGCGCAAATCCTGATTGAAAAAATGCGCTATCGAGCGCATTTTTTCAATCTTCCTCCATGCCGGGGTCTGCCAGCTTACAGACCCTTGATTTCCTGTATGGAAGCCGCGGTTAAAGCAGCTCTTCCAGCCGGGTACGGATGGCACGGATGAAATCCTGGCTGTTTAATGCGGTTACATTTTCGAGGGTGGTGATCAGGGCGAGGTCCTTCGTCATCACGCCGCTTTCAATGGTATCAATGGTCGCCTTCTCCAGCTTATCGGCAAACTCCATCAGCTCTTTAATTCCATCCAGCTCACCGCGCTTTCTCAGGGCGCCGGTCCAGGCAAAGATGGTGGCTACGGGGTTGGTGGAGGTCTCTTCTCCCTTGAGATACTTATAATAGTGTCTCTGCACGGTTCCGTGGGCCGCCTCATATTCGTATACGCCCGTGGGGGAGACCAGAACGGAGGTCATCATGGCAAGGGAGCCGAAGGCGGAAGAAACCATATCGCTCATCACGTCCCCGTCATAGTTCTTGCAGGCCCAGATGAAGCCGCCCTTCGCTTTCATGATGCGGGCGACGATGTCATCGATCAGGCTGTAGAAATAGGTCAAGCCCAGCGCGTCGAACTGCTCCTTATATTCCTTTTCATAGGTCTCCTGGAAAATATCCTTGAAGGTATGGTCATATTTCTTGGAAATGGTATCCTTGCTTCCGAACCAGAGATCCTGCTTCGTGCTCACCGCATACTGGAAGCAGGCGCGGGCAAAGCTGCGGATGGATGCCTCCGTGTTGTGCATACCCTGCAGGACGCCGGGACCCTTAAAATCAAAAACGGTCTCCCGCTGTTCGTTTCCGTTCTCATCTGTGAAAACCAGCTCTGCCTTTCCGGGGCCGGAAATCTTCATTTCCACATTCTTATAGACATCGCCATAGGCGTGACGGGCAATGGTGATCGGTTTTTCCCAGTTGCGGACGCAGGGCTCGATTCCCTTCACCACAATGGGAGCGCGGAATACAGTGCCGTCCAGAATCGCGCGGATGGTTCCGTTGGGGCTCTTCCACATTTCCTTCAGATCGTATTCCGTCATACGGGCGGCATTGGGCGTGATGGTAGCGCACTTGACGGCGACACCGTATTTCTTCGTAGCTTCCGCGGATTCCACGGTCACCTTGTCATCCGTTTCATTACGGTGCGCAAGTCCCAGGTCATAGTATTCCGTGTTCAGCTCGATAAAGGGGGAAAGCAGCTCCTCCTTGATCATCTTCCACAGAATTCGGGTCATCTCGTCTCCGTCCATTTCCACCAGAGGCGTTGTCATTTTGATTTTTTCCATTCTTTCCTCCATTTCGAAGCGCTCTGCGCTCTTCAGGTATTTTCCGGTTCCTTGTAGGCTTCGTATAAGCCGCTTTTAACCATGTTGGAATAGGCGTTTTTGATATGGGCGTTTGCCAGCTGCTCCGCCAGATCCGCGTTCTTGTCACGGATGGCCTCCATGATCCTTCTGTGCTCTTCGTTGGACTGGATGCTTCTCGTGTCGTCGGAAAGGGTCTGCTTTCTCACCCGGAGCACATATTCATGAAATTCCCGAAGCACATGCTCCAGCATCTTGCTGCCGGAGGCCTCATACATGATTTCATGAAAACGATTGTCCAGCTCCGTGAGCTGCTGGGCATGTCCTTTTCCCGCATGAAAGGCGGACAGATAGACATTTTCTTCCATTTCTTCCATCTGTTCGGCGCTGATGTTCTCCGTCGCCCATCTCGCGCACAGCCCTTCCAGCAGAGAACGGATGGCATAAATATCCTTCACGTCCTTGACCGTGATGCCGGTCACATAGGCCCCTTTATTGGGGATGATCTGAACCAGTCCCTCCAGTTCAAGCTGCCTTAGCGCTTCCCGGACCGGGGTACGGCTAACGCCCATTTCTTCCGCGATGGCCGCTTCCCTGAGTTCTTCATATTCCCGGTATTTTCCGTTCAGGATATCGTCGCGCAGCCTGTGGAATACCCGGCCGCGGAGAGAATACTTATCCGCCGTCTCGGCAGCCTGGCTGAGTACGTCCTTTTTTTCGCTTTTGCCGCGAACCTTTTTTTCTGCATGCACGGTACTTTCTGCACTCTTCTCACGCATCGGCCTGTCCACCCGTTTCCTTCTTCCCGTTTTCCCGTGCTCCATTCCCGGATGCCGCCTTTCCGGAAAGGCTTATGGACAGCCTCCGGCATACATCATCGATCACAGCGGTCAGTTCCTCATCCGTGAGCACCGTCACACGGCCGTCCGCATACTCCTGATCTACCCATTTCTTCACCTCATGAACGAGCGGTGAATTCTTGTCCACCGCATTCTCATCCTTCAGCCCGTAATGCGCATTGATCCAGTGAGCGATTCCCGCAAGACCGGAGGTGTTTGACACGGCGCAGATCACCGGACGGTTCAAAAACTTCTCCGTATCAAATATATTATAAATTTCCTCATTTTTCAAGAGACCGTCCGCATGAATCCCCGCGCGGGTCACATTGAAGTTTTTCCCGACGAAAGGCGTCCGCTCCGGAATATGGTATCCGATCTCCTTCTCATAGTATTCGGCGAGTTCCGTAATGACGGTGGTATCCATGCCGTTTAAGTCGCCCTTCAGCTGGGCATATTCGAACACCATGGCCTCCAGAGGCGTGTTGCCGGTACGCTCTCCGATGCCGAACAGCGAGGCGTTGACGCCAGAACAGCCGTAAAGCCATGCGGTGGTGGAGTTGGTGACGGCCTTGTAAAAATCATTGTGACCGTGCCACTCCAGCAGCGCATGAGGAACGCCCGCATGGGTATGCAGGGCGTAGATGATGCCCGGCACACTTCTGGGAATTACCGCGCCGGGATAATTTACGCCGTAGCCCATGGTGTCACAGGCCCGGATCTTGATCGGAATCTTGTATTCCTCCATCAATTTCATCAGTTCCATACAGAAGGGAACCACATAGCCGTAAATATCCGCTCTTGTGATATCCTCCAGATGGCATCTGGGACTGATGCCTTCCTCCAGGCAGTCACGGATCACGCTCAGATAATGATCCATCGCCTGTCTTCTGGTCATCTTCAGTTTCATGAAAATATGATAATCGGAGCAGCTCACCAGAATACCGGTCTCCTTCATGCCGATCTCCTTCACCAGGCGGAAATCCTCCTTGCTCGCCCGGATCCAGCTCGTCACCTCCGGAAACTGATACCCTCTTTCCATACACTTGTAGACCGCGTCCCTGTCCTTTTTGCTGTAAAGAAAAAACTCACAGGCGCGCACCATTCCGTTGGGGCCGCCCAGCCTGTGCAGATAGTCATAGATGGTGACGATCTGCTCCGTGGTGTACGGCGCGCGGGACTGCTGCCCGTCGCGGAAGGTGGTGTCCGTGATCCAGATCTCCTTCGGCATGTTGTGCGGAACGATCCTGTCGTTGAACGGGATCTTCGGAATCTCCGAATAGGGGAACATGTTGCGGAACACGTTCGGCTTCTTGACATCATCCAGAATGTACATGTGCTCTTCGATCTCAAGAAGGTTGTTCTTCTCATTCATGGTGACAGGCCGGTTGGTAAAGGTATCATTCGTATTCATGGCTGCTCTCCTTCTGCAATTTTGAATCCGTAATATGTGAATGCTGTAATTCATGTATCATTGTATACAATTATCCAACGCATGTCAACAATCTTCTTTTGATTTTATAAACTTTCTTTTTCGATATTACTCTCCGGCAACACATCTAAAATGGGAACGCCGCGTCATTTTGATCCAAGCATATGCGCCACGTTCAGCATTCCCCAGCCCTGAGTATTCCATGCCTCTCCCAGATCAGAGGCCGTCCACAGGATCCGGCGTTTGACCTGTTCGTTTGTATACCCGGGATACTTCTGAAAACACAGCGCTGCCGCTCCTGCCACTAACGGCGTGGACATGGATGTACCGCTCTTTTCCACATAGGCATCCCTGCATCCTCTTGCCGTCCGGCGGAACCAGGCGTTGCAGGATACGATTCCTGTTCCGGGCGCCACAATATCCGGTTTCTTGAGCACGGTGCCGGAAGGTCCCCTGCCCGAACAGGCTTCACAGGAATCCGGCCTTTCCCGGCTCTCCGTCCCGTCATGGCATCCCACCGTCACCACCCGTTTTCCCGTTCCAAGCCTTGAGAGGCTTCCTGCGGCGGGTCCCGCATTCCCTGCGGCAACCACAACAAACAAGCCCTCCTCCCATGCCTCTTCCAGTTTCGCGATCAGTTTATGAAAAAGCGTTTCCTTTTCCGCCATGCCCGAAGAGATATTTTTTCCTGCCGGATCTTTTCCCATGCTTACAGAAATATTCAGAATCTTCACCTGATACAGCTCCCGGTTTTTTAACACCCAGTCAATGCCCCTTATCATGCCGGAAATCGTACCGTCTCCTTTTTCATCCAGCACTTTTCCTGCAAGCACTCGGCAGCCCGCTGCGACCCCTGCAAATCTTCCCTGAGAGCAGGTGCCGTCTCCGCACAGGCATCCGGCAACATGTGTTCCATGGCCGCAGTCATCATAAGGCAGACGGCTGTTTCCCACAAAATCCTTAAAGCCGATCACCCTGTCTTTGAGATCAGGATGCATGGCGATCCCCGTATCCAGAATCGCCGCCGTCACGCCGGACCCGTCATAAGGATAAATCTCACGCTCTCCGGCATGAATCAGTTTTCTTGCACGGTCCATGATGAATCTTCGCCCTTTTTTCTTATCATTATGAAAAAAATCCGAACCTGTGCAGGAATTGGCGGCCTGTACAGCTGAAAAAACATTTCAGATTTTCTTTCTCTGGAAACACGGACACGCCAGAGGCATAGTATAAACCATAAAAACCAACTTTGGAGGCAACAGATATGAGTGATTTAACGGCGAGCGGCTGCGGATGCGGCAGTTCCTCTAACAACAGCTGCGGCTGTGCGACGGCCAATAACGGATGCGGAAGCTGGATCTGGATCCTGATCCTGCTGTGCTGCTGCTGTGGAAACGGAAACGGTTTTGGCATGGGTAACGGATGCGGATGCGGCTGCGGCGATTCCGGAAACGGATGCGGAAACTGGATCTGGATCCTGATTCTGCTGTGCTGCTGCGGAAACGGAAACGGATTCTGCTGCTGATGACCAGATGACTGTTTTCACAGGAAACGGTAAACATATCTGCCGTTTCCTGTAATGCCTTCTGACTCCTGATGGCTGCCGCGGCGCCTTCTGACGCCGCGGCACAGCCATGTAATGCAGGCATATGCCCGTTTCGGTTCTCGTACTCCCTTCCCCGACATAAAATTTCTGTAAAGGGAAAAGGATCGGGCAATGGAAAAACAGGAACAGGATTCCATACAGGCTTTTGACACCCTGTATACCACAAATCAAATACAGATTCTGAAGATCCTGCTGCCTTACTGCGCTCCGGACATCCAAAGAAATCTGGCTGTCATGATCCGTTTTCTGGAGCTTCAGTACACGATCTTCTTTGTCCGTTCCCATCCGGAAGCCTTCCGCAGCCCTCCGCTTCCTCTTTCTTTCGGAGAGCTCTGCGAAAAAATCAGGGGGTACTGTCCTCCTGCACTCAGGGCCATGCTGGACCAATTTCAATCCATACAGAACGCCATGCAGATGTATGAAGAAATGAAGCAGATGATGGAGCTGTTTGGCGACATCGCCCCCGGTCCGGAAGGTCAACGCGAAGAATCCGGAACTTCCATGGGTGACAGCCCCATGGATCCTTTAAGCATGCTGATGGGAATGCTTTCCCCTTCCCAGAAGGAAATGTTCCAGATGTTTCAGTCAGAATTTCAGACAGAGGCGGCGGAGAAAAAGCCGCCGGAAAAGGAGAATTGATTATGGCAGAATACGCGGAAAAGCCCCGCTGGATGGCGGAGCCTTCACTTCAGGATATCCCGCAGGAAAAGCTGGACTTTCTGCAGAAAATGGTATTCGAAAGCAGAGAGCTCTCCCAGAAGGATCTGCTGCCATTTCTGATGGCACTCGCCCAGCGGAGTCGGTCTTCGAATATTACCTTCTCCAAGGAAGAGATGAACACCATCATCGAGGCGATCAAAAAATACAGCACTCCGGAAGAGCTTTTAAAAATGAACCAGATTATGAAGCTGATGCAGCGCGGGAGATAGCGCTGCATCTCCCGAGATAGCGCTGCATCTCTTTTATGCGGATCAGTTTTCTGTTGCGGTTTCCGTCTCTGCTTCCGTTTCCGTCTCTGTTTCTGTCTCCGTTTCCTCTTCCACAAAGTCCTCCGGCGTCTTTTCAAAGGTAGAGACGAGGGACGAGCTCACCGTATACACCGTATCATCCCCGCTCACCTGCAGATAGTAATCTCCCGTAATGGAATTGCTTTCGCCGATATGCAGGATTACGCTCGTTCCGTTCTCCAGTGTGGCCGTAATCGTCATGGACGGCTCATCCAGACCATACTGTGAGAGATCGTCAGGCTCCTCAATCGCCGTTTCCGAGGTAATATGCGTAATATAGGTCAGAAGATTCTCCACCATGGACTGCTGGATGGAAGCGCTTCTGTCCTCCGCATTGTACCAGGTACCGTCCTCCTTCACAAAATTCAGAGGATACTCGCCGCCTGTCGACAGAGCCGTCACATCTTCCGCGTTAAAATCCGTCACGGTAACCTCCACAGCCTCCTCCTCTTCACTTTCCGGAAGATCCAGATATCTCACAAGAAACCAGGCGGCCGCGCACAGTATACAGACAACAGCTAAAATCCAGAAATGCAGCTTTTGTTTTTTCATGCCTTCCTCCTTTCCGAAGCGTACGCTGAGGCCGCGAGGAGAAATCACGCAGGTGATTTCTCCTCTGCGATCATCGCTGTTTTGCGGAGCTTCGACGCAAAACAGCCGGTTGAGCAATGTGCCATCAGGCACATTGTTCAACCTTTCCTCCTTTCCAGCCATCTGATTAGACCGAACAGCAGCAAAGCGAGAGGCAGTATGACCATCAGCACGCTTCCCAGCAGAAATGCAGTTCCGTCATTTACCATGATATCCGAGGCCTGATAGGATTTCACCGGAACGGATACGCTGGTGCCGCCCTCCGTCATCGCCGCGATCGTATTGTTGAAGAGGGTCAGGTTGGCGTCCGCCACCATGGAATTGGCGCTGTCAGTAAACAGGTTTTCCGAGGTGTACAGATACAGCTCCGCCGTATTTTCGTCATCAAGCGTTTTGGAAGCGTGCACGGCCACCGTGAACGGCCCTTCAATATCCCCTTCCTCCCATTCCCAGGTCTGCGCCTCGTCCAGATTCGTCTTGGAAACCGAGCTTTCCGACGTGGTCAGAAGGGATGTGACCGCAATATCGTCCGACTCCTCCCAGGTAATTCCCTGCGCATAGGGCATGAACACATACTGTCCGCCCGCGACGCCGTCCGTTACCGTATCATAGGCCACATCGGGCAGCAGATAGGAGGGCTGCTGATAGTACATGGAGGGATCGTTTTCCGCCACCAGACCTTCCGTGATGGAGATACCGAAATAGTCCAGCACGGTCTGCAGGTTTGGAAAGCTTTCGGCAAAATTATCGGTATAAGAGGTGGTCATCAGAATCCTTCCGCCCGCATCCAGATAATCGATCAGCTTCTGCGCGTCATCCGTTGAAATATCCGCCGTCGGAGCCAGGATCAGCACCCCTTCCGCTTCTTCCGGCACGCTGTCCGCAGTCAGCAGGTTCAGCGACTCTGAGGTGACATTCTGCTTGGAGAGGCCATCCTGGAAGGTGGTGGAAAGAGTCAGCTCATCCTGCCCTTCCAGCACATACATAGTGGGAATATCATCGCTGGTCACATAGGCGATGGCACTGGTGATCAGTCCCTCGCCGTCATAGCCGGTCAGCGTGCTGGTATAGGAGCTGTAGTCATATTCGTATTCATAAATATCCGCATAATCAATGACCGTATACCGTCTGTCGCTCTCCACAACCATGGAATTCATGCTGGTATTTCCGTCCGTATACTGCTGGTAAAAGCCTGGATTGGCGACCGGGTCCTGATATTCCACATGGATGTGGGAGGACAGGCCTGTATATCTGTCCAGCGTCTGTTTCAGAACCGTGTCCTGATTCTCCTCACTTTCCAAAATATAAATGGTCACATCCTCATCAAGTCCGGCCAGCAGCTCCTTCGTGGTATCCGTCAGGGAATAGAGCTGCTCGCTCGTCACGTCGATTGATGTATACCGGGAAGGGAGCTCTTCCACCGCCAGGTTGAGGAACACCGCGGCAGCCAGAACCACCGCGATCATTCCCGTACTGTAGGCTCCCATTTTCAGGTGTCCGGCCGAAACCTGATACCGTCTTTTCTGGATGGACTGAACGGTAAGAAAAAAGAACACCAGGATAAAGGACAGGAAATACAGGACGGATTTGGCTTCCAGCGTTCCCTGCATCATATCCGTCAGCCGGGTCGTCATGTCGAACACGTTCAAAATTCCTGTAAGAAGGTTTCCCGTACTGGAAATCAACGCCGTAATGCTGCTCATCATATATCCGAGAAACAACGCGCCGAAACTGAGCGCCGCGGCGATCACCTGGCTTTCCGTCAGCGAGGAAACAAACATGCCGATGGCAATGCTGGCACATCCGTACAGATAATAGGCCAGAATCGCTGTGTAGCTTTCTCCGAAAGGCACCGTTCCAAAGGCTGACAGAATCAGCGGATAGACACAGATCATCCCGGTGGATATGGTAAAAACAGTAACCGCAGCCAGATATTTTCCTGCCACGATTTTTCCCACAGAGACCGGAGCGGTCAGAATGAGCTGATCCGTTTTCTGTCTGCGTTCCTCACTCAGCATGCGCATGGTAAGGATCGGCACCGTAATCAGCAGAAGGAAAACGATGTTGTATATGGTATTGGCAATGCTGGCATAGCCGTAGCGGAGATTCAGCGCGAAGAAATACAGTCCCGACAGAAACAGATTCGCCGCAAGGAAAAGCCAGCCGGTCATGGAATGAAAATATGCCCTGAATTCTCTCTTATAAATCGCCAGCATGACCGTCCTCCTCTTCTGTCGTCTCTATTTCCTTTGCTTCCGTTTCTTCTGTTTTCATTTCCACGGTGTCCGTTCTTTCCGTCTCTTCAGATTCTGTCTCTTCTGCTTCTGTCTCATCCGTTTCCTCCTGCTCTTCGGCATTTTTTTCGGAAGCCGTCAGCTCCAGGAAGATCTCCTCCAGAGATTTGGTTGTGACATGCAGCTCCAGAATGGGAAGCCTGTTCTGCGCCAGACGGTAAAACATCTCTTCCCTGATATCGCAGCCCTCCTCTACCCGGATCACCGCAGCAGCACAGGCGCTTTCCCCGTTTTCCTGCTTCGGCCTGTCGGCATCTTCGGATTCCTGCCGCTGTTCCTGCGTTTCAGGCACCGGCTTCACCTCAAAGCCGGAAATTCCGTCCAGTCCGCTTAAGACTTCCTCCAGCCGTCCGGCGTTTCCCTTTACCTGAAGCGTCAGCTCTTCCTCTCCGGTCATCAGCCGGGTCAGCCCCTCCGGCGTATCGCAGGCCACCAGCTTTCCTGCTGAAATAATAAGAATCTGGTCACAGACCGCGCTCACCTCGGAAAGGATGTGGGAGCTTAAAATAACCGTATGCTTTTCCCTGAGGCCGCGGATCAGGTCTCGCATCTCAATGATCTGCTTCGGGTCCAGGCCCACAGTGGGTTCGTCCAGAATGATGATCTCCGGGTCTCCCAGCAGAGCCTGCGCCAGGCCGACGCGCTGCTTATAGCCCTTTGAGAGATTACGGATCAGCCGGTCCTTCATCTCAGTGACACCGGTCCGTTCCATAACGTCCTGAATATCGTCCTTCCGCTGCTTTCTGGCAATCCGCTTCAGTTCCGACACAAAAACCAGATATTCCATGACCGTCATGTCCGCATAAAGCGGCGGCATTTCCGGAAGATATCCGATGCACCTCTTCGCCTCCTCCGGCTCCTGCTGAATATCGTATCCATTGATCTTCACTTTCCCTGATGTGGGCGCGAGATATCCGGTGATGATGTTCATGGTTGTGGACTTCCCGGCCCCGTTCGGCCCCAGGAAGCCGTAAATCTGCCCCCTGTCCACCCGGAAGGTCAGATCGTTCACGGCGTAATGGCTGCCGTATTTCTTTACCAGATGACTGACTTCTATCATTATTTACCTCCAAAGCAAAGCCCTAAATGAAAAAGCTCTTTGCATCAATTTATTCCTTAAATGTGTAAAAATGTTGGCTGAAGTGTGATTTTTGTGTGAATCGAGGCAAGCGATACGGCAGAGTGATGCGGATACCAGATATTATAGAACAGGGATTTTAAGTCCAACATACCCGTTCACTGCAGCCAGAATTGCAATCATAATCGTGATTATTATGAATGTTCCGGCCATTTTTCCCTTTTCAAGCCTGCAACCTCCCGCAGGAAAAGTACATACAGGATTATTTCCCAGATGAGGACGTCTGTAAAAACAATGCTCAGCATCATTTCCCAAAGCATGCTGTTCCAGAATAATTTCTGCGTTCTCGAATAACCTCCTTCTGAAACGCCTCAACCGCTTCTGATAAGGTAGTCGTTTGAAATCAAAAAATCATTCGGGAAAAAGCATAAAAGCAAGGAAGGCGTATATGCCCGAACCGGCCACATACGCCTTCCCTTTATTTTCTGCTGTCGTTTTTTCTGTCTGCCATTCATCCTGTTATTCTGACGGACGGACAAATTTTTCCTGTCCCGCGCTCAACCTCTCTTCACATGAAAAGCGTCAAAGCCGGGATATACGCTGCCCGCCCCGAGCTGCTCCTCGATGCGCAGGAGCTGGTTATACTTTGCGACGCGCTCCGAGCGGCTGGGCGCTCCGGTCTTGATCTGACAGGTATTGAGCGCAACCGCCAGATCCGCAATGGTGGTGTCCTCCGTTTCTCCGGAACGATGG
>CAJFMW010000012.1 GCA_904392525.1 uncultured Eisenbergiella sp.
TTTCAGAAGCGGTGCGATCAGCAGGCAAACCGCAATCTCAATCACCTTGGCCAGCGTAATGATGAAAATCCTCTGCGGGCTGAACCCTGTCCCCATTTTCTCAATCACATCCGGAGACCAGATGCGCGCAATCACAAGGTTCAGATAGCCCCATTCCAGAACGTTGAGTCCCGTTACAAAGCTGAGGGAGACGACCAGAAAATCCACCAGGCTGCCCTTATACATAACACGGCCCCCCAGCGCGAAGATGACCACCGCATACAGAACCGTGGCCACGCTGAAGGAAAGTTCTACCAGGTTCAGCAGAATCACTCCCGTCGTCGTCACAGCGGCTATGAAAAGGAAGAGGATCCGCTGCTTTTTCTTCGGGAACCGGTTCTCAAAGAAAAGATGAAAAAACAGATGGCACATTGCAGTCTCGATGAATGTGATGAGCCATTCCACATAAATCCCCAATACCGTCATATCTGTTTCTCCCAGAACCGAAGCAATGCCGACTTAAATTCCGCCACGCCGGATCTGCTTATGGCTACGCGCTCCCCGTCCGGCATGAGGATCTTTTCTCCATCCATCCCCGTTACGTTTGCCAGATTGATGAGGCAGCCGCGGTCCGCCAGGCAGAAATATTCCTGACCGATTTCCGCGTAAACCTGCGACAGCGTCCTGCGTACGGAAGCCGTCCGCCCGCTTCGCAGATGAAAAACGGCATACTTTCCCTCTTTCAAAATATATAGAATATCCCGGAAAGGCAGCTGTTCCACATGATTTTTCACCTGTATCCTATAGTAACTGCTGCGTTCCAGCTCATACAGCTTATAAAAATCCTCCAGCGCGGCCGGAAGCTTTTCTTCCAGCATACTTTTGGGGATATATCGGAATACGGCATATTCATAGGCTGCAACGGCATATTCCAGATGAGATGTGATAAAAATGACTCCCACCGCAGGCAGCGCATCGTGAATCTCTTTTGCCAGCTCCATGCCGTCCGTTCCCGGCATTTCAATATCCAGCAGAAAAAGGTCATAAGAAAAGCCATCCTGCAGATCGTACAGCAGATTCTCTCCCGACTGATATGGCCGAATCTTCACGTCCACACAATGCGTTCTGAAAAATTTTCCTGCAATCTCCTCCAGTCTGGAGAGCATGCATCCATCGTCGTCACATACCGCTATATTCAGCATGGTTTCGTTCCCTCAAAGCTTCACAGCCCTTTCCGGTATATTTTCTGCATCCTTCCCCAGGGCGCCATTTTCTCATCGATTACCTGAAAGCCGTATTTCTCATACAGGTTCTCATGGTCGCTGACCAGATATACCTCCGAAAAGCCCAGTTCCTTCAGATATTCCGATGCATCATCGATCATCCTCTGGCTCAGCCGCTTTCCCCGGTATTCCTCCCCCACAAACAGCATGCCGATGTAGGGCGTATAGGGCACATCCGGAATGCAGTCGGTTCCGGAAACCGTGCAGTATCCTGCGATGCGTCCATGATCCTCTGCGAGAATTACCCGCTCCCAGCCTGTGAAATGATTCTGTCTCATTTCCTCCGCCAGCGTTTTGCCCGCTCCCCAGGAGCAGTTTTCGGCGTAGTCCGCCAGCACATTCCATTCGGCGTCTGCCGCCGTCAGTTTTTTAACATCCAGCCTGTTCCCGGGTTTTAAGTCATCGACAAAGTTCTGCATCCGCTGCGTTACCAGTTCTTCCCTCTTCATGGAAAGCAGTTCGTCCTGCGTTACCCATTTATAGGCAGAGGTTTCTCCTTCCTGAAGAATGATGCTGTCCTTTTTGCAGTCGGTGATGCACAAAAACTCACAGTAAATCGCATTGCGTCCGGCCGCCCGCACCCTGCCGACTTCCTCAAGATGCTCCGCATGAATTCCGGTTTCCTCGCGCAGCTCTCTGATCGCGCAGTCGAGAGGATTTTCTCCCTTCAGGGCGGAGCCGCCGGCTGTCGCTTCCCACATCCCGCCGTAATGCTTCCTGCTGTCACGCTGCATCAGAAGATACTCTCCGTCCGTGTGCCTGACAATAATATCGCAGACAAGATGGTATACTCCTTCCGGGATTTTTTCTCCGCGAACCAGCGTCATACCCTCGATCTTTTCCAGATTCCTGTCATATGCATCCCAGATTTCCATGTGTCCATCTCCTCGTATCATAAACCTTTAGGGAATCTTTTGGGAACGATACCTTCCCGATTTACACTGTGTTACCGTAAACGGCGGACTGTTACAGCCTTTCAGGCGCATTTTTTCCTTTTTCTGCGGCGTGTCCATAGACAGATACGGTTTGAAGTCCGAATAACTCACCCGTAACCGTACTTTTTCGGGCATAACTACAGATTAAAACTCAAAGAGATCATTTTTAACCGTATTATTTAGGTTATTTCTACGGTTCTAAACTCATCAAATCCAAATATAACCGTACTTTTACAGTAATCTATACGGTTTTCAAAAACATTCCCTTTTTTCTAACCGTACAGGAACGGAATCCTGTGCGCCAAAAGGCCATGCTGTCCGCACAGGCGCGGCCCGCATGACCCTTTGAATTTTATTTTTCATGATAATTCCGGGGGTAACCGGTCAGTTCCCCGACGCTGCTCTCCCTGCCGGGACTTTTCCGGGATTTTTCTGACCGAACGACCGGCCGCCCGTATCAAACCTTATTTAAAATATGCCACACCGGACTCAAAGATCTTCAGATCCTGCTCTCCATAGATGTTCACGGCCACGCCGTCGCCGCGGCGCTCCACATGGGCCATCTTTCCGAGGATGCGGCCGTCGGGAGAAGTGATGCCCTCGATGGCGGCATAGGAACCGTTCACGTTCCACTCTCCATCCATGCTCACGTTTCCTTCCGGATCGCAGTATTGGGTGGCTACCTGACCGTTTTCGAACAGCTTCTTCACCCATTCATCACTTGCCACGAAGCGGCCTTCGCCGTGGGATGCAGGAGTACAGTACACAGCTCCCGGCTTTGTTCCTGCCAGCCAGGGCGATTTGTCCGTTACCACCTTCGTGTAAACCATGCGTGAAATGTGACGGTTGATGGTGTTGAAGGTCAGCGTGGGAGAATCCTCCGTCTGGCCCGTAATCTTCCCGAAAGGCACCAGTCCCAGCTTGATGAGGGCCTGGAAGCCGTTGCAGATGCCAAGGCACAGGCCGTCCCTCTCCTCCACCAGCTTCGTAACCGCCTCTTTGATCTTCGCGTTCTGGAAAGCGGTGGCGAAGAACTTGGCGCTTCCGTCCGGCTCGTCGCCTGCGGAGAAGCCGCCGGGGAACATGATGATCTGAGCCTGGCTGATGGCCTTTTCAAACTCGTCCACGGATTCCCGGATGTCTGCGGCGGTCAGGTTGCGGAAGACCTTCGTCACCACATCCGCGCCCGCGCGCTCAAAGGCCTTTGCGCTGTCGTATTCGCAGTTGGTTCCCGGGAATACAGGAATGAAGACCGTGGGCCTTGCCACCTTGTTTCTGCACACATGAATTTCCTTCGCCTGATAAACCGGGCTGTCCACCGGGTCGCTTCCCTGTTCCGCCGTGCTGGGGAATACCTTTTCCAGCGTGCCCTTCCAGGCGGAGAGCATCTCATCCAGAGAAATCTGCGTCTGGCCGAATGCGAATACAGGCGCTTCGATCACCGTTCCCAGCTCCTCATGAGCTGCGCCAAGCTGCTCATACGCTGCGCCAAGCTGCTCCAGCCGGTCAGCGGAAACCTCCGCCACGATGTCGCCGACGGCGTTTTCAAACAGGTCGGAAAGCTGCACCTCCTCAGCAAAGGTCACGCCGAGATGATTGCCGAAGGCCATCTTGGCAAGAGCGGCCGCCGCTCCTCTGCTGTCCAGCGCATAGGCGGAAACAATCGCGCCCTCCCGGATCAGTTCCGTAATTCTGCCGTACAGCTTCTGCGCTTCCTCATACACAGGCAGATCGTAGTCGTCCCGCTCCAGGCAGAAGCGCACCAGCTTATTGCCGGGGGTTTTCAGCTCCGGCGTGATCACATGGGAGCCCTTTTCCACATCCACCGCAAAGGAAACCAGGGTGGGCGGCACATCGATATCGTTGAAGGTTCCGGACATGGAGTCCTTGCCGCCGATGGAGGGAAGGCCGTATCCCAGCTGTGCATCAAAGGCGCCGAGCAGCGCCGCGAAGGGCTGGCTCCAGCGCTTCGCTTCCTCCGTCATCCTGCGGAAATATTCCTGGAAGGTAAAGCGGATCTTCGTATGATCTCCGCCCGCCGCCACGATTCTGGCGATGGATTCCGTCACCGCGTACACCGCTCCGTGGTAAGGGCTCCAAGAGGACAGGTAAGGATCGAAGCCGCAGCTCATGAGCGTCACCGTATCCGTCTTTCCTTCCAGAACCGGAAGCTTCGCCGCCATCACCTGCGTCTCGGTGAGCTGATATTTTCCGCCGTAGGGCATCAACACGCTGCCCGCGCCGATGGAGGAGTCGAACATCTCCACCAGTCCCTTCTGGGAGCAGACGTTCAGATCGGAAAGCAGAGACAGCCAGGCCTTCTTCGCGTCCCCCTCTTCCACTGCCTCTCCCGCCGCAGGAACGGCCCAGGTGTCAAAATAGCTGGTACCCTCTTTCGGCACCTCCACGTATACATCCGTCTCCTGATGCGCGCCGTTGGTATTCAGGAAGGCTCTGGACAGGTTCACGATCTCCTTTCCTCTCCAGGAAAGCACCAGTCTGGGATCTTCGGTCACCTCGGCCACGCTCACCGCTTCCAGATTTTCCTCCGCCGCATAACCGAGGAAGGCTTCCACATCCTTCGGGTCAACCACCACGGCCATTCTCTCCTGGGATTCGGAGATGGCAAGTTCCGTGCCGTCCAGACCCGCGTACTTTTTGGGCACCTTATCCAGATCCACCCGCAGGCCGTCCGCCAGCTCGCCAATGGCAACGGATACGCCGCCCGCACCGAAGTCGTTGCACTTCTTGATCAGCCGGCTCACCTCAGCACGACGGAACAGTCTCTGGATCTTTCTTTCCGTGGGCGCATTTCCCTTCTGTACCTCTGCGCCGCAGGTCTCGATGCTCGCCTCCGTGTGCACCTTGGAGGAACCGGTCGCGCCGCCGCAGCCGTCTCTTCCGGTCCGTCCGCCGAGCAGAATGATGATATCGCCCGGATCAGAGGTGGCGCGCACCACGTTTTTGCGGGGAGCCGCTCCCATCACCGCACCGATTTCCATTCTCTTCGCCACATAGTCGGGATGATAGATTTCCTTGACGTATCCCGTTGCGAGGCCGATCTGGTTTCCGTAGGAGGAATAGCCGTCCGCAGCGCCGCGCACCAGCTTCTTCTGGGGAAGCTTTCCCTTCAGAGTCTCCGCCACCGGAACCGTGGGGTCCGCTGCGCCCGTCACGCGCATGGCCTGGTACACATAGCCGCGTCCGGAAAGGGGATCCCGGATCGCGCCGCC
The DNA here is from genome assembly GCA_904392525.1 of uncultured Eisenbergiella sp. GTDB lineage: Bacteria > Bacillota > Clostridia > Lachnospirales > Lachnospiraceae > Eisenbergiella. The sequence goes on from CAJFMW010000012.1 coordinate 5,431, forward strand.
CAGACAGGTGGCCGCGCCGCCGAAGGGCTCGATCTCCGTGGGATGGTTGTGGGTTTCATTCTTGAAGAACACCAGCCACTCTTCCGTCTCCGGGCCGTTTCCGTAATCCATTTCCACCGGAACGATGACGGAGCAGGCGTTGATTTCCTCGGATTCCTCCATGTCCGCAAGCTTTCCTTCCTTTTTCAGCTTGCGCATACCCGCCAGAGCCAGATCCATCAGGCAGACGAACTTGTCCTTTCTTCCCGCGAAAAGTTCTTCTCTGGTATCCAGATAGCTCTGATAAGCCTTTTTGATGGGCTCGCTGTAATAACCGTCCTCAAATTCCACATTTTTCAGCTCTGTGGAGAAGGTGGTATGACGGCAGTGATCGGACCAGTAGGTATCCAGCACCCGGATCTCCGTCATGGTCGGATCCCTGTGCTCTTCCCCCGCAAAATAGTTCTGAATATGCTGAAAATCCCGGAAGGTCATCGCCAGTCCCAGAGAATCGTACAGCGCCTTCAGCTCCGCTTCCGGAAGCTGTGCAAAGCCGTCCAGAACCTTTACGTCCGCAGGCTCCTCGTAAACGGTTTCCAGCGTATCCGGCTTCACCATGCCCGTTTCCCTGGAATCCACCGGATTAATGCAGTAGGACTTGATCTGCTCGAATTCTTCATCGGTGAGGCTTCCCGTGATCAGATAGGTGGTCGCCGTGCGGATGATGGGATTTTCCTCCTCATTCAGGAACTTCACACACTGCACCGCGGAATCCGCCCTCTGGTCAAACTGTCCCGGCAGATATTCCACGGAAAACACACGTCCGTTTTCCGGAACTGCGATTTCCTCCCGATACAGCTCGTCCACCGGCGGCTCCGAAAATACCGTCCTGCACGCGCGTTCAAACACCTCGTCGCTGATGTGCTCCACATCATACCGGATGAAAATCCGAACATCCTCAATCGTTTTCAGATTCAGGTAATTTTTCAGATCTCCCTTCAGCTCCTTCGCCTTCACGGCAAAAGGGGCCTTCTTCTCCACATAGATACGCCTTACGTTTCCCATCGATGCTCCTCCGTTTTTATCTGGTATGAAGGAAAGGTCCGTTCTCCGCGGTTTTCGCCCCTTTTTGCGGGACTTTTCCGCCTGCGGCCGTTTCCAGGTATCCATTATACGTAAAAACACGGGCTTTTTCAATCCTCACCTGACAAAGCCACGTTCTTCCTTATTTATCCTATCACAAAAACGCGGAAAAAGGAATCATGCATATGAATTCATGGAAATTTAAAAACCAGCGCCAGGGCCATCCCCGCACAGAGAAACGGGCCGAAGGGAAACCGGGCCTTTCGATCCGCCCTGCCTGTAAGCAGGAGAAACAGCGCCCATCCCCCGCCGGAAAAAAACGCAATGAGAAAGGAAAACCAGACCGTCTCCGCTCCCAGAAAAAAGCCGCAGCCCGCCATCAGCTTGATATCCCCGCCGCCGAACGCTCCCGGTTTCAGGAGGCAGATCAGAAAAAGCGGCAGGCTTACCGCAAAAATTCCTGCCAGCCGGGTATACAGCGCAGGCTCTGAGAAAAACAGGAGGCTCAGGGCGCCAAGGAAAAAAGCTGCGCGCGCACACCAGTCCGGCAGCCTTCCCGTTCGCAGATCAATCCGCCCTGCGGCATATAAAAGCAGAAAAAAGGCCGCAAAAAGCCCCGTTTCCGGCAGGCTTCCGGCCCGAATCCACCGGAATGCAGCAAGCGTCCCCAGAGCCGTCATGAACAGGGTAAAATCAGAAATCTTCGTCCGCAAAGTTGCTTTTCTCCTTTTGCTTCATAAAAAAATCAGAATTTTTTTATGTTTTCTGTACTTTTCTTTCCGTTTTTTTGTGGTATGATAGGCAGGAAATATGGAACACTGAAAATAAGAATGTTTTGATTTGAAAAATGATTGGAGTTTTGTACTTATGAAATATTTCCGGCTGTTTTTGAAAAAGCTGCTCCGCTATCTGCTCAAGCCGCTTTCCTTTCTTCCCGCCCTGTTGATGATGTATCTCATTTTTAACTTTTCCGCACAGAACGGCGATCTTTCCGGTCAGCTCAGCGGCACCGTCACCACGGATCTGGTGGAGCTGTGCGACGATCTTTTTGATCAGGGATGGACTACGCAGCAAATCCTTCATTACGCGGATATTCTGGAGCATTATGTACGAAAAGCCGCCCATGTCACGGAATACTTTCTGCTGGCAGTCACAGTCGCATTCCCGCTCTACGTTTACCGGCTCCGCGGCTGGAGGCTTGTGCTCTCCGCCGGATTTTTCTGCATGGGCTTTGCCTGTCTGGATGAATGGCATCAGTCCTTCGTTCCCGGCAGAAGCCCTGCTTTCCGCGATGTCCTCATCGATACCGCCGGCAGCCTTGCCGGCATTTATGCGACCAGAATTATCTGCTGGATCGGACGCAAAACCATTTTCCGTCCTCTTTCCATGGAAAAAAACAGGGAAAGACGCACGCGCCATTTATCGGCTGAAACCTCATCTGAGAACTGCAGACGGATGAATCAGTCCGACCTCTCCGGCCGGAATTTGCGGAAAATGCGCTCCCTGTAGAAATATCCTCTCGGAATCACCCGGCTTTTCTTTTTTCAGGGACGAACCGCAGACAGCGCGGCTCGTCCTTTTTTATACGATAGGAAAGTTCCTTTCCTATCGTATAAAAACCTCCGGTGGATCGCACTGCGGCGGAATAGAAGATGTCGCTTACGCGACCCGCCGCAGGCGCAGAATCCCGCAAGCGGGATTCTTTTTTTAGAATACTTCTCAGTTCGTAAGGATCAGACACTCATAAGGCCGCAGGGTCACATTTTCCTCCAGCACTCTGCCGTCCTCCACCGTGTGGAAGGGGAAGGGAAGCTCAACCTGCACCGCTGCCCGGTTGAAGTTCTGCAGGAACCAGACCGGCTGATCCCCGTCTCTTCTGGAAACCACGACTCCCTTCGGAAGCCTTCCGGTGAACTCGCCCCGGATTCCGTATTCTTCAGCCAGCTTTTCATACAGCACCTTCAGGAAGCCTTCCTCTGCTTCACAGGCCAGATAGAGCGCGCTTCCTTTGCCGTATTTCTTCCGGGTGAGGGCAGGAAAGCCCTGATAGTAATCCTGTTCGTAGGCGGAGAGCACCTCCACGGGATTTTCCGCATCCTCCACCACATGGGAAACCTCTCTGAGCTGTCCCGCCTTCCAGCTTTTTCCCGCAAAGGAAATGGTATTGGGAAGAGATTCCGGCACGACAGCATCCATTTCTTCCGTCCGGATGCCCAGCACATCTTCCAGCGGGTGCCGGTCCAGAATGCACAGATCATTTTCATCCACCACGCCGGAGAAATAGGTCGCCAGATAGCAGCCTCCCGCTTCCACGTACTTTTTCACCCGCTCCGCATAGCCGTCCTGATACAGATAGGCCATAGGCGCAGCGACAAGGGCATAGCCCTCCATGGAGTCCTCCTCATTGATGAAATCCACCTCGATTCCAAGCTCCCAGAAGGGTTTGAAATGGGAAATCACCGTCTCCAGGTAGGCCATATTCTTTCTCGGCCCCTGGATATCCTCAACCGCCCACCAGTTTTCCCAGTCGAACAGAATGGCCGCTCTGGCCCTGTTGCAGGTGGGATATACCGCGTCTGAAATCTGCTCCAGCCGCTCTCCAAGCGCCGCAACCTCCCGAAAAACGCGGGTATTGCTTCCGTTTCGGTGGTCAACCACCGCCCCGTGGAATTTCTCTTCACCGCCTCTGCTCTTCCTCCACTGGAAATACTGCACGCTGTTGGAGCCGCAAGCCACCGCCTGCAGAGATGACAGCTCATGCATACCCGGACGCTTCTGGGTATTCACATCCTTCCAGTTCACGATGGAGGGCGTGCTTTCCATCAGGAGGAACGGAGCCTTTTTTAAGCTTCTCATCAGCGTATGACAGGCCGCAGTGCGCATGGCCGTGTCCCTGTCATCCGGCTCCCTGTGCCATTGAGGATAGGAATCCCAGGAAATGATGTCAAGCTGCTTCGCAAATTTATAATAATTCAGCGGACGGAAAAATTCCATCATGTTGATGGTCGCCGGCTTATCGCTGTACTTGCGCACCGCCCTGATCTCCGCCATGCAGAAGTCCTGCATCTGGTCGCTCACGAAACGCTTCCAGTCCAGATTCAGGCCATGGATGCCGATTTCCCCGTGGGGAGCCGGACTGTGGATCTGATCCCAAGAGGTGTAGGTATGGCTCCAGAAGGTTGTCCACCAGGCATGATTCAGGTTGTCCAGCGTCTTGTACTTCTTCTGCAGCCACTCCCGGAACGCTTCCTGACAAAGCTCACAGTGGCATTCGCCTCCCAGTCTGCTTCCGCCGTATTCATTGGAAATATGCCAGAGAATCACGCCGGGATGATTTCCCAGACGACGGGAAAGCTCCCTGTCGATCTTCTTCACCTTTCTTCTGATCAGAGGAGAGGTCGGGCAGAAATTATGACGCCTTCCGGGAAGATTTCTCACGCCGTCCGGCCCCACCTGTCTTGCCTCATCATAATGCTGGGCAAGCCACTGCGGCATCGCGCCGCTCGGCGTGGCCAGGATAGTGTAGATGCCGTTTTCATAGAGCCTGTCGATGATCTTACGAAGCCAACCAATGTGATATTCTCCCTCCACAGGCTCCAGCTTCGCCCAGGAAAAAATTCCGAGGGAGACGCAGTTCACATGGGCCTCCTTCATCAGCCGGATGTCCTCTTCCAACACCTGGGGGCAGTCCAGCCACTGCTCCGGATTGTAATCTCCTCCGTGGAGAAGATGGGGGTAATCCTTAATCACTTTTTTCATTCTGTTTCCGCCTTTCTGTATTTTATGAAAATTCATTTAAGAAGCTGCTCCAGCACATCACTCACCATGCTGCACTGCCTGTCCGCACAAGCCTTCACTTCATCCTTTGCCGTATCCATCGCGTAACTCAAGCCGGCGGCGCGCAGCATACCCACATCGTTGCCGCTGTCTCCGAAGCACAATACCTCATCCAGCCCAAAGCCTTCCACTTCAGCAAGATAACGAAGCGCGCTTCCCTTATCCACATCTTTATTCGTGAAATCCAGCCAGCCGCCGCCTCCGTCCACAATGCTCAGACTTTCGCCGTATTTTTCCCGGAACCGCTGTTCCTGCAGGGGCGGTATTCCCTCCGGAAAATAAAGAGCGAGCTTAATGATCGGTTCCTTTACCTGTCTCAGAGAATCGAATACCGTAACCGTATTCTTCACCGTATTCCGAAGATACTCCGCGAATCCCGGATCGCTGGGAGCCACACAGGAGGTGTCCGCGCAGGAAACCACTCCTTCCGCTCCCTGCACCTCTTCCATGTCGGCTATCAGCGAAAGCGCGAGCGTCCTTTCAATCTCATTCTGACGGATCACTCTGTTCCCCTGCGCGATCAGTGCGCCGTTTTCACAGATATAACTGATCTCGTCCGCCACCGGCTCAAGCAGCCTCCGCAGATTGCCGTACTGCCTCCCGCTTGCGGCGATAAAGGAAATTCCTCTTTCCTTCAGCGAACGAATCAGCGGGAAATAAACCCTGTCCACTTCCTGCGCGCCGTCTTTCAGTATGGTACCGTCAAAGTCGCTGGCAACAACCCTTATTCCGTCCGTCATTCCTTCTTTCCTTCCTGCCGCCCCTGGCAGCACTTTTTGGTATTATTCTACTATAAAATTCCCACTTTACATAGAGCTTTTAAAAATTTTACATTTCCGGTTACTTTTCACAGCCGATTTAGAATGGACAACTCGCGCGTCGTGCTTGCACGTAAGCTCGTGTTGTCCATTCTGAATTTGGACTGCGAAGCAGTCACCCCACCCCCATGAGCAGCCTTAGCGCCGCAAGGCGCGGGACTGAAGCCTCGAAGAGGCGACGGGTGCGAATGAGGGTGGAGGGCTGTGAATACCATTTCCCAGCCGCTTCTCATCTTTTTTGCAAAAAAGGCTTGCTTTTGTCAGAAAAGCTTGCTATAATACAATTCGTCGGTTCGGGCAGAACCAAAACAGGAGCATAGTTCAAAGGTAGAACAGTGGTCTCCAAAACCATCGATGTGGGTTCGATTCCTACTGCTCCTGCTCATCTTTAAAGAGCGGTAAACATGAAAAAAGCTGATAACTGCGCGGGTTATCGGCTTTTTTCTTTTCTGTTCAGGAGCCTTTTAAGGCTGCACCGGGCTCAGGCAGGGAGATAGCGGACGTTCAGATCCACCGGGCCGCTGATGCCGTTTACCCTTCCCTTGCTCGTATACTGCCACGCCGCAAGCGTCTGTGTGATCTGAGGACAATACTTCCCGTCGGGCGGCGCTGCGGAAAACGGGTAATATGCGCTTGTGGGATATCGGGCGATCCAGAAGGGACAGTCAAACGCTGCCGGGTCGAAGTGTCCTGTGTGATAGAAGGCCAGTCCGGTATAGATGCCGAATTCCATCCCCGCGCCTTCCACGATATTCCAGGCAGAACGGATCAGTCCTGTCAATACCCCGGCCCCGAGCTTTTTCAGAGATATGTCCTCCACATCCCACCAGATCCTGCAGGACAGATGATGGCTCTGCAGCAGATCCACCACCTGCTTCGCCTCCTCCGCCGCCTGGGACGGAACGTCGGCATAGGTATATTTATACACCTCAAAGGGGATTCCGTTCGCCCTACAGCCCGACACGTTCGCCCCAAACTGCGCATCCGGCTTTCCAGAACGGCGCACGCTCCTGAGAACCGCGAACTGACATCCCGCCTCCTTCACCTGATTCCAGGAAACCGCTCCCTGGTTATCGCTGACATCAATTCCCTTCCACATATCCTTCCTCTCTGGGGCACCCTTTTCTTTATTATATGCAGCCGTGGCCACAATTGCGCCGCAGTTTCTGATCGGATAGGGGAAGAAACTTCCCCTATCCGATCTCCGCGATACCCGGACAACTCACAGCAAAGCTGTTCGCTGTCCGTTGCCCGGCAAATGGCTGCTCGTGCAATCACGGCAGCCGCTTGCCGGGTGTATCGCGCAAACAGCGGATGCGCCAAAACGGCCGCATCCGCTGTCTGATGTCCGGACTGTCACCGGCCTTTTTATTTTTCCCGGATGAACTGTGCCACCTGTTTATCCCACACACAGATGTGGTTTAAAAGCCAGTCCACCACGTTCTTCTTAACAGCCTCCACAAAGGCTTCGCTGGGGCCTTCTTCCTCCTCCAGCATCTCCTGAAGCTCTTCCACCGCCTTAACGAAAGCGGCGTGCTGCCCCTTATGGGCCTCCAGAAGAGGATACGCATTCTCCTCCTGCAGCTTTTCCTCATCCGCAAAATGGATGTTGGTATAATCCATCAGGAAGTTCAGCGTCTGAACCGCGACCAGCTTCTCCGCTCCCACCCTGCAGTCTTCCGTCAGCTTGTTCACTCTGGCGATCAGCTCCTGATGCTGGGTATCGATCAGCCCGTTTCCGGTTCTCAGCGACTCGTCAAATACAATTGCCATAATCTTACCTCCCGGATGAACGATGCTTAGTCCGTTACGGAAAACTGGTCCTTGCCTACTCCGCACAGAGGGCATACCCAGTCCTCCGGGATATCCGCGAATGCGGTTCCGGCTGCCACTCCGTTATCCGGATCTCCCACTGCGGGATCATAAATATAGCCACATACATCACAAACATACTTCTGCATTTTCTCTACCTGTCCTTTCTGAAGATAGTTTTTTCCAAATACGTGAATATTATAACAAAAAGAGCAGCGCTTTACAATCTCATACCGGTTCCTATATGCTTCTCTTTTTTCACATTCTGATTTGAAAATTTTTTTATCCTTCACACTTATTTTATAGCTTCTACATAGAAAAGTCACATTTTTCCTGTAGTATAGGAACCATAGAAGCCGACGGGCTTTTTAAAATAGATACTCTTTTTCATTACCAGCCAGTATCGGAAGGAACCGGTACTGGCTTCCTCCCTTTTCAGGGGCTTTTTATTACCACTCCGCGATCAGCGGCCTGGGATAGAGCCACCATTTTTCAAAATCCATGCAGTAGCGGGACTGATAGATGCTGGGATCCTTTTTATAATCATAGCCCGTCCATGCATGATAGCTTTCCACGATTTTATCAGCCAGCTCATCTTCCATCGTCTCACAGAACCTGCTGCACAGCTCCACGATTCCCTCCGGCTTGTCCGCAAGCCCTGCCACCGTTTCCTCCAGTCTTCTGTTGCAGGGGAAGAGCACTTTATTTTCCTGCAGAATCAGACGGTATATGCTGTAGACGATCTCGCTTGCCGTCCGCGCCCTCATATACCCCCTGGGCGCACAGCATTTCCAGAAATAATGATAATTCAGCTGAAGATCGCTGTAGAAGGAAAGCATCTTTTCCTCCATTTCCTTTTCCTGAAAGACAGGAATGGCCGCTACCAGAGGCGCAATCTCCGGATCATCTGAAAACAACACGCGGGATTTGATGAAGGAATTGCGGGTGGGCTCACTTCCCTTTTCCGCTGCCGCGCGCAGAAAATCCTTCGTCATATATTTCACATCAAAATATCCGCCCTCATAGGTGCAGAGTCCGGAAATGGTTTCCGCAGTCCGGTTCTCTTCCAGAAGCTTTTCATAGTACTCGTCCGAAACGATCACCATCGCGTCCAGGTCGGAATCCGGCCGCTCTGTTCCCTTGGCTACCGAGCCTCCGAAAATGAGCGCGATAACCTCCTGTCTGTTTCGGAAAAATTCTTCCATAATTTTCAATGATTCTTCATGATGCCTGTACATTCCCCATTTCTCCTTTTCTCACAGTCTGCGTCTTTCGGCAAATCCGCTTCGAAGCGCCTGTTACCACTATATCCGATTCCCGGCAAACAGGCAAGTATTCCTTCATATCTCAATGGCGACATTCCCGCGGGGTATCTGATTGACATCTGCCGGTGATGTTGTATAATTCTCATAAGAACCAGGAAAGGAATCTGAAGAAAAATGAGCGAAAACTGTACCCACAACTGTGAAACCTGTCACGAAGCATGTGCGGACCGTGATCCGAAAAGCATGCTGAAAAAGCCCCATGAGCTTTCTACCATTAAAAATGTAATCGCTGTGGTGAGCGGCAAGGGCGGCGTAGGAAAATCCCTCGTCACCTCTCTGCTGGCCTCTTCCATGCAGAAGAAGGGCTATCACACCGCAGTTCTGGACGCAGATATCACCGGCCCCTCCATCCCGAAGGCGTTCGGTGTCCATGAGAAGGCCTATGCCAATGAATACGGTCTCCTTCCGGCGAAATCCCGCCTCGGCGTGGACCTCATGTCCATCAATCTTCTGCTTGACAACGATACCGATCCCGTACTCTGGCGCGGTCCGGTAATCGCCGGTGCGGTCAGCCAGTTCTGGACGGACGTGATCTGGTCCGACGTGGATTTCATGTTCGTGGACATGCCTCCCGGAACGGGCGACGTGCCGCTTACCGTGTTCCAGTCCATCCCCGTAAAGGGCATCATCGTGGTGACCTCTCCCCAGGAGCTGGTTTCCATGATCGTGGAAAAGGCGGTGCGCATGGCGGAGATGATGAATGTTCCGGTTCTCGGCATCGTGGAGAATATGTCCTACTTTGAATGTCCTGACTGCGGCAGCCGCCACAGCATCTTCGGCGAAAGCCACATCGAGGAAATTGCCAAAAAGCATGGCATTCCTTCTGTTTCCCGCCTTCCGATTGATCCTTCCATCGCTTCTTCCTGCGACAAAGGTGAAATTGAAACGGTGGACGCGCCCTGGCTGGCTGATCTGTGCGGCAGCCTGGAAAAAAAGTGCGGATTCTGAACAGGAAAACAGCCTTCTGAAAAATTGCGGAGGAGGGAAACATGGCGGCCATGTTTCCCTCCTCCGGCATTATACAGCGATATTTTCCACCCATGAAAATTTCCGAAAAAACAAAAAAGGAAAAAGCATTTCCTGCCTTTTCCTCATCTCCATAATGCTGACTGACTATGATGTTACCTGAACCGATATGGAGTCCGAAAGAGTTATTCGATAAAAGAGAGGGGGGGACTGGTGCGGATCATACCGCACCAGCTTGGGTTGATGATGTCTCAACTCGTTCTCTATCATAAAATATATTTATAAATTTGTCAACATAGTTTATAAAAAATTTACATTTTTATCTATGGTTCACTCTTTCGCATCTGCAACGCTTTCCATTTCCACCAGTTCCGTATTGATCTCAAGTCTCACCGTTACATCTTCCGCCGAACGGCTCTGAAGCTCTATCTTCTGCAGAAGAAGCGTAACCAGAAGCCGCCCCATCACCCTTCTGGGAACACGCAGCGTCGTCAGCGCCGGTTCCAGCATGCTGCAGATGCTTCGTCCGTCAAATCCAATGACCGATACATCCTCCGGAATCCGGAGTCCGTTGCTTTTCAACGCGCGGTATACGGCAACCGCCATCACATCATTCTCCACCAGCAATGCCGTGGGAATCCTTTCTGCATCCTTCCACAGCTCTTCCAGATATTCCTGCGCCTTCTGTCCGCATCCCGCCTCTTCCACGCAGAAGAGCGGCTCCTCAGTCAGCCCCAATTCCTCCATCGCATAGCGGAAGCTCCTGCGCCGTTCCATCAGGGAACAAAGCGGCCTTCCTGAACTGACGTATCCGATTTTCCGGTGTCCTCTGCCGTAAAGATATTTTACAGCAGCATAAATTCCCTGCCTGTTATTGACCGTAACGGCACTGGCCTCCGCATCCGGGCAGAAGCAGTCGATCAGAAGCCAGGGAACCTCCAGGGCATCCAGCGCCTCCTTCATCCTGCTGTTGACCTGCGCGGCATAAATCAGCATTCCCACGAACTGTTCCTTCCCGATGATTTCCTTCAGCTTCGCGCCGCTTTCATCATAGATATGCAGGATCGTAAAACGGTAGCCAAGCCTCCTCGCCTCTCTTTCCGTGCCTTCGATGACCTTCGGAAAAAAGGCCGCTTCCTCCACATCGTCATGATATTCCGACAATACCACATAAGCGATCGTTTTATCCCCGGCAGTTTCTTCCTTCTCCCCCCGCTCGTCTTCCTCACGGATCATATATCCGTATCCCATTTCCCGTATTTTCTCCAGCAGGGAGTTTCTCAGTTCCTCGCTGATGCCGGGTTTATGATTCAGGACCAGCGACATGGTGGCTGCGGATACCCCAAGCATGCCAGCCAGCTCTTTGGATTTAATTGCCACGATATTTCCCTCACAAGTCTTTTATTTGATAACACTATTTTACATTATCGGTAAATAATTTACAACGAAAAAACACATACTATTTCTGGCTGATGCTGTTCTTTTGGGATAAAAAGTGTGCGCCCTGATGCGGTACGCATCATGCGCACCACTCGCGCCGAGCGCGATTGCCGTCAGGCAATAATTTCCGGGCAATCTTTGATTGCCTGCGCGCTAAGTGCGCATCCACCGAAGGTTTTCATACGATAGGAAAGTTCCTTTCCTATCGTATGAAAAAGCCGCTCATGGCGGCTGAAAGAAAGAGAGGTACAAATGGAAAAAAGAATCAGAGCTGCTTATAATGCTTATGCTCCGGGCACGTCCGGCGTCCGGATCGACGAAAATGGAAAGGCGTCTGATATGGACCCGCGCACGGTCATGTCCAATGATGGCTGCAATCCTGTCAACCGGGACCGGGAGCTGGAACGCGCGCAGGACAGAGACGGCATGCTGTTTCCCGGGATTCTTCCCGGCACTGTCCCCGGCTCCCTTCCCGGGTCCGTTCCGGAAACAATGCCGCCTGTCCCGCCCGCGTTTTTTCCCGGCTCCGGCCTGTTTAACGACAGGTAAAATAAATTTTTTCAAATATAATCGATCACGTCCCTGACGGAGCGCACGCCGACCAGGCGGATGCCATCCACATTCGGCAGATGCTCCAGGCTCACCTGGGGCAGAATACAGGTCCGAAAGCCCAGCTTCTTCGCTTCGGACACTCTGCCCTCCGCCTGGCTGACTGCGCGTACCTCGCCGCTCAATCCCACTTCTCCAAAGGCCATAACCCCCTCCTCAATGGGACGGTTTTTAAAACTGGAGATGACCGCCATCACAATGCCGAGATCTATGGCAGGCTCCGAAATCTTAATTCCTCCGGCGATGTTCACATAGGCATCACAGCCAGATATCTGCAGGCCGAGCCGTTTTTCCAGCACCGCCATCAGGAGACTCACCCTGTTAAAATCCGTGCCTGCCGCCTGTCTTTTGGGGAACCCGAAATTGCTGGAGCAGACCAGCGCCTGAATCTCCACCAGGATGGGCCTGGTTCCCTCCATGGAGCAGGAAACCACGCTGCCGCTCGCCCCGACCGGCCGCCCGTTCAGCATGAACTCAGAAGGGTTCTTCACCTCATAAAGCCCTTCCCTGCGCATTTCAAACACACCAATCTCATTGGTGGAGCCGAAACGGTTCTTCACCCCCCTTAAGATACGGTAGGCCGCATGACGGTCCCCTTCAAAGTAGAGCACTGTATCCACCATGTGTTCCAGCACCCTGGGGCCGGCGACCGTCCCTTCCTTCGTCACATGTCCCACGATGAAAATGGAAATGCCGCCGCTTTTTGCCAGCCGCAGGAATACGCCCGTGGATTCCCTCACCTGGGAAACGCTGCCCGGAGCGGCTGAAACCTCTTCGCTGTACATGGTCTGGATGGAATCGATGATTACGATTTCCGGCTTCATCCGTATGATGTTTTCCTCAATATCACTCAGATTCGTCTCACAAAGCAGGAGAAAAGAATCCTGAAACGGTCCGATGCGCTGGGCGCGCATCTTGATCTGCCGCAGAGATTCCTCTCCCGACACATAAAGTACCTTCCGGCCTCTCTCTGCCAGCAGTCTGCATACCTGCAGAAGGAGGGTAGATTTTCCGATACCCGGATCCCCTCCCACCAGCACCAGAGAGCCCGGCACAATGCCGCCTCCGAGCACCCGGTCCAGCTCTCCGATTCCGGAAGGAATCCGATCCTCCTCATCTGCGGATATTTCGGAAAGCTTCGCAGGCTTCTTCCCGCCGGAAGAAAATCCGGCGTGCTTTTCCTTCCCCGTCTCCGCCTGCGCTTTTCTCACAGGCTCTTCCACAAAGCTGTTCCAGGTCCTGCATGCAGGGCACTGTCCCATCCATTTCGCGGATTCATAGCCGCATTCCTGACAATAAAATACCGTAGCCGATTTCGCTTTGGCCATTTTCCGTTTTCCTCACCTTCCTGCCATGCATCGGAAAACCGCAGGCGGAATCTCCATCCGGCAGGCACTTCCTGCCCTTTGACTCCTCCTGCGGCTTCCGTCTGCAGAGCCTCACGGTTCGCTTTTTATTTGCTGATTTCCACCTTCACCTCTCCGGCTCCGGCAAGCTCCACGCTCAGGCTCAGCTTTCCTCCCAGATTGGTGCACATTCTTCCGGCGTCTTCGCCATTAATCTTCACATCGTACTCCGCATCATCCTGAAGGCCGATGGTAATCTGCGCATCCTCGCTTCCTTCCACCAGAAAGCTTACGCCGTCCTCGCGCTCGTTAAAGAAGAGTACGCTGGTTCCGGGAACGGACTCATAGGCGAACATGCCGTTTTTTTCCAGCTTCGTCATGGTACGGTAGGTCTTCACCTTGTACAGATCGCCCTCATGGGAGAAATCCTCCACCTTCGCCTTTTCAGAAAGGGTATGATTTCCGAAGCTGATGCTTCCGTCTGCCTCCCTGCGGATCAACTCCTCTACTGCTGCCATTGCTTTTGTCCTCCTGTTCTTTTTTTCAGTTTGTATGATTATTTCTTTACATGAAAGCTGATTTTACCATCCTTACAGCCCACCGTCACATGGTCTTCCGGCTGTACGCGCCCGCTCAGGATCTCCTCTGCCAGCGCGTCCTCGATCATGCTCTGGATCGCGCGCTTCAACGGACGGGCCCCCATCTTCAGATCAGAATGCTTCTCCACGATCAGGTTCTTGGCCGCCGGCGTGATGGTCAGACTGATGCCGAGCTGCTCCCTGCAGCGTGTGATCAGATCCTTTGCGAGAAGCGTGATGATCTGCTTCATATTTTCTATGGTGAGAGGATGGAACACCATGATCTCATCAATCCGGTTGATGAATTCCGGCTTGAACAGCCGTTTCACTTCTTCCATCACCCCTGATTTCATCCGCTCATAGTCCTTCTTTTCATCGGCTCCCGTGGAAAAGCCCAGGCTCTTTGGATCCACGATCCTCTGTGCGCCGGCGTTTGAGGTCATGATGAGCACCGTATTTTTAAAGCTCACCTTTCGTCCTTTTGAGTCGGTGATATGGCCGTCGTCCAGCACCTGCAGAAGAATGTTGAACACGTCCGGATGCGCCTTCTCGATTTCATCGAAAAGCACGACGGAATAAGGGTTACGGCGCACCTTCTCCGAAAGCTGGCCCCCGTCGTCAAAGCCCACATATCCGGGCGGGGAACCGATCAGCTTGGAAACGGAATGTCCTTCCATATACTCGGACATATCGATCCGGATCAGAGCGTTTTCGCTTCCGAACATGGCTTCCGCCAGCGCTTTGCTCAGCTCCGTCTTTCCCACGCCCGTGGGACCGAGAAACAGGAAGGAGCCGATGGGCCGCTTCGGGTCCTGAAGTCCAACGCGGCCTCTTCTCATGGCCCGCGCCACCGCAGAAACGGCTTCCTCCTGGCCGATCACCCGCTTATGCAGAATCGACTCCAGCTTCATGAGCCGTTCGCTTTCCTTTTCCTCCAGCCTGCTCACCGGAATTTTCGTCCAGGCCGCAACCACCTGCGCCACATCGTTTTCCGTGACCACATGGCGGCTTTCCGCCTTCTTCTTTTGAAGCCGCGCTTTCTTCTGTGCCAGCTTCTTCATCACGGCGTCCTGCTCCCGCTTCCAGTTCCCGGCCTGCTCAAAGGCCTCCACGCGGATCGCGTTCTCGATCTTCTGATCCAGCTCGTGGATCTGTTCATTGAGCAGGCGGATGTCCTCCGGCTGTTCCATATTCGAAAGCTTCACCGCAGAAGCCGCCTCGTCGATCAGGTCGATGGCCTTATCCGGCAGCCTTCTGTCGTTGATATATCTGCTGGAAAGACGCACGGCCGCTTCCAGCGCGCCGGGTTCATAGGTGACCTGATGGTGCCTCTCATAGCCGGGAGCAATCCCCTCCAGAATGCGGATCGCTTCCTCTTCCGTGGGTTCCTCCACGTTAACCGGCTGGAACCTTCTTTCCAGTGCTGCATCCCGTTCGATATACTTCCGGTACTCCGTGATCGTGGTCGCACCGATGAGCTGCAGCTCGCCACGTGCAAGAGAAGGCTTCAGAATATTGGAAGCGTCAATCGCCCCTTCCGCTCCTCCTGCGCCGATCAGCGTATGAAGCTCATCCAGGAACAGAAGCACGTTTCCGGCTTCGGTCACCTCACGGATCACCTTCTTGATCCGCTCCTCAAACTCTCCCCGGTATTTGCTCCCCGCGATCATTCCGGAAAGGTCCAGGGTCAGCACCCGTTTGTCCTTCACGGTATCCGGCACGTTTCCTTCCACGATCCTGCGGGCGAGCCCTTCTACAATAGCGGTTTTTCCAACGCCGGGCTCTCCCACCAGACAGGGATTGTTCTTCGTCCGTCTGGACAGGATCTGAATTACCCGGCTGATCTCTTCCTCTCTTCCCACAACCGGGTCCAACTTCCCTGCGGCAGCCAGAGCGGTCATATCTCTGCTGTACTGCTCCAGCGTTGCGGTCTGCCCTTTCTTTTTCTGCCTCTTCACAAGATCTTCCTTATACAGGCCGGGATCCTGCCCCATCGCCGCAAGGGTATCCGCATAAATCTTCTGCGGCTGGAGACTGCAGGTATTTAGGAGCCTGACCGCCACATTTTCCCCTTCCCGGATCAGGGCGAGCAGAATATGCTCCGTTCCTGTAAGGAAAGAACCAAAACGGGCCGCCTGCCTGTGAGCCTCCTCCAGAATGGCCATTGCCCTCGGGGAATAGCCGTCCCTCTCTTTGACCGGGACGGGAGAAACAGGGGCGATCAGATCCCGGATCATTTCCCGGATTTCCTGCTCGTTTGCGCCGTTCTCCGCAAGCACCCTGGCGGCCGTGCCCGTACCTTCCTCCAGGAGGCCCAGAAGGATATGCTCGGTTCCCACATATCCCTGCTTCATTCTCCTGGCGGCGCGCCCGGCAAGCTGGAGGGCCGTTCTGGCCTTATCTGTAAACTGCGACTGCATTATTCCAGTCCTCCATATTCTTCATAGATTTCATCAATTAAAGCATGCACCTCCTGACGGGAAATATTCTTACAGCTCGCTTTTGCAAGCAGAAGCAGAAGCTCCTGCCGCATTTCTTCCATCGCCTTCTTTTTCCCTTCATCTATGGATATGACGGCGCCCTTTCGCCGGTCCACCTTAACAAAGCCTTCCTGCTTCAGAACCGTATATGCCTTATTGACCGTATGCATATTGATCCCGATTTCATCGGCAAGCTGCCTCACGCTGGGAAGAACGTCGCCTTCCCGGTAGCGGTTGGTCGCAATTCCAAGAATGATCTGATTCCTGAGCTGAATATATATGGCTTCGCTGCTGTTAAAATCAATTTCCAATACCATTTCCACTGTGCATCGCTCTTCTTTCTCCTGTCCGGCGTTGACAAAACCGGATCTGTTATTGTTATATAAATATTATAACAGAAGGCACATTCTGTCAACCGGAAAGGCCGCTGCGGACAGATTTCGGTCCTTTCCACAGCGGCCTTTGACCCTTTATTTCAGATCAAGGAATTCAAAATCAAGATCATCATCCTCATCTACATCCAGGAAATCCTTCGGTCTGTAATTCCTCTGGCTTTTCTGGCTCTTCGTTCTGCCGGACTGACGGGAGGATCTTCTCGGAGGCTCTTCCTCATCGTCTTCATCATCGTAACGATCGTCGTCCTCATCCTCCTCGTCTTCGTCGTCCTCTTCATAACGCTTTCTGCGGGAAGGCTGTCTGGAGCGCACGGGACGTCTCAACGCGCCGCGGCGCCTTCTGGGAGCATAATCGTCCTCGTCTTCCTCGTCCTCATCCTCCTCATCTTCATCATAACGGTCGTCATCTTCATCTTCGTCGCCGTAATCATCCTCATCATATCCATCCTCCTCATAGGAACTTCTGAGTCTGAAAATCAGAATGGTGACCACGATGACAAGAAGGGCAATAATCACCGCAAGAATGATGATGATCGTGCGCATATTGCCGGTCTGCTCTTCCATCACGGCAATATTGCTTTCATTGGTCTGCTGCGCATTCAGCAGATCACTGATCTTATATCTGGTTCCATTGATGTTGTCGTTCAGATACCAGTCGCTTACGCCTGTTCCCGTTCCATCGTCCGCATAGCTTACGCTGTATTCGTCCGTAGAGACACTTTCTGTCTCAGAAGGCGCTTCTGAGGGCGTCTCAGAAGTCGTTTCCGCAGGGGTCTCTGCCTGAGCAGTCTGCGTCACCTCTACCAGGTCGGAGCGGATATAACCGGATACGGTTTCCCCGTTCACCTCACCCGAAACCTGATACCACAGATTTCCGTCGCTGCCGGTGGTCTCTCCTACTACATCGATTTCGTCTCCGGAAGAAAGACTTCCCACCTGATCGGAATCTGTGGACGCCTCGCCGCGCAGCCTCGCACTTGCAGGAACCACTCTCACTCTGGCAGCCGTAGAAGTTCCGGCCAGATCCTCCGTATTCTCATCCACGATCTGGGCTTCCACATCCTCTCCGCCATCCGTGCTTTCCGCGGGCGCTTCCTCCTGGGCATCACCGCCCGTCTCCTGACCGGTCTGGCTTCCAAGGCTGTTGGAGGCGTGACTCACAAGTCCGCTCTGCCCCCACATTCCTGCGCAGAGAGCCATTGCAGTCAGAACCGCAGCGATCCGCAGGCTTTTTTTCTTTCTTCCTGATTTTATCCTGTTCATTTGCGTACCATGCCTTTCTTTTGTATTCAGGGTTACAGTTCACTCCGCGCCATGCGCAAAACCGCGCTTCGCGCTCTCCGCTACTTCGCAGCTATCTTTGCTTATCGCCAGGAGCTCCCTTCGTCCGCTCAGAGCCAGTCATCTGTTCGTGCAGGCACGACATCTGCCTGGTTCCGACGGACGAGTGAACTGTAACCACTCAGGCCTCATCAATGGCCTTTCCGATATCCGTCCTCATATATTTGTTGGCGAAATCCACCCAGCCGGCCGCCTCATACGCCCTGGCCCTGGCCGCCTTCAGATCCTTTCCAACTGCGGTGATGCCCAGTACCCTTCCGCCGTTCGTCACAATACGGCCTTCCTCATCAAAAGAAGTGCCCGCATGGAAGCAGAACGCGTCGGAAACCTCATCGAACCGCTCCAGCCCCGTGATCGGATAACCTTTTTCGTAGCTGACCGGATATCCTTCGGACGCCAGCACTACACAGACCGCCGCATTGTCCTCAAATGCAAGCTGAATCTGATCCAGAGTGCCGTCGATGCAGGCTTCCATCACATCCAGAATGTCATTTTTCATCCGGGGAAGCACCACCTGTGCCTCCGGGTCACCGAATCTGGCATTGTACTCAAGCACCCTCGGGCCTTTCTCCGTCAGCATCAGGCCGAAGAAAATGATTCCCTTGAAGGGGCGTCCTTCCGCTGCCATGGCATCCACCGTAGGCTGATAAATATATTTTTGGCAGAATTCATCCACCTCTTTCGTATAGAACGGGGACGGGGAAAAGGTTCCCATGCCTCCGGTATTCAGTCCCTGATCCCCGTCGCAGGCCCGCTTGTGGTCCTGGGCGGAAGTCATGATCCGGATCGTCTTTCCGTCCACGAAGGACAGCACGGAAACCTCCCGCCCGGTGAGAAATTCTTCCACCACCATGCGGTTCCCCGCCGTCCCGAAATGCTTATCCAGCATGATCTCCTTCACACCGGCAAGCGCCTCTTCCTTTGTCTTACAGATCAGCACGCCCTTTCCCAGCGCCAGACCGTCCGCCTTCAGGACGATGGGATAGTCCGCTTTTTCCAGATATTCCTCAGCCGCCTTCGCATCCTCAAACGTTTCATAGGCTGCCGTGGGAATGTGATATTTCTTCATCAGATCCTTGGAAAACGCCTTGCTTCCTTCCAGGATAGCCGCGTTCTTTCTGGGGCCGAAGGCTCTCAGGCCAGCTTCCTCCAGAACATCCACCAGACCTTCCGCCAACGGATCGTCCGGTCCTACGATGACCAGATCCACCGCCTTCTCCTTTGCAAAGGATGCGATCTTTTCAAACTCATTTACTTTAATCGGTACGCACTCGGCCAGAGCCGCGATTCCCGCGTTTCCGGGTGCACAGTATATCTTTTCCGCTTTCGGGCTTCTGGCTGCGGCAGCCGCAATGGCGTGCTCCCGTCCCCCGCTTCCCACGATCAGAATCTTCATCTTTCCTCTTTTCCTGCCGCCAGGCGGCATTCATTTCAGGAGGAATTTGCGCCACGCGCAAATTCCCAGGAAGAAAGCCGCAGGCTTTCTTCCGCTCCTCTGTTTCTGCCGCCAGGCGGCACGCTTTCTTCTGTACGGTTTCTTACCGGATTACAGCCTTTCCGTCCACGACCTCCACCCTTCCGGCAGCGATCAGGTCAATCGCCTTTGGAAGAAGGATCCACTCCGCTTCCTCCATCACACGCTGCTGAAGGCTCTTTGGCGTATCGTCCGGCTGCACGTCAACGCTCTTCTGAAGGAGAATCGGACCGGTATCCGTTCCCTCGTCCACGAAATGCACCGTAGCTCCCGTCACCTTCACGCCTCTTGCCAGAGCCGCCTCATGCACCTTCAGGCCATAATAGCCGGTTCCGCAGAAGGAAGGGATCAGGGAAGGATGGATATTGATAATCCGGTTCGGATAGGCGCGGATCATCTCCGGCGGGATGTTCACCAGAAATCCCGCCAACACGATCAGATCAGGCGCATATTCGTTCACCTTCTCCAGAAACGCGCGGTTGAATGCCTCCCGGTCCGAAAACTCCTTCGGAGAAAGGCAGACCGCATCGATTCCGTTCTCCTCCGCCCGCTTGAGCGCATAGGCGGAACGGTTGTTGCTGATCACACCGGCAATCCGCGTATTGCGGATGCGTCCGTCCTTCACCGCGTCAATGACTGCCTGAAGGTTGGTTCCTCCGCCTGACACGCAGACGAGAATGTTCAGCATAACTCCACCCCTTTTTCCCCGGCTTCGATTCTGCCGATCACATAGGGGGTCTCTCCCGCCGCACGGGCCGCTTCCATGGCCTTGTCCACATCTGCAGGATCTACGGCAAGCACCATGCCAATTCCCATGTTGTAGGTATTGTACATCATCTTTTCTTCAATATTTCCCGTTTTCGCAAGAAGGCGGAAAATCGCGGGAATCTCATAGCTGTCCTTTTCCACGACAGCCTTCACCCCATCAGGAAGCATTCTGGGAATGTTCTCATAGAAACCGCCTCCGGTGATATGGCTGCATGCCTTAATGGCCACGCCCGCTTCCTTCACCGTGCGCAGCGCCTTCACATAGATCTTCGTGGGCGCCAGCAGCGCTTCACCCAGCGTGGTTCCCAGTTCTTCATAATAAGTGTCCAAAGATTCCTTCGTCATCTCAAACACCTTGCGCACCAGGGAGAAACCGTTACTGTGAACGCCGGAACTCGCAAGGCCGATCAGCACGTCGCCGGGCTTTAAGTCCGCTCCCGTGATCATCTTCTTCTCGTCCACGATTCCCACGGCAAAACCGGCCAGATCGTATTCATCCTCCGGATAGAAGCCCGGCATCTCCGCCGTCTCTCCGCCGATCAGGGCCGCTCCGGCCTGTTTGCAGCCATCTGCCACACCTTTGACGATTGAAGCGATCTTCTCGGGATAATTCTTTCCGCAGGCGATATAATCCAGGAAAAACAGCGGTTCTCCGCCCGCGCAGGCGATATCATTGACGCACATCGCCACACAGTCGATTCCCACCGTATCATGCCTGTCCATCAGGAACGCCAGCTTCAGCTTCGTTCCCACGCCGTCCGTTCCGGAAACCAGGGTGGGCTTTTCCATATCCTTAAAGCTCTCCATGGAGAAGGCTCCGGAAAATCCGCCCAGTCCGCCAAGTACTTCGGGCCGCATGGTCTCCTTCACATATTTTTTCATCAATTCCACCGATTTATAACCGGCTTCGATATCCACTCCGGCATTCTTATAATCCATTTTTACCTCCATGTGCTCTTCTTATCTTTTCTTTATCTTTTGTTCTGCTGCTCTTATTTCGCGTAATTCTGCCAGCCGGTCTCCTGCAGACGCGCATCCTTCTTCTGAACGCTTTCCTTCAGGCTCTGGCTGTACTCTTTCAGTCTCTCAAGCAGCGCTTCATCCGACGTGGCAAGGATCTTGGCAGCGAGCAGTCCTGCGTTCGCGCCTCCGTTGATCGCAACCGTGGCCACCGGAATCCCGCTGGGCATCTGTACGATGGAATAAAGGGAATCCCTTCCGCCGAGGGAAGTGGTGTGCATCGGAATTCCGATCACCGGCATGGGAAAGATCGCCGCGCACATGCCCGGAAGATGCGCTGCCATACCAGCTCCCGCAATGATCACCTTGTAGCCTGCCGCTTCCGCATTTTTTGCATACTCAAAAAACACGTCCGGCTCCCGGTGAGCGGAAATAATCCTCATCTCATAGGAAATTCCCAGTTCCTCCAGAATCTCTGCCGCCTTTGCCATAACAGGCATATCCGAATCGCTTCCCATTACAATACCAACCTGTGCCACTGTTCTTCCTCCTTGATTTTCGCCGCCGAGGGCGGCTTCCATTTCCGGCACGGACCCCGGGTCCGCGCACGCTTCTCTCCTGTATTTACAGCATACAGCCGGAAGATGTCCCTGCGGACCTCCCGGCCTCCATCCCGTTTCTCATTCCGCCGCCTCTTCATTCTATGCCTTTCTTCCGGAAAAATACCAGCCGGCAGTTTTCTTTCAGAAGCAGGAAGAGGGGTAAAAAGACGGGAATCATTCAAAATACAGTGTACTAAACTTTTTCCCGTTATGCAACCTCAACCGGACGAATTAAGAAAAAATTCAGTCTTTCCGAAAAGAAATCCTTCTGTTCCTTTTTCGTCCCTGTGTGGTATACTTTTAGGAAAGAATTCTGAAACGAGGTAACGCATCCCATGTGCGAAGTACAATACGACATTACATATGAAGACCTGAATCCCACCTTTCTGTTCGCCTGCCAGCTTTCCCGCAGCAGCACGCCGGAGGCAGCGCACAGCCATGATTTCTGCGAAATCGCCCTCATGCTTTCCGGAGAGGGGCATTTTGTGGTGGACGGCAAATGGCGGGCGGTAAAAAAAGGGGACGTGCTCCTGCTCAATCCCGGCACTGTCCACCAGTGCACCTACAGCTCGCCCTCCTCTCCTCTGGTGGAATTCTACGTTTCCTTCGCCGACATCCAGCTTCGGGACATGGAGCGCAACCAGATCCGACTTCCCGGACGGGAGCTTCTGCTTCATCCCGCGGAAAAGACCTTCGTGCTGCTCTCCCGTCTCTGCTCCCTGATCCAGGCGGAGAGCCAGGGCCGCCAGCCGGGACGCTATTTCATGCTGAAGGCCTATGTCACCCAGATGATCCTGCTTCTGTACCGGGAACAGGCGGCGGCTCCATCCGCGGCGGAAGGCGGCTATGAGTTCGAATCCACCAACAAACGGTACGTGGTGGAGCAGATCATCGACTATCTGGACTGCCATTATAATGAGAAAATATCCCTGGACCAGATCGCCAAAAACATGTATTTAAGTCCCTTTTATATTTCAAAAATCTTTAAAAGCGAAAC
Source organism: uncultured Eisenbergiella sp. (assembly GCA_904392525.1). Lineage (GTDB taxonomy): Bacteria > Bacillota > Clostridia > Lachnospirales > Lachnospiraceae > Eisenbergiella. Next base: position 28,241 of record CAJFMW010000012.1, read on the forward strand.
CGGGGACACGCCGATCAACCACCTGATCCGGGTGCGCATGGAAAAGGCGAAGGAGCTTCTGGATCAGAAAAAGGATGCCAGCATCCAGGATATTGCCCTTTGCGTGGGTTATGACGATGCCTATCATTTCAGCAAGCTGTTTAAAAAGCATTTCGGACAGTCCCCTTCCCAGTACAGGAAGGCGCAGGAATAAGACGTGAAAAAGAAAGGCGGATATTATGCTGGATTTTGCCAATCTGGAAATCTATCGGGAAAACAACCGGATCGAAGCGAAAAAAGCACAGGGAGGCCTTCCCCACAGTATCTGGGAGACCTATTCCGCCTTTGCCAATTCCTTCGGCGGCATTCTCCTTCTGGGCGTGGTCGAAGGAGCGGACAAGCGTTTCGTTTCTGTCCCTCTGCCCTCTCCCGAACGGCTGGTCTCCGAATTCTGGGAGATGATAAACGACCGTACAAAGGTGAGCGCGAACATCCTTTCCGAACAGGATGTACAGATCGTGGAAAGCGGCGGCAACCGGATCGTCGTGATCCAGATCCCGCGGGCGGGCCGCCATGAACGCCCTGTCTATATCGGAACAGATCCTTTTTCCGGCTCCTACTTCCGGGACGGTGAGGGAGATTACCGCTGCAGTCCGGACGAGGTGCGCTCCATGCTGCGCGACCGGACGGATGAGCCCCAGGACGCCATGGTTCTGGAAGAATTTTCCACGGACTGCCTGGATCCCGGCTGCATCAGCCGCTACCGGGTCCGGCTTTCCGATCTGCATCCCAGACCCGCATGGCAGCGCTCCATTTCCTGCCATTTTCTGCCCTGCATCGGCGCTGTAGCCCGTGGAAAAGACGGACAGTATCATCCCACGGCCGCCGGTCTGCTCATGTTCGGAAAAAGCAGGGATATCCGCCGGGAATTTCCCGACTATCTGCTGGATTACCAGGAGCTTGACGCCTCCGGCCGCCTTGTCTGGCAGCTCACCTCCCGGTCGGAGGACTGGAGCGGCAGCCTGTTTGACTTTTATTTTCTCGTCTACCACAGAATCCTGCAGAGTCTGGAAGAAGCGTCCCCGGCTGCGGGAACGCCATCCGCCATGCACTCTGAAAGTTCACCCGTCCGTTCGAATTCCGACCTTTCAGGCGTCCGCTCCGCCCTGGGCGAGGCGCTCGCCAACTGTCTGATCCACGCGGATTACCGGGCTAAAAGCGGGCTCTTGATCCGAAAGGAGCCGGACAGCATCGTGATCACCAATCCGGGAAGCTTCCGTATATTAATATCTGAAGCGGCAGACGGCGGAAAATCGGACGTGCGCAACGTCACCCTGGCCCGGATGTTTTCCCTGATTCACATCGGCAGTGGGAAAGGAAGCGGTATCCCCGGCATCCACCGCGCCTGGGAGGAGCAGGGCTGGGAAAAGCCGAGCCTCACCGAACAGCTCAGCCCCGCCCGGATCACCCTCACCCTGCGCCTGAAGCGCGGCGAGGACGAGCGGACGGATACGCCTGTACAGAAAGCGAGAAAACAGGCCATTCTGGAATATCTCACCGCCGTTCCCGCGGCGGAAATTGCGCAGATCGCCGGCGCAGTGGGATTAAGCCCATCCCGCACAGGCGACTATCTGCGCCTCCTGAAAGAGGAAGATATCATCGTCTCGGAAAAATCCGGCAGGAAAGCTACCTACCGCCTGAAATCCTGAAGGGTTCCGGACCATAGAAATCCCTTTCCTACAGCATGGAAAAATCCGTCACCTCCATCACCGCTCCCGTATCCCTGTCTGAAAAGGCATACAGGCCGATGACCGTCCCGGTAAAGCTGCGTCCCGCCACCTCGCAGGCCAGAAACCGGGTGGAGGCGCTGCAGGCTTTTTCAAACGGGCCGTCTCCGACAGCATAAAAGAAATGGTAGCTTTCCTTCTCCGCTTCCATCCGAAGCCGGAGCCGTCCCTCGGGGGCAGGAATGCTAAATGCCGTCTGCCGGAAGTCCTCCGCACATTTTTCCAGAACCAGCACATCTCCTTCTTCCGTTCTTTTCTTTCCAAAACGGTAATGAAACTGCGAAGAAAGCAGCGCCGCAATTCCGGCCTCATCCCCGACACATTCCGTCGAAAAGGAAAGCTCCGCTTCCATCGCACAGTCAAAGTCCCTCTGCCTGACCGCCGCGAAGGTGGGATTTTTCCCGTCCAGGAAGGTGGTCCGGGACGGATGCAGCCGAAGAACACCATTTCCTCTTTCATAGGAAGCCGTTTCCGGCCTTCTTAAGAAAATCCACTCCGGTTCCCACTTTTGTTTCGTAAAATCAGCCTTCCACGGAAGCGCTTCCCGCTGGGGTTCCCAAATGGGGCCGTCGCAGCAAAGCGCCGCCTTCCGGTTGTTTTCCACCTTCGGCCAGCCATTTTCCCAGACCACGGGCGTCAGGAAGGTTTCTCTTCCCAGGTGGCTCATGGTTCTTCTGGACAGACGGATTCCCAGATGGACAATCCACCAGTTTCCCCGATGATCCTGAAACAGATCGCCATGCCCCGCGCACTGCACCTCCTTGCTGGTATCATGCGCATTCGTTAAGATCGGATTGTCCGGGCAGCTTTCATAAGGGCCGAACAGACTGTCGCTCCCCGCGGCAGTGATCATATGGTTGAAATTGGTTCCGCCTTCTGCGGCGAACAGATAGTACCTCTCTCCGATCCGGTAGATATGAGGCGCTTCCAGGAATCCGCCCCCGATGCCGCTCCAGATCGTCCTCGTCTCTCCGATACACTTTCCCGTACGCACGTCAATCTCCTCCAGTGTGATTTCCTCCTGGCCGGGATGCAGGGACTGGTTGGTACAGTAATAGGCGTGCCCATTTTCAAAATAGATGGACGGATCGATTCCGCCCGCCTCCACCCAGACGGGTGTGGACCATTCCCCCGCCGGGTCAGAAGCCGTCACAATGAAATTCCCATACATCGACAGGGTAGCGGTCACATAGAAAAGCCCTTCCTCATACCGGATCGTGGGCGCCCATACGCCGCCGGAGTCCTTCACCTCCAGAAGCGGAAAAGCCTCCGCATCCTGCACACAGTTTCCGACCTGTTTCCAGTTCACCAGATCTCTGCTGTGAAAAACCGGAATCCCCGGAAAGTATTCAAAGGAGCTTGTGACCAGATAATAATCCTCCCCCACCCTGCAAATGCTCGGATCCGGGCAAAAGCCCCGGATCACCGGATTCTGATACTGCATATTTCCCTCTTTCTGCCGCCGTCAGACTGCACACATTTTTCATCCCTATGGTAGCAAATTCCGCAGCGGCTGTAAACGGTTACAGTTCAGCCTTCGGCAGAACTGTAACGGCATCCGGCCATTCCAATCGCAGCACTCGCCTCATCGTGCAGCACTCGCCTCATCGTGCAGCGATGGGCCGGATGCTTCCTCGCTATACGTTTTCGTACGGTCTGCGCAGTAAATGCGCAGACCTGGCTGAATAGTAATCAACAATAGCATGCTATTATTCTTCGTGCCAAAGGAGGTGCCTGTATGGCAGACGAGAACACATGCGGAGTTCTTCTCAAGCAGATTTGCGATGAATTGAAAAAGATGGCTGACAACAGCCTGCGGGCCAATGACCTGACCATGGCCCAGCTTGGGGCTCTGCTCGTTTTAAATCAGCTTCCGGACAGGCAGCTTTCCTACAAGGAGCTGGAAAAGAAGCTGCATGTGGCGCAGTCCACCACCACCGGCATCGTACTGCGGCTGGAACAAAAAGGGTTTGTGGAATGCTTCGGCAGCGAGCAGGACAGACGGGTCAAAATGGTAAGGCTGACACAGACCGGCGAACGGTGCTGCTATCTGGCCGACAGGCATCTGGAAGAAGCCGAGGAAAAGCTTCTTTCCGGCCTGACCGAAACCGAACGGATGATTTTTTATTCCCTTCTTGTGAAGGTACACCAGTCCATTCGGTAAGCATATTTTTTCTGCGGCGTTTTGTCATAGTCACCAACCACCAGTTCAACTGGTGGTTTGATTTCGCCCCTCCAAAGGGGCCATGTTGCTGCTCGCCCCGAAGGGCGGCGTCGCAAGCTTCGTTACTGGTCCGCTTATAAAGCGGTACTTCTGGAATCTTCTTTTCTTGATTCTTCTGCCTGCTCTTTTATGTACTTTTGCACTGCTTCATCGGTAATA